>NZ_AP027742.1:2400000-2755795 GCF_030296775.1 Claveliimonas bilis | reverse complement strand
GGTTGCAGATGTATGGATCGAGCTGTCTTATTCGTCTATCATGCTCTGTGAGTCATGGAGAAAAGCAATCGATTTTGGATGTCGTTATATCAATCTGACAGGAATGGATGTGACGATGATTGTAAAATGTATCGGCAGAGTAGATGTCGCAAGCGTTGTAGAATTGGGAGAGACATTGAAAGCTAAGATGGAAGCTGCAAATGAGATTATTATTAAAGACGGAAATGGAACCTATCTGACAGCTAAAAATGAGGGACGGCCTGTAAGACATTCCGGACAGCTTGCTACCTTTAAAGGTTACCCATTTATGATGTGCGGACAGATCAGCTGGTGTCCTATTGAAGAGACCATTAATGGAAAACTCGTGTTTGATGCGGCTATTTTCCCGCCGACGGATATGGGAATCCTTTCGGGCAATGTAGAGCTGACTCTGGAAGAGGGCAGAGTTACAAAGATTGAAGGAGGAAAGGATGCAGAAAGATTTAAAGCATGGCTGGAATCCTTCGACGATCCGAATATGTTCCGCCTTGCTCACTATTCACTTGGATTTAACCCGGGTGTTACAGAGGCAACAGGGCGGATTGTAGAAGACGAAAGAATTTTTGGCTGCATGGAGTTTGGAATCGGAAGTCAGGGAAAGATGATTCGCGGAAGTTATTGGACAGCGGCATCCCATACAGATGGAGTTGTTTCCAAACCAACCATTATTTTGGATGGCGTCACTATGGAAGAAGATGGAAAATACGTTGATCCGGAACTCATAGAAATCTGTAAAAAAATGGGTGCAGCAGGATACTAAAGAAACATAAGAGGATAGGCGCCTGAACGTTTCTGCGACTCAGGCGCTTTTTTGATACCGTCATGTAAAGGAACAGGAGAGGAGGAAAAAAAGAATGCAAGATAATCAGAAATCTAAAGCAGCGGATACATTTGAGAAAATACGATGTTCAGAGCCGATGACGATTATTTTTGGATCGGTTCTCGCGGTATTGTCAGGCATAATATGTATGCAGATCATGGGAAAGGTCGGAGTTTCGGCTAATACATCTATATTAGGCGCGATTTTTGCGATGCTTGTCGCAAGGATTCCGATGACAGTATTTGGGAAATTTAAAAGTGTGGAAAGACAGAATTATATCCAGACGATTGTGTCTGGCGCAGGTTTTTCCGCAGCAAACTGTGCCTTTGTGACAGTAGCTATCCTGTTTGTGATGGGTGAATTTGACGCTATTTTGCCAATGGCGCTGGGATGTATTTTCGGAACATTGATTTCCGTTTATACGGTAGGGGCGTTGTTTGATTCTCCTTTGTTTCCTGCCAAAGAAGCCTGGGCGCCGGGAGTGGCTACTGCGGAGGTCCTGGAGGCTGGAGATGAGGGCGGGGATAAAGCTAAACGTGTTATCCAGGGTATTGTTGTAGGAATCCTGGGAAGTATCGTAAAATTACCGGTAGGCGCCGTAGGTATCGTATTCATTGCAAACATTGTATCTATGCTGGCGTTGGGGATAGGTCTGCTGATCCGGGGATACTGTGCCCCGCTGACAGGGTTTGATCTTGGGGCGACGAGTATCCCTCAGGGCTTTATGGTTGGAGCAGGTATTATCGCATTGATCCAGTCGGTTGTATCAATCTATCAGGGCTCTGCAAAAAGAGCAAAGAAATCAGAGGGAGATGATGTGGAAGAGGGACTGACTGTTTCTGCGGGAAAGACTAAGTGGACGCTGATCATTGCGTTGCTCACCCATTTGGCTGGCGGCGTATTTGTAGGAGTGATCTGTGGAATATTTACTGGGATGTCTGCTGGTGAAATGGCCTTATGGGTACTCTGGACTGCGTTTGCCTCTGTTGCTTCGATGATTATTATAGGGAAAGCTGCAATGTATTCCGGGTGGTTTCCAGGATTTGCGGTCACTACGATTTTCATGACCATCGGTGTCGTTATGGGCTTCCATCCTCTTGCTGTTGCGGTTTTGACTGGTTATATCAGCTCTGTAGGTCCATGTTTTGCGGATATGGGATATGATTTAAAAACAGGCTGGCTGATCCGTGGAAAAGCAAAAAATCCGGAATATGAATTGTATGGAAGAAAACAACAGGTTTGGATAGAAATGCTGGGAGCTTTGATCGGAATTATTGTTGTCATCTTTTTTGCGGACATGACATTAAAAGACGGATTGATTCCGGCTACAAGTACAGTATTTGCGACTACCGCAGAGATGGGGAGCGATATGGCGCTTATGAAGGAGCTGGCCATCTGGGCGATTCCGGGAGCGATCATTCAGATAATCGGAAGAAAGTATATGTTTGGCGTCCTTTTGGCGACCGGGCTTTTGATCAATAATCCAATTTATGGAATAGGTGTTGTTGTAGCTGTTATTATCCGAAAGATTATCGGGGATGAATTTATGAACTGCCGTGATGCTGGTTTGATTGCAGGGGATGGATTATACAGCTTTTTCTCGAGTCTTATCAAAATGTTTATCTAAATGCATAGAATCAGAAAGGAAGACAGTAAAATGGAACAGAAAATCGATGAACTTGTGAAATCATACCGTAATGATATGATCCAGTCTCTAGAAGAACTGGTTAAGATTCCCAGCGTGATCAATCTGGAAAGCGCCGGAGAAGGCGCCCCGTTTGGTCAGGAAATCCGAAGCGCCCTGGATGCGCTTATGGAGCTGGCCAAGACGCTTGGATTCGAAGTGCGGGATTATGACGGCTACGCGGCTGCAGTGGATTTTGGAGCAGAAGGCAGGGAGATAGGGATCTTGTCCCACATTGATGTGGTTCCGCCGGGGAACGGCTGGTCAAAGCAGCCCTTTGTCCCGGAAATTGAGAACGGGAAAATGTACGGAAGGGGCACGATTGATGACAAAGGACCGTTGGTTGCCGCGCTTTATGCAATGAAAGCTGTGAGGGAAAGCGGCCTGCCCATTAAGAACCATGTACGGCACATCATCGGCTGTGATGAAGAGACAGGCCACCGTTGTATCAAGTATTATCTGACCAAGGAAAAAGGCCCGGATCTTGGATTTTCTCCAGATGGTATGTTTTCTGTCATCCATGCGGAGAAAGGGATCCTGCGGTTCCAGATCCAGAAGGAACGAGAGCTTCCAAACACAAAGGAACTTTGCGTGATCCGGATCAAAGGGGGAACAGTTGTAAATGCAGTACCTAACATTGCGGAGGTGTGGATTGGCGGCCCAAAGGAGCAGCTGGAAGAGATTCTTAGGGAGTTCCAGGAAAAGATTTCCAAGGGAACTGCACAGATAAGAGAGGGAAATCTTTATCTTGCGTTTACCGGAGTCAGCGCCCACGCTATGCAGCCTTGGCTGGGAGAAAATGCGATCCTGTCCATGATCCGGTTCCTAAAGGATCTGCCGTTTGCGGATTACAAGACCAGGGAATATTTCAAAGCTCTGGCTGCTCTGTTTGAAGACGGCTGGGAAGGAAGAGGCCTGGGAATTGCCTGTGAGGATCAGCTTTCAGGAAAACTCAGTATGAATCTGGGGATCCTGAATGTGGAGAAAGAACACAGTGAACTGAAGGTAGATATCCGTTGTCCTGTCCATGTTGATCTGGACACAGTCTGGAAGACAATCCGTCTGACCTGTGAGAAACATGGATTCCAACCGGAATACTGGCAGAAACGGCCGCCGCTCTATGTACCTAAAGATGCACAGCTTGTGCAGATTCTGCTGGATGTGTACGAAGATGTGACTGGGACAAGAGAAGAGGCCATCACTATCGGGGGCGGAACCTACTGCCGTGATGTAGAGAACTTTGTTTCTTTTGGTCCGGTATTTCCGGGTGAACCGGAGCTGGCTCACGAGGCAGATGAATTTGTTGATCTGGATGAGCTGGTACAGTGTGCAAGACTATATGCGCAGGCACTGTATCGGCTGCTGCAGATGGAGTAAGATTGCATAATTTTAAGAGAGGGGATGTCGGTACCGACATCCTCTCAGACTGTAGACAAAGTTGGTGCGGGAGCTTAGTTCCGGCACCACTTCTTTGCCCAAATACAAATTCCCATATTTTTGTGTGAAAGATCAAAAAGAATCCTGATTTTCTGTCCTGCCTTTCTGGATGATCACTCATCCATTCATGGAATATGCCTCAAGTGGCAATTTCGATATTTTCACATAAGTTAATATTGAAATTCTGCAAAAAATGACAGGAGGCAGCGAAATATGAGTTTAAACGGCATTGATATCAGCAATCATCAGGCAGGGCTTGACCTTGCGAAAGTTTCTGCTGACTTTGTAATATGTAAGGCTACAGAAGGAACCGGTTTTGTGGATCCATACTGTAACGGATTTATTCAGAGGGCAAAAAGCCTTGGAAGAAAAACAGGAGTTTACCATTATGCCACAGGAAAAAGTACAGGAAAAGAAGAAGCGGATTTTTTTTATAAAAATATTCGGGGGTATATCAAACAGTCGGTACTTGTTCTTGACTGGGAAGGAAAAGCAATAGAAAAAGGTCCGGGGTATGCCAAAGCGTTTCTGGACCGGATTTATGAATTGACAGGAGTAAAACCGCTCATTTATATGAGCAACAGTGTAGTAAACAGTTATGACTGGACAAAGGTTGTACAGGCAGATTATGGTCTGTGGAATGCCGGATATTTTGCGGGGGATCAGACAATGGGCTATACACCGGATGCTCCTGTTTACGGCAGCCTGGGGGCGTGGAAAACCTGTGCTATGTATCAGTACACTTCGTCGGGAAGGCTGCCGGGGTGGAGCGGCAATCTTGACCTGAATGTATTTTACGGCAGCAGGGAGGCCTGGGACAAATATGCGGGAGCTTCAAGCGTCATAAATGATCCGGATGGAGCGATAAGAAATGGAGGAGAAATGCAGGGAGATAAATCGCAGAAGGGCGAAGTATCCTACCAGGTACATGTGAGGAGACAAGGGTGGCTTTCCTGGAAATGCGACGGGGAAATGGCCGGGACGACCGGGCAGAACAGGCGGATAGAAGCGCTTCGTATCGCGCCTCCGGGAAAGACCAATGTAAAAATCCATATGAAAGGAATCGGAGATCGGGAGTATCAGGATATTACGAAAAATACGATCCTTGGCACAACAGGAGAGAAAAGGCGGATAGAAGCCATTGCTATAGAAGGCAGTACAAAAGAGGAGGAGCTTCATTATGCCTATCAGGTACACCAGAAAAGTAAAGGGTGGACAGACTGGAAATTTGATGGGGAATGGGCAGGAGAAAGAGGAGGATCTCTTCAGATGGAAGCAGTGAGGATCCGGATTGCCCATCTGATCCTGGAGGCTCATGTGCAAAGCGAAGGCTGGCTGCCGAAAGTTCCGGATGGTGAGATCACGGGAACTACAGGTAAATCCCTTCGGCTGGAAGCATTCCGGCTGGATCCTTTTGAGAACGAAATCAGGGCGAAGGCCCATATTCAGTCAGAGGGCTGGGTGGATTATGGCATCATCAGTAAAAATACCGTGATCGGTACAGTAAATGAGAAAAAGCGGCTGGAATGTCTGTGCTTTGAAGGTCCCTTTGAATGGCGGGCGCATCTTGCTCACAGCGGCTGGACAGACTGGACTTTGGCAGATGGTATTGCAACACTGGGAACGGTGGGGCAGGCGCTTGCAATGGAGGCGTTTCAGATACGCATGAAAAGATAGAGGTTACGCCCGGACTTCTATGCTATAATGAAAATGGAAAATAAGAAATACAAAACAACTTTTACTGCGGCAAAAGTAAGCAGGAGGAGCGATGAAGGATATCATAAACAATATATTCAGGAGAAGGAAAGTCAATCTGACCAGGCTGCCTGCTTATGGATTTTCAGAAAAAAAGGGCAGATATTTCTATCATACGGTGCTGCCGGGCAGCGGGTTTTCGATGGAGGTGGAAATTACCGGGAAAGGTTTGGTGAAAGCGACCGTAATTGACGCAGAAACAAATGAACCCTACACTTTGCATCTTACTGACAGCGCATCGGGCAGTTTTATCACAGGAGTGAAAATGGACTATGAACAGGTGCTCACTGATATTGCAGAACACTGCTTTGAGCCGGATGTTTTTAAGGGCACACAGACAAAAGCGATAATCGCTTATGTTCGAGAAACTTATGGAGATGAACTGGAATTTCTTTGGGCGAAAACGCCTGATAATGCTATCTGGCGTCGGAAAGATACACAGAAATGGTATGCCGCAGTCCTTACAGTTTCCCGCAGCAAGCTGGGACTTCCTTCTGATGAAATGGCTGAGATCATCGATCTGCGGATTGAACCGGAACAGATGGAAGCGACTGTGGATAATAAAAAGTATTTTCCCGGCTGGCATATGAATAAAAGAAGCTGGTATACCATAATTTTGGACGGTTCAGTACCGGAAGAGGAGATATACAACAGAATTGACAGAAGTTACCGTCTGGCAACAAAATAAATCAGGAGAAAACCTCTGTTTTAAGGGGTTTTCTCCTGATGCTTTAATAGAACGGAGACGGAGGGATTCGAACCCTCGTACCGGCGATAAAACCGATAAACTGATTTCGAGTCAGCCCCGTTACGGCCACTTCGGTACGTCTCCTCGTTCATGCTGTCAGGTCAGGGAATGCATTCTCTGGCATAACAGCAGGAATATTATAACACGTCTGGACGGATTGGAAAAGGGAGAAAATCTATTTTTTCTTCCTGAAAAAAGAAAAGCGTGACCGCCGTTCTTCCTCACCGATTGCCAGGAGTTCGTCGTACGCCCGGCGCATTTCCCGTTCTCGTTTTTCCCGGACATGTTTTGGAGGGATATTGGCATATTTGGGATAATGCTCTTCCTCATCTTCGTTTTTTTCCTGCTTAGGAGCAGAGTCCGGCAGGCGGAACTTTTTACGGCATGTATCGCAAAGAGCATAGCCTGGAGACTTTTTGCTCATCCTTAAGGGATTTCCACATTTTGGACAATTCATTTTCAAAACCTCCTCACGGAAAACAGTATAGCACAAGTTGGAAAGATTTTCACAAAAGAAACATAAATTACTGGTATACTGTACTTGAAGGTAAGTGGGCTCTTTTGGATTTCTATACGGTGAATAGAGAAATCCGGTTGCAATTACCTGAAATATTGCAGATAATAGATAATAACAGAGGAGGTGGCTTTTGTGGATCAGATAAAAGTTTTAGTAGTGGATGATGAAAGCCGTATGCGCAAGCTTGTCCGGGATTTCCTTGAGCGGGAAGGATATAAGGTCCTGGAGGCAGGCGACGGTATAGAGGCTATGGATATATTTTATGAAAATAAGGATGTCTGTCTTATTATTTTGGATGTTATGATGCCGAAGATGGATGGCTGGCAGGTGTGCAGAGAGATACGGCAGTCTTCTAAAGTACCGATCATTATGCTCACGGCACGTTCTGAAGAAAGAGATGAACTCCAGGGCTTTGATCTGGGAGTAGACGAGTATATATCAAAACCTTTCAGCCCGAAGATTCTGGTTGCCCGTGTAGAAGCAATTCTTAGACGTACCTGCAGCGCGGCAGAGGAAGATGCATTGGAAGCAGGCGGGATCCGGGTTGATAAGACAGCCCATATTGTCACCATAGATGGAGAGAATGTGGACTTAAGCTATAAGGAATTTGAGCTTCTTGCCTATTTCATGGAGAATAAAGGAGTGGCTCTTTCCAGAGAAAAGATTTTGAACAATGTTTGGGATTACGATTATTTTGGAGATGCCAGAACCATAGATACTCATGTAAAGAAGCTTAGAAGCAAGCTGGGAGACAAAGGAGATTATATTAAGACTGTGTGGGGCATGGGATATAAATTCGAGGTGGACTAGATGAAATATTCAATTCGCAAGCAGATGATAGGGATTTTTGTGGGCCTTATTGTCTGTATGATAATCGGTCTTTTTATTATCAATGCTTTTTTCCTGCAGCCCTATTATGTAGAAAACAAAAAAGAAAGTTTTGTTAAAATGTACGATGATATCGGAAAAGTTATGGACGATGGGAATATCCAGAATGATTCTGTCAGGAACACATTGGCCTATACAGCGGAACGATATAATTTTTCCTATATGGTATATAATTTTGCGGAGCGTCAGGGCTATTCCAATGTCAGGGATACAGAAAAACTGCTGCAGCAGCTGACAGGAGTTCTTCTGAATCAGCCGGGAAGCCAGATGCTGGAGAAGACGGACTCTTATCAGATCATACGATTCAATGATGTGGACAGCGGTTCAGAGTACCTGGCTCTCTGGGGAGAAATGGGAAACGGATATAATATTTTCATCCGGAGCCCTATTGAAAGTATCAGGGAAAGCATTATGCTCTTTGACCGTTTTCTTCTTTTAGTGGGGACAAGCGTGATTGTGGCAGGCATTCTATTTGTGTGGTACTTTTCCAGAAGGCTGACAGAGCCCTTGATGGAACTTACCGCACTGTCGGTCAGGATGGCGGACCTTGATTTTGATGCCAAATATACAAGCGGCGGTAAAAATGAGATCGGTGTTCTGGGAGAGAATTTTAATGTGATGTCACAGAAGCTGGAAGAGGCGGTTTCTGAATTGAAAAGCGCCAATTACCGTCTGCAGCAGGATATCGAAAAAAAGGAAAAGCTGGAGAAAATGAGAACAGATTTCATGGGAAATGTTTCCCATGAGCTTAAAACCCCGATTGCCCTTATACAAGGATATGCGGAAGGGCTGAAGGAAGGGGTCAGTGATGATCCGGAGAGCATGCAGTTTTATTGTGATGTAATCATAGACGAAGCAGACAAAATGAATCAGATGGTAAAAAATCTCATGACATTGAATCAGCTGGAGTTTGGAGATCAGGATGTCCAGTTTGAGAGATTTGATCTGACAGAGCTTATTAAAGGCGTGCTGCAAAGTATGGAAATACTGATCCAGCAAAAGGATGCGAAGATCCAGTTCAGAACCAAGGAGCCGGTCTATGTATGGGCGGATGAATTTAAGGCGGAGCAGGTGCTTCGTAATTACGTCAATAATGCGCTCAACCACCTGGATGGGGATAAGGTGATTGATATAAAAATTCTCTGTCATGATGAGAAGGCAAAAGTAACGGTATTCAATACAGGCATTCCGATTCCGGAAGATGATCTTCCCCATATATGGGAGAAATTTTATAAAGTGGACAAGGCTCATACAAGAGAATATGGCGGAAATGGTATAGGGCTTTCTATTGTAAAAGCGATCATGGATTCCTTTCATCAGGAATACGGAGTCAATAATTATGATAATGGCGTGGAGTTTTGGTTTGAGCTGGACAGAAAATAACCGGTGCAGTCATAGCATGCTTATACAGCGCCGGAAATAGAAAGGACAGGAAAGAGAATGATAGCGATAATTGATTATGATGCGGGGAATATCAGAAGTGTGGAAAAAGCGCTGAACTTCCTTGGACAGGAAGTGATAGTTACGAGGAAGAAGGAGCAGATTCTGGGAGCAGATAAGGTCATTTTGCCGGGCGTAGGATCTTTCGGTGATGCCATGGATAAAATACGTCAGTATGGCCTGGAGAAAGTGATCCGTCAAGTTGCAGAAAACGGAACTCCGTTTCTCGGCATCTGCCTGGGACTTCAGCTGCTTTTTGAGAGCAGCGAGGAAAGCCCCGGCGTTCAGGGACTTGGCATACTGAAGGGGCGGATACTGAAGATTCCGGAAACGGAAGGGCTGAAGATTCCCCATATGGGATGGAATACTCTGAAGCTCCAGGGAAACGGCAGACTTTTTCGAGGCCTTCCGGAGGATCCTTATGTCTATTTTGTCCATTCTTATTATCTGCAGGCGGCAGAAGAAGAGATCGTAACGGCAGTAACGGATTACGGTATCAGGATTCATGCTTCTGTGGAAAAAAATAATGTGTTTGCCTGTCAGTTCCATCCGGAAAAAAGCAGCAGCACAGGACTTGCCATTTTGAAGAATTTTGTAGAGTTATAAAACGGAGGAGAGAAGCATGCATACAAAACGAATCATTCCCTGTCTGGATGTTCATGGCGGGCGGGTAGTCAAAGGTGTGAATTTTGTGGATCTGAAGGACGCAGGGGATCCGGTGGAGATTGGAAAAGCTTACGACCAGGCAGGGGCAGATGAACTGGTATTTCTTGACATTACCGCGTCTTCAGACCGAAGATCTACTGTGGTGGATATGGTGCGCAAAGTGGCAGAAACAGTATTTATCCCCTTTACCGTAGGAGGCGGGATCCGGACTGTGGAGGACTTCCGCGCGATCCTGCGGGAGGGAGCGGATAAGATCTCTATCAATTCTTCGGCAATCCAGACGCCGGAACTGATCTCGGCAGCGGCAGATAAATTCGGCAGCCAATGCGTTGTTGTCGCTATAGATGCCAAAAAGAGAGCGGACGGCAGCGGCTGGAATATCTACAAGAACGGCGGGCGTATTGATGTGGGGATTGACGCTGTAGAATGGGCTTTGAAAGCGGAAAAACTGGGGGCAGGAGAAATTCTCCTTACCAGTATGGACTGTGATGGGACGAAAGCGGGATATGACCTGGAGCTGACAAGAGCTATTGCGGACGCAGTGCGTATTCCGGTGATCGCATCCGGCGGCGCCGGTACACTGGAGCACTTCAAAGAAGCTCTGACGGAAGGGGGCGCGGATGCGGTGCTTGCGGCTTCCCTGTTCCATTATAAAGAACTGGAGATACGGGAAGTAAAAGAATATTTGAAAAAAGAAGGGATTTCGGTGCGCCTGTAAAGGCATCAAAACGGACGAAAGAGAAGGAGGATACGATGGCTGCAATATCAAACGACTGGCTGGAAGCATTAAAAGGAGAATTTGGCAAAGCCTATTACAGGCAATTATTCGAGACTGTAAAAAAGGAGTATGCAACTTATTTGATTTTTCCCCCATCTGACGATATTTTTAATGCGTTTCATTTGACGCCGCTTAAAGAGGTGAAAGCGGTTATTCTGGGACAGGATCCCTATCATAATGTGGGGCAGGCCCATGGGCTTTGTTTTTCGGTGAAAAAAGGTGTGGATATTCCCCCTTCTCTTGTGAACATTTATCAGGAGCTTCACGATGATCTGGGCTGCACGATTCCGGATCATGGCTGTCTTGAAAAGTGGGCCAGGCAGGGGGTGCTGATGCTGAATACTGTTTTGACTGTACGGGCTCATCGGGCAAATTCTCATCGGGGAATCGGTTGGGAGGAATTTACAGATGCGGCGATCCGGGTGTTGGATCAGGAAGACAGACCCATTGTGTTCATCTTGTGGGGGGCGCCGGCACAGAGGAAAAAGGCAATGCTCCACAATCCGAAGCATCTGATTCTGGAAGCGCCTCATCCCAGCCCGTTGTCTGCATACAGAGGATTTTTTGGAAGCAGACCGTTCAGTCAGACTAATGCCTTTCTGGAAAAGAACGGAATGGAGCCTATTGACTGGCAGATAGAGTAATAAAGAAATGCCAGAGAGTGATATATCTGGCAGGACAGGGGGAAATATGGAAGAGAACAGATATGATCTGGTAATTATTGGGGCAGGACCTGGAGGATATGTGGCCGCTAAAAAGGCAGCAGAACTGGGAATGAAAACAGCCGTGATCGACAGGGGGCCTGCAGGAGGAACCTGCATGAACAGAGGATGTATTCCGGCAAAAGCGCTTCTTCATGCCGCAACTTTGTACCGGGAAATGAGAGAGTGTGAGAAGTTCGGACTTCATGCGGAAAATATCAGTTTTGATCTTCAGAAAATATATGAGTATAAAGATTGGGCATCGGAACAGATGCGGTCAGAACTGGAAAAGGATTTTGAACGCCTGGGCATTGATATGATCTATGGAAATGCCGTGCTTCAAAAGAATAAAACTGTGAAGGTTGCCAGGGAGGACGGAAGCAGCCTTCTCCTTGCCGGAGATAAGATCCTCATTGCTGCCGGGGCCAAAGCGAAGCTGGCAGATATCCCGGGGATGGAGCTTCCGGGAGTGGTTACAAGTGAAGAACTTCTTGTCAGCAAGGCCCATAAATACGAAAATATGCTTATCCTGGGAGGGGGCGTGATCGGTCTGGAACTTGCCACTGTATTCCAGGCGCTTGGCACAAATGTGACTGTAATAGAAATCTCCGACCGGCTGCTCCCCAATATGGACCGAGAATTTTCAGATGCGCTGGAACAGATTTTGACAAAAAGAGGAATCCGGATTTATAAAGAAAGCATTCTCGAGCGGGTGGAAAAAAAGGGAGATCTTCTGGGATGTCGATTTGTGCATGACGGAAAGAACAAAGAAGAGTCGGTGGATGTGGTACTTGTGTCTGTGGGACGCGCGCCGGCTACAGAGGGTCTTTTTGAAGCGGATGTTCCTATCAAACTGGAAAATGGGAAAGTTGTGGTGGATGAATTTTACCGTACCAGCATGCCGGGAGTCTATGCGGTAGGTGATGTGACCGGAGGAATACAGCTGGCCCACGTGGCTTCTGCAGAGGCTACATATGTAGTGGAGAGAATGAATGATAAAAGAGCGTCAGTGATTCTTTCCATGGTTCCGGGTGGCTTGTTTACTTCAGTTTCGATCGTGCCAAGCTGTCTTTATACAGACCCGGAAATCGCTTCTGTGGGGCTGACGGAAGAGGAAGCGAAGAGAAAGGGAGTGCCGGTAAGGTGCGGGAAATATATCATGGATGGAAACGGACAGTCTATTATTGCAGGCGGAGAGGGCGGATTTATCAAAGTGCTCTTTGCAGCGGACAGCGATGAGCTTTTGGGAGCGCAGATGATGTGCCCCAGGGCAACGGATATGATTGGAGAGCTTGCCACGGCTCTTGCCAACGGTCTGACAAGCTCCCAGCTTATGTATGCAATGCGTGCCCATCCTACATTCAATGAGGCAATTTCATGTGCTGTGGAGGACAGCAGAAAGGCCGCTGTTACCCGATAGTCGGGTGCAGCGGTTTCTTGTGTGAAAATAAAGTCATTCCTCTATTGACAACAGGGAGAAAATGTGTTTATATTAAATCATGAACATATGAACAATCATTCATATAAAGATAAATTTGAAGTCAGTCAGAGGAGGGATTCGCATGTCGGAAGAAAAAATGCAGGCAGAACAGGAACACTGCCATTGTGAAGGAAAATGCAGCCACGAAGGAAATCATCATTCCCATGACCATGAGGAGCATTCCCATAGCCATGAAGGACACAGCCATGCTCATGGAGATCATCACCATACAGAAGTAATACACACAGGACATGAGTTTGACCATATAGATAAAAAGACGGAGCAGAGAATCTACATTCTGGAAGGGCTGGGATGCGCTAACTGCGCAGCGAAAATGGAACGGCAGATCTGTGCGCTTCCGGAGGTGGAGATGGCGGTTCTTACTTATGCTACCAAACAGCTTAAGGTGGCGGCGAATCATCAGGAGGCACTGCTTCCTAAATTACAGGAGATATGCTCATCTATTGAAAGTGAAGTGACTGTTGTACCAAAAGAAGAGGAAAAGCCTCTTCCCAAAGTGAAGAAAAGTCTTTTTGAAGAAAACAAAAAGGAAATTTTGATAATTGCGGCAGGTGCGATTCTTTTTGCGGCGGGAACGATCAGTGAGCATATGGGAATGACTCCCTTGTATCCCGCTATAGGATTTGTAGTGGCATATGTACTTCTTGGCTGGGAAATCGTATGGTCAGCGCTGAAAAATCTGACGAAGGGTCATGTATTTGACGAAAATTTTCTTATGAGTGTAGCAACACTGGCGGCATTTGCCATTGGTGATTTCGCAGAAGCTGTGGGAGTTATGCTTTTTTACCGGATAGGAGAACTGTTTGAAGATATTGCTGTTGACAGAAGCCGGTCCCAGATCATGGAAGCAGTGGATATGCGGCCGGAAGTTGTAAATAGGGTGGAAGGCAGCAATGTTTATGAGATTCCTGCAAAATCAGCGGAAGTGGGAGATATTCTCCTTATCCGTCCCGGAGATCGAATCCCTCTGGATGGAACAGTGGCAGAAGGAACAAGCAGGATCGATACCTCTCCGGTAACCGGAGAGCCGGTGCCGGTAGCGGTGTCACCGGGATCTTCTCTTGTCTCCGGATGTGTCAACGAACAGGGCGTCCTGAAGATGAGAGTGGAGAAAAAATTGAGTGAATCCATGGTCACTAAAATTCTCGATTCGGTAGAGAATGCAGCTGCAAGTAAACCAAAACTGGACCGCTTCATTACCAGATTTGCGAGAGTTTACACTCCCATCGTTGTTCTGGCAGCTGTTTTGACAGCGATTATCCCGTCAATGATTACTGGAGACTGGAACCACTGGATTTATACGGCTATCACATTCCTTGTTATCAGCTGCCCATGCGCGCTTGTGCTGAGTGTTCCGCTGGCGTTCTTTTCCGGTATCGGAGCAGGATCTAAAAGGGGAATCCTCTTTAAGGGAGGCGTTTCTATTGAGGCGTTAAAAGATGTGAAAGCTGTTGTTATGGATAAGACGGGAACGATCACTAAGGGAGAGTTTCAGGTGCAGAGCGTGGTGCCAAAAGGAAGGATCGGGATGGAAGAGCTGCTAAGAAAAGCGGCTGAATGTGAACTGGGTTCGACGCATCCCATTGGAACCAGCATTGTGGAAGCGGCAAGAGAAAAAGGTCTTACCCTGGTACGGCCAAAAGAAGCGGAAGAAATTTCAGGAAAAGGCATTCGTGCAGTGATAGAAGAGCAGGAGGTGCTTTGCGGAAACCGGGCGCTGATGGAGAAGTATCAGGTTGATACCAGGAGTTTTGAATATACAGAATACGGTACGGAAGTTTTGATTGCAGTAAACGGAGAGCTTTCCGGATATATTGTGATTGCGGATGCTTTGAAGGAAGAAGCGGTCAGAGCTGTTGAAACATTGAAAAAAGAACATCTGGCGGCGGCAATGCTGACAGGAGATGCCAGGGACAGTGCCAGGGCAGTGGCAGATGCTGTAGGGCTCCAGGAGATTTATGCGCAGCTGCTTCCGCAGGAGAAATTGGAACATCTGCAGATGATCCGGAAGAAATATGGGCCGGTGATGTTTGTCGGAGACGGCATCAATGATGCGCCGGTTCTTGCAGGAGCAGATGTAGGCGCTGCCATGGGCAGTGGAGCGGACGCTGCTATTGAGGCGGCTGATGTTGTATTTATGACCTCTTCCGTAGAAGCAATCCCCGATTCCATCCGCATTGCTCGGGTTACCGGAAAGATTGCGATGCAGAACGTAGTGTTTGCCCTTGCGATCAAGGCGCTGGTCATGCTTCTTGGATTTTTTGGAGCTGCCAATATGTGGATGGCAGTATTTGCCGACACTGGAGTAGCGATGCTCTGTGTGCTTAATTCCATCCGTATATTGTATAGAAAATTTTAAAAACACATTACAAAATTGTTAAGTTCCCCCGGATTTCAGCGAAATAGTTGAAATATCGGGGGTATTTTGGCATAATTAACAAATGAACCAGTATTCACATGATAGCTGTGGAAAGTCAGGAAGGACGGTAGAACATGAAAAGAACAGAAGCAGAATGCTGCGATGTTGTGATGACCCACACAGGTACAGTAGAAGAAGTGAAGAAAAAGATGCCGGGAGATGGAATGATCCATGATCTGGCGGATTTTTATAAAGTATTTGGAGATGCCACGAGAATCCGTATTTTGTGCGTTCTTCTCCAGGCAGAGGTATGTGTCTGCGATCTGGCGGAGATACTCGGAATGACCCAGTCGGCAATCTCCCATCAGCTCAGAGTGCTGAAGCAGATGAAGCTGGTAAAAAACAGAAGAGAAGGAAAAACCGTTTTTTATTCCCTGGCGGATGGACATATTCAGACGATCATCAGCCAGGGTATGGAGCATATTAGCGAATAGAGCTCATATAAATGGGATGAAGAGGATAAAAGGATGGCAAAAGAACTGAAAATAAGGTGGATCATTCTGGCGGCAGGAATCGCGCTTTATGCGGGTGCAGTGACATTGGCCAGGCTCACTGCTCTTGATAATGAAGTCAAATTTTTTATTTTCCTTGCCATATATTTGGTGGCAGGATTTGAGTCTTTCCGGGGATTTCAGGAAAATGTCATGAAAAAGAAATTTTTAGATGAGCACTTTCTGATGATCGTGGCTACTGTGGGAGCTCTTGCAGTAGGACATTATGAGGAGGGTGTGGCAGCTATGCTGTTGTTCCAGATCGGAGGATCTTTGGAGGCTGTTTCTGTGGACAGGACAAAGCGTACCATAGCGAAATATATAGATATACGCCCTATGTATGCAATACGCAAAGAGGGGGAACAGGAAGTGCAGGTGGAGCCATCCAGTCTGCAGGTAGGAGATGTTATTGTTATAAAACCCGGAGAAAGAGTCCCGGTAGATGCTGTGATCACAAGTGGCATCACGGCTATGGATACCAAAGCGCTTACTGGAGAGACCGTTCCCCAGACGGTGGGCACAGGAGACAGGATCTACAGCGGGAGCATCAATACAACCGGTGTAGTAGAGGCAGAGGTAAAGAAATTGTACAAAGACTCCACCGTATCCAGAGTAATGGAGCTGGTCGAGAACGCACAGAAAAGAAAGGCTGATACGGAGAGCTTTGTTCAGCGGTTTACGAAGTTTTATACGCCAGCGGTAACAGCAGCGGCCATATTGATCATGGTAGTTCCGCCTGTGTTTTTACCCGGAGCCCAGTGGAGTACCTGGATTTACCGTGCTATGATCGTGCTGATCGCCGCCTGTCCGGCGGGACTGATCCTGTCGGTGCCGGTAGCTTTTCTTGGCGGGATTGCAGCGGCGGCCCGTCAGGGTATTGTGGTAAAGGGCGGAAATTATCTTGAAATGCTGGCTAAGGCGGACACCTTTGTTTTCGATAAGACCGGAACTCTGACGGAAGGCGTGTTTGAAGTGCTTGAAGTCTATGCGGAATCTTTGACAGAGAGTGAACTTCTGGAGATTACGGCTCATGTGGAGAATTACTCCAACCATCCCATTGCGCAGTCTCTTATGAACGCCTACGGCGGAGAATATGATGCTTCCAGGGTAACCCAGGTAGAAGAGCAGCCCGGATATGGCATCAGCGCCAGGTATGAAGGGAAGAATATCCATATCGGCAACAGCCGAATGGCCGGGCTTTACGGTGTGGAAGTGGATGAAATAGAGACAGAGGACACGGTAATTTACGTTCTTGTAGAAAGCGAATACGGCGGATATATTGTGGTAGGAGACCGGCTCAAGGAAGATGCCAAATGGACCATGCGGACGCTTCGCGAAAAATACCATGCAGTATTGGTTATGCTGACCGGAGACAGCCGGGAAGCCGGAAACGCCGTTGCAAAAGAACTGCATATGGATTATGCTTATACAGAACTGATGCCGGAAGATAAACTGGAACAGATGGAAGAATTTATGCAGTGTCAGTACGAGGCGGAACGGGTTGTGTGTGTCGGTGACGGTATCAATGATGCACCTGTTCTTGCCAGAGCGGACGTGGGAATCGCTATGGGCGCTCTGGGAGCTGACGCGGCGATCGAGGCGGCAGATATTGTTTTGATGGAAGATGAGCTTCCCAAGATCGTGGATGCAGTAAGCATAGCGAAAGAAACCGTGCGGGTGGTAGGGCAGAATATCAATTTTGCTCTTGTAATGAAATTTATCGTGCTGGTTCTGGCAGCTGTTGGGTACATTTCCATGTGGGAAGCGGTATTCACTGATGTGGGCGTAATGATTCTGTCTATTATCAATGCGTCCGGAGTGGTAAAATATTGGCAGTAAAACTGCCTGAAACACAGCGGGAGGATAGATTTGGGATGAAACGTTATATAGGAACACTGGCGGCTCTGGCCCTGGCCGGATTCATGCTGACAGGGTGCGGCGACAAAACAGTAGAGGAAGGGGTAAGCCTTCTGGAAGAGCAGGACTACAAGGGAGCGGCGGAATTGTTTGAGCAGGCTGTAGAAAAGGATGAGGAAGACGCAGAGGCACAGAGAGGGCTTGGCATTGCAAAGTGGGAGCTTGAGGATTACGAAGGAGCGCTGTCAGCCTTTGAAAGTGCGCTGGAAAACGGAGGGGACAAGACCGCAGAGATTTATAATCTGATGGGAAACTGCTGTATGAAACTGGATCAGGCGAAACAGGCGCTGAATTACTACCGCCTGGGCCTGGAAGAAGAGGATGCAAGCGACGAACTGAAGCAGGAGATGCGGCTGAATGAGATCGCTGCCTATGAGAAATCGGGAGACATGGAGAGCGCCAAGTCAAAGCTGAAGTCCTACATTCAGGATTATCCTGACGATGAAAAGGCTGCAAAAGAAGCGGAATTTCTGGAGACAAGATAAAAGCAGAAGGGAAAAGAGCATGTTTGAGACGAAGGAAAGGAAAGAAAGAGTCATCCTGGTAGGGGTGAGTGTTTCGGATTATGACGATGTATCGTCTTCCTTAGATGAGCTGGAGGATCTTGCCGAGACGGCCGGAGCGGTGTGCGTGGGACGCCTGATCCAGAAGAGGGAACAGATCCATCCCACTTCCTATCTGGGAAAAGGCAAGATTATGGAGCTTAAGGACCTTTTGTGGGAGACAGAAGCTGACGGGATCATATGCGATGATGAGCTGTCCCCGGCGCAGATCAGCAATTTGAAGGCAGAGCTGGACACAAAGATCATGGACCGTACCCTTTTGATCCTGGACATCTTTGCGGCTCGTGCTTCTACAAGCGAAGGGAAAATCCAGGTGGAGCTTGCACAGCTGAAATACCGGCAGTCCCGCCTTACAGGGCTTGGCACTTCTCTTTCCAGACTGGGAGGAGGAATCGGGACAAGAGGACCCGGAGAGAAAAAGCTGGAAATGGACCGAAGGCTGATCAAGAGCAGAATTTCCAGACTGAATCAGGAGCTTAAGGAGGTTAAGAGACATCGGGAAGTGACAAGGGAGCACAGAAACAGAGAAAATATTCCGGTTGCTGCCATTGTCGGTTATACCAATGCGGGAAAGTCCACGCTTCTTAATTATCTGACAGATGCCGGGATCCTGGCGGAGGATAAATTGTTTGCAACGCTGGATCCGACCACGAGAGTAAAAAAGCTGCCGGGAGGACAGAAAATTCTCCTGACGGATACGGTGGGATTTATACGGAAGCTTCCCCATCACTTGATCGAGGCTTTTAAAAGTACTTTGGAGGAAGCCCGGTATGCAGATATTTTGATCCATGTGGCAGATGTGTCCAGTCCCCGGATGGATGAGCAGATGCATATTGTCTATGAGACGCTGCGGGAACTTCAGGCGCTTGATAAGCCTGTGATCACAGCGTTTAATAAAATCGATACAGCCCGGTGCGAATATGTTCCAAGAGATTTCCGGGCGGACAGAACGGTCTGTATTTCCGCAAAGACCGGAGAAGGGACGGAAGAACTTCTAAGCGCTGTGGAAGATATTCTTCGGGAGCAGAAGATCGAGGTGGAGAAGCTTTATCTTTACAGTGAGGCGGGAAAGATTCAGATCATACGCCAGTATGGGGAGCTGTCCAAAGAAGAGTACCGCGAGGAAGGCATTTATGTGAAAGCGTATGTGCCGGCATTTATATACGGCAGGATATGCTGATCAGGCAAAGGTGACGACAACAGAAAGGAAAAAATATGGCGCTGCAGTTTGTTTTTGGGGGTTCCGGTTCAGGGAAGTCCCATTATCTTTATCAGAATATTACAAAAGAAGCGGAGGAGAATCCCTCCCTTTCTTATCTTGTCCTTGTACCGGAGCAGTTTACCATGCAGACTCAGAAAGACCTTGTTATGCACGGCAGCAGGAAGGGAATCATGAATATTGATGTCCTAAGCTTTGTGCGCCTGGCTCACCGTATTTTTGAAGAGACAGGAAAGGGAGGATTCCCGGTATTGGACGATGAGGGAAAGAATCTGGTGCTTAGAAAGATCGGAGGGGAGCTTGAGTCCCGCCTGAAGGTGCTGAAAGGAAATATGCGGAAGCTGGGGTATGTCAGCGAAGTGAAATCCGTTCTGTCGGAATTTATACAGTACGACGTGGGCATGGATGAGATCCGCAAAGTGATGGAATCCTCAGGGGAGGATTCTTATTTGTATTATAAACTGTCGGATATTGCTCTTTTGTACCAGGGCTTCCAGGATTATCTCCGGGAAAAGTTTATCACTAAGGAAGAGCTTTTGGATGTACTGTCCAGAGTGGCCTGTGAATCGGAGATTCTGAGAAAAAGCACAGTAGTTCTGGATGGATTTACCGGATTTACCCCGGTGCAGGGCCGTCTTCTGGGAGAGTTGATGAAAATATGCAGGGATGTGATCGTGACGGTAACTATTGATGAACGGGAAGATCCCTATACCTTTCGTCATCCTTACCAGCTTTTTGCCATGAGCAAGCAGACAGTAGCTTCTCTTTTGGAAACAGCGAAGAAGATGCAGATTCCTGTCAAGGACCCCGTTGTTTTGAAAAGGCAGCCTGCTCCCAGGTTTGAAAATTGTCCTGCTATCGGGTTCCTGGAAAGAGAAATCTTCCGTTATTCAGGAAAAACATATACAGGGCAGCAAAGCGCAGTGGAACTTCATGTAGCCAGAAATCCCATGGATGAGGCGTGGGCGGCAGCGGAAAGAGTACGCCGTATGATCCGGACGGAAGGATACCGCTATCGGGAGATCGGCATTATCGTCAGTGATATGGACACATACGGAAACAGTCTTAAGAGGGCCTTTGGACGCTATGAGATCCCGGTCTTTATGGATCAGAAAAGGAGTATCCTTTTAAACTCTTTTGTGGAATATATAAGAAGTCTCCTTACCATGGCGGAGCAGAATTTTTCATTTGAGAGTGTCTTCCGCTTCCTTCGTACGGGGTATGCAGGATTTGAAGCGGAGGAGATAGACGAGCTGGAAAATTACTGCCTGGCCCTTGGCGTAAAAGGATTTGCAAAATGGCAGGAGCGGTGGATCCGGCGTTCCAGGGATATGACCGAGGAGGAACTTGAGCGGGTCAATCATTTACGGGTGATGTTGGTGGAGCTGGTGGATGATCTCGTATTTGTGCTGAAGCAGAAAAAGAAAACAGTGAGGGATATTACAGAAGCGCTCTATGATTTTCTTGTCCGGGAAAAAATGCAGCTCGTTTTAAAAGAACAGGAAGAGCAGTTCCAGGCGGAAGGAGAGATGGCGCTTGCAAGAGAGTATGCTCAGATTTACGGGATTGTTCTGGATCTTTTTGATAAGTTTGTGCAGCTGCTTGGGGACGAGACCGTCACTTTGGAGGAGTACTGCAGCCTTTTGGATGCAGGTCTGACGGAGGCCAAGGTAGGTGTGATTCCGCCCGGCATCGACCAGGTTGTGATCGGTGACATGCAAAGAACCAGACTGAAAGACATTAAGGCGCTGCTCTTTCTGGGGGCAAATGACAGCTTCCTTCCGGGAAATCTGATGCAGGCAGGACTTCTTTCAGAAGGAGACAGGACAAAATTTGCCCGGGAAAAGATTGCTTTGACGCCTGGAGCAAAGGAACAGGCCTATGTGCAGAAATATTATCTGTACCTGAATCTGACGAAACCGACAGAGAAACTCTGTGTATTTTACAGTAAGGTGTCAGCGGATGGAAAGAGCGTCAGGCCGTCTTATCTGATTCAGGAAATCCGCCGTCTTTTTCCTGAAATTTCTGTGGAGGATGAGGAAGAAAAGGCGCTGAAGGAAAAAGAGATGACGCCGGAGTCGGGAATCACGGAACTCACAAAAGGGCTGCAGGGGAGGGATGATGCTTCCGGAAGCGCCTGGATGGAGCTTTACAGCTGGTATAAAGGAGAGGAAAAATGGCAGGGCAAGCTGTCAGATCTTCTGGACGCGGCTTATTATGTCCGCCCGTCGGATGCGGTCAGCGAAGCGGTGGCAAAAAAGATTTACGGAGATGATTTCAGAGCCAGCATTACGAGAATGGAACGGTTTTCTTCCTGTGCTTTTTCTCATTTCCTTACTTATGGCCTGGCTTTAAAAGAAAGGCAGGAATATGAATTTCGGGCTGCGGATATGGGCAATGTTTTCCACAGTGCAGTGGAAAAATACGCGGGAAAACTTTCGGAGAGCAAAAGAAGCTGGATTTCTCTGACTCTGGAAGAGCAAAAAGAACTCTCAGACCAATGTGTGGATGAAGCGGTTACAGACTATGGAAATTCTGTGCTTTACAGTACATCGAGAAATCAGTATATGGTCACACGGATGAAACATATGATGAACCGTACGGTGTGGGCCTTGACCGAGCAGCTCCGCCGGGGAGATTTCCAGCCGGAAGCCAGTGAGCTGAGTTTTGGAAGCGGAAAGATTGACCGGGTAGATACCTGTCTGGAAGATGATACGGTGTATGTAAAAGTGGTGGATTACAAGACCGGCCACACTGCTTTTGATTTTTCTCTGCTGTATCATGGGCTTCAGCTTCAGCTGATGGTTTATATGAACCAGGCGCTGGGGCTGGTAAAGCGGAGGTATCCTGACAAGGAGGCGGTGCCGTCCGGGATTTTTTACTATCGCATCCAGGATCCCCTTGTGGAGAAAGGGGATGACAAGGAAACAGTAAAGGAAAAACTATTGAAAGAACTCCGCCCGGACGGCCTGATCAGCCTGGAAAAAAATTCTCTTGCGCATCTGGAGCATGGAAGAGAAGGGGAATCTTTGGCTGTGCCGGTGAAATTTAAAAAGGACGGAAGTCTTGCTGCTTCATCAAAAGCAGTAGATGGAAGTGATTTTGCCGTTCTTTCCAGATACGCCGGGGAAAAGGTAAAAGAGCTGCATGAAAGGATTGCGTCCGGCGAGGCCAAGATCAGTCCCTACCGGCAGGGAACCCGGACCGGATGCGATTACTGTGCCTACCGGCATATATGCGGATTCGATACAAAGATTCCGGGCTACCATTACCGTGACATTGAAAAACTCGACAGACAGGAAGCCATAGAGCGGATGGGAAAACAGATAGAAGAAAGTACAGAAAAAAGTACGGGAAAAGGAGAGAATGATCTGTGAGCGTGAAATGGACAAAAGAACAGCAAAATGTAATTGATCTGCAGGACCGCAATATTCTTGTGTCGGCAGCAGCCGGCTCCGGAAAGACCGCTGTTCTTGTGGAACGGATCATCACCATGCTGACAAGAGAAGAAGATCCGGTGGATGTGGATCAGCTTTTGATCGTGACGTTTACAGAGGCAGCGGCGGCAGAGATGAAGGAGAGGATCCGGGGAGCCATTGAGAAGAAGCTGGCGGAGAGACCGGATGATGAACATCTGAAGCAGCAGGCTACGCTGATACACAGCGCCAGGATTACCACCATCCATAGCTTTTGTCTCTCTGTTATACGGGAACATTTTCACAGCATTGACCTGGATCCGTCTTTCCGTATCGGAGAGGAGGGAGAGCTTCGGCTGATGCGCCAGGATGTCCTGGAGGAGCTTCTCGAGAAAAAATATCAGGAGGGTAATGCCCGGTTCCTGGAATTTGCAGAGAGTTATGCCCGGGGCAGGGATGACCGCAAGATGGAAGAGCTGATCCTGAAGCTCTATGAATTTTCCAGAAGCTATCCGGCGCCGGAGGAATGGCTGGGCTCCTGTGTGCGCCTTTATCAGGTGACGTCGGAAGAAGAACTGTTAAAGACCTCTGCTTTTCAGGCGGCAAAACAGCGGATGGACTGCTATGTCCAAAGTGCTGCAAAACTGCAAAGACAAGCGGAAAAGCTGTGCTTAGAGCCGGACGGGCCTTATATGTACGGGGAAACGCTGGAAAGTGATCTGGAAAATATTGAACGGTTTGAGAAGGCTGTAACTTATTCGGATTATTATGAGGCGTTTCAGAAGATTTCCTGGAAGAAGCTGGCGGCTAACCGGGATAAAACAGTGTCAAAGGAAAAGGCAGAGCAGGTAAAAGCACTGCGGGAGGAAATGAAGGGGATCCTGAAAAATTCAGCCGGTCATTATTTTAAAGATAATATCGAAGAAGTGCTCCGCCAGGCAGCCCTTTGTTTCCCTATGATGAAAGTGCTTGCAGGTCTGACAGAGGATTTTGCCAAAGCTTTTGAGGAACGAAAAAGAAGCCGCAATATGATCGACTTCAGTGATATGGAGCAGTATGCCCTGCGTATATTGACAGAAAAAGAAGGGGATGGATGGAAACCTTCTGCCACGGCCCGTGAATACCAGGAAATGTTCCGGGAGGTTATGATCGACGAATATCAGGACAGCAATCTGATCCAGGAAGCGATCCTTACCAGCGTTTCCGGGATTTCCCGGGGAAGGTACAATGTTTTCATGGTAGGAGATGTGAAGCAGAGTATCTATCGGTTTCGGCTGTCAAGGCCTGAGCTTTTCATGGAGAAATTCAATACGTACCGTCTTTATGAAGGGGAGGGGACCGACAGCGAGAAGCAGAGGATTGACCTTTACCGCAATTTCCGAAGCAGAAAAGAAGTGCTGGAGGGAGTGAATTATCTGTTCCGGCAGATCATGACAGAGCCTCTTGGAGGAATTGTCTATGACGACCGGGCGGCCCTTCATCCCGGCGCTTCCTTTGAGGAGCAGCCGGGAAATCAGCCGGAGATCCTGCTGATCGAATCACAGATCGAGGAAGAAATCCTGGATATGGCCGGGGAGGGAGAAAACACCCTCAATGCCCGCCGCCTGGAGGCAAAGGCAGTGGCAGGCCGGATCCGGGAACTGATGAGTCAGGCTGTGGTGACAGACAAAAAAGACGGAACACTGCGCCCGGTACGCTATTCGGATATTGTGATCCTGACCCGAAGCATAAAAGGGTGGAGCGATGTGTTCCTGGAAGTGTTGTCGGAAGAAGGGATACCGGCATATGCAGGGACGAAGGAAGGCTATTTTGAGACACGGGAGATCGGAACTCTTCTGGATTACTTCCGTGTTTTAAATAATCGGAAACAGGATATTCCGCTGGCAGCAGTTCTTTCTTCCTATTTCGGAAAAATGAATGATGAGGAGCTTGCCAGGATCAAGGCGGCTTATCCGAAGGAGCGCTTCTATGATGCGGTGGAGCATTACCGGACGGAAGGAGAAGATGAAAAGATCCGGGGGAAACTGGAATCCTGCCTGGGGCAGATGGAACATTTCCGCCGGAGAGTTCCCTATACGGCGATCCATGAACTGCTCTGGCAGATCCTGGACGAGACAGGCTATGGAGATTACACAGCCGCTCTTCCGGCAGGAGAGCAGCGGAAGGCAAATCTGGATATGCTGGCAGAAAAGGCCATGACATTTGAAAGCACCAGCTATAAAGGGCTGTTTAATTTTGTGCGCTATATCGAGCAGCTTCGGAAATATGATGTGGATTACGGAGAGGCAAGTCTTAGTGATGAACAGTCAGATACGGTGCGGATCATGAGTATTCATAAGAGCAAGGGGCTGGAATTTCCGGTGGTGATCGCAGCCGGCATGGGAAAACGGTTTAACCAGCAGGATGCCAGAAGCAGTGTGATCGTTCATGCCTCTTTGGGAGTAGGTATGGATGCTGTTGATCTGGACGAGGGCACCAAAAGTGTATCCTTTTTTAAGAGGGTGATGCAAAGGGAGGAAATCCTGGAGAACCTGGCTGAGGAACTTCGGGTTTTATACGTAGCTCTTACAAGGGCAAAAGAAAAATTGATCCTCACAGGAACCATGAAAAATCCCGGGGAGAAGCTGGAATTTCTGCGAGCGGTAAAAGGCGTGGAAGAAGAACTCTCTTTTGGGGTGCTGTCATCGGCTTCCTCCTGTTTGAGCTGGATCCTTCCGGCCATTGCAGGCGGAGGGAAAGAGATGCCTCTTCAGGTATGGATAAAGAGACTGGAAGATTTTGTCCGTGCAGAAGAAGAGGAAAAGACAGAGAAAATATTTACCAAGCAGGCGCTGAAAGACTGGAATACACAAGAAACATATGATAAAGAAATGAAAGACAGACTGAAAGAGCAGTTTGGATACTCTTATCCCTGGCCGGATACGTTTGGACGGAAGCTGAAGTTTACGGTCTCGGAGCTGAAGAAGCGAGAATATATGAAGGAAGTGTATGGTGAGGAAGGAACAGAACTGGGAGAGATGGCCTATGAAGAACCGGAAGTCATTCCGCTGATCCCGCGTTTCCGTATGGAGGAAGAAGAACTGACGGGAGCTTCCCGGGGAAGCGCTTACCACCGTGTTCTGGAGCTTTTGGATTTTAAGGAAGATTACAGTCTGGAATCCATGGCTATGGCGGTCGAAGAGATGAAAAACAGCGGAAAGATCCGGAAAGATATGGCGCAGAGTGTTCGGACGAAAGAAATTCTTGCATTTGTTTCCGGTGCGGACGGAAGACGGATGAAAGAAGCGGCAGAAAAAGGAAAGCTTTGGAAGGAACAGCCTTTTGTTCTGGGCGTAGATGCAGAAGAAATCTACCCCGGATCAGGAGAAGGGGAAACCATACTGGTTCAGGGAATTATTGACGTTTTCTTTGAGGAGGACGGAGAGCTTGTGGTGCTGGACTACAAGACGGATAAAGTGCGAAAACCAGAGGAACTTGCAGAAAAATATCATGCACAGCTGGCCTATTATGCAAAGGCGTTGGAACAGCTCACCGGGAAACGGGTGAAAGAAAAAATTATTTATTCCTTTACGCTTCAGGAGCGGATCTTGCTGTAATAATAGCGTCTGTGTACAAGGGGCAACACGGAGCGTATTGTCCCCTTGTACACAGACGCTAAGATGTTTGGAGAATTGATCCATCGGTGCGAAAAAAGCATCGATGGATTTTTTTGTTCAATAGGAAACTTGTTCTGCATATATTGACAAACAATATTATATGACATATAATATAATCATAAAAATAATATAGATAGATAAATAATATTGTTTTGCAACTAATTTTGTGTGCAGAGCAGCGGCGGAGTACACCGAGGCTGCAGGCAGACATGATAACAAAGGAAGTGATTGGATGGTATTTAACACCGGAGCAGCTCTTCTTGATGCGATCGTCCTTGCGGTTGTTTCGCGGGAGAGTGAAGGGACTTACGGATATAAGATCACCCAGGATGTAAGAAAAGCAATTGAAGTATCAGAGTCCACTTTATATCCGGTACTGCGAAGACTTCAAAAGGACGAATGCCTGGAAGTTTATGATATGCAGTATGATGGAAGGAACAGGAGATACTATAAGATTACGCCGAAAGGATCCGCGCAGCTTAACTTATACAGGGGCGAATGGAAAGTCTATTCGAGTAAGATCAGCGAATTATTTGAGGGAGGTGCTATTTCATGAATCGTATACAGTTTATGACAGAACTGGCAGCGCTTCTTCAGGATATATCCGTGGAAGAACGTGTAGAGGCGATGAAGTATTATAATGATTATTTCGATGAAGCGGGAGAAGAGAACGAAGAAGAGATCGTTCGGGAACTTGGAAGCCCGGCAAAAGTTGCTGCAGAGGTGAAAGCAGGACTTGGAGAGGCTTCGTCGGATGCAGGCGAATTTCGGGAGACCGGTTATACCGATACGAGATTCGAGCAGAAAGAAGCGCCGGCGTATCCGGGGCAGGAAAAAGATTCGGATGAGGCAGGCGGCGGAACGGAAAAACAGCAGGGGAAATACACCCGGGAAGAACAGAGATCAAACAACAACTGGGACACCGGAAGTGAGGAGACAAAACAGAAAAATACCGGACTTAAAATAGTGCTGATCATATTGGTGATCCTGGTGGGGCTTCCCGTCATTGTTCCGGCAGGTATAGCGCTGATCTGTGCGGCGGTAGCGGTAGTTGTGGCAGTTGTGGCGTTGTTTGCCGGTCTGGCTTTTGCTTCCGTGATGGTAGTTTTGCTTGGTGTGACGCTCGTGGGAGCAGGAATAGCCTGCCTGATACCGGAAGCGTCGGCAGGACTTGTGCTGATCGGCGGCGGCCTGATCACATTTGTGATCGGACTTATTATGACGGTGGCGTCGGTGAGGGCATGTATGATCGTACTTCCCGGATTCTTCCGGGGGATCATCAACTTAATCCGAAGACCGTTTCACAGGAGAAAGGCGGTGGCATAAATGAAAAAAGGATGGAAACGATTTTGGGTGTTCTGCGGAGTTACGGCAGCGGTGGGCTGTGTATGCGCTGTGACGGGCAAAGCAATGGGAGCGACAGGTGTATTAGTTGATAACTATATGCCGCAGTTCTTCTGGAAATCAGGCAGTACCAGTGTGGATAGCGATCAGGTTGAACTTTTTTCAAATGTTAAAAACCTGAAGGTTGATACAGAAGGACTGTTCGTGAATATTGTACCGTGTGAAGAGAATAACGTCAGAGTAGAAACCTATAATGTAAATTCCAGACTGAAGCTTCAGATTAAGGAAGAACAGGGAGAATTGAAAGTGGAAACCACTGCCGAACATTATCCCTGGAAACTTTTGAATCAGGAAGTAGCCGGAGAAGTGACGATACAGGTTCCTTACTATTTGGAATTTGGAGAAGCAGATCTTCAGGTGGGATATGGAGAACTTGACGTAGAAGAGATAAAGGCCAAAGATCTGAATCTGGAAGTTGGGGCAGGAGCAGGAAATATCAATTCTTTTACAGCCGACACGGCGGAATTTATGGTAGGCGCCGGAAGTCTGACTGCAGTGGGCGAGGCTGGAAAAAAAGTGGATATAGAATGCGGAGTAGGAGAATTAAATTATACTGCAGAAGGGACGAAGGAAGACTTCAATTATTTCATTGAATGTGGAATCGGTGAGCTGAATCTGGAAAATGAAAGTTATTCCGGAGTTGCAGTAAATAAAGATATTGATAACAACGCCGGCAAGGATATGAAGATCCAGTGCGGTATCGGTTCAGTGAATGTTTCTTTTCAAGGAGCAGCGGAAGTAAGATAACAGAAATTACAGAAAGAAGGAGTGTATATGGAATCAAAAAGATTATACAGATCAAGAAGAGAACGTCTGGTCTGCGGAGTATGCGGAGGAGTGGCAGAATATTTTAATATCGATCCGACGATAGTAAGGCTTGCTTTCCTTTTGTTTGTTTTCTGCGCCGGAAGCGGAGTGCTGGCATATATCATTGCGGCGATCGTTATGCCGGATGACCCTAATTAAGGACCGGAGCAGTCAGGAATAAATCGGTTTTGGCTGTATAAAATCCTGCATCATGTTAATACTTGCATATAGGAAAGGGGTATCAGCATGAGCAGGAAAAAAGAAAAACCGATCGTATTAAGCGAACTGACAAAAGAAGAAAAAATGAAATACGAAATAGCGGAAGAGCTTGGTCTGCTGGACAAAGTCATGGAGCAGGGGTGGAAATCCCTCTCTTCAAAAGAGACGGGACGCATCGGAGGTCTGATCAACAAAAAGAAAAAAGAACAGGGAATACGCTGAAGGCTGAACTGTAACAAAAGTATTACGAAGTATGAATATTTGGTGTCAAAGGTTGAAAAGGAAAAGTCGTTTTGCTATAATCGAACAGCTAGAAGGAATAGCGGGTGATTGTAATGAACGAAAAGATTCAAGTGCTGAATATTGGAATTGATGACTGTACAGCCAAAGAAGCCATGAAGCAGACAGTAGAATATATGGGTACAGAGCCTGTCAGCGTGATAGAGCTTGTTACGGTGGATACTGTAATGTATGCCTCGGAGGAACCGAAGCTTCGGGAGAGCATTGAGTGTGTGGATCTTGTGCTGCCGGGAGAGAAGGAGATTCTGGAAGGGGCAGATATAACAGAGAAACGGCATCTTCAGGAAGTGGAGCAGCGCACATATCTTAGAATGTTTCTGCGCTATCTTCACAAAAACCACTTCAGAGTATTTCTTTTGGTGGAGACAGAGGAGGAGGCGGAAGCCTTCTATCAATACCTGGAGGAGAGATACAGCGGGATACAGGTGGCGGGAATGGCGAAAGTATCGCCTACCGATTCAGCGGATGACCTTGTTGTAAATGCCGTAAACGGTGCAGAGACAGACTGTGTGATCGCAGCTCTTTCTGCTCCGGCAGAGCAGGAATTTATTGTAAGAAACAGAAGTATTCTGAATGCAAGAGTCTGGCTTGGGATCGGAAAGGGTGAAAATCCCATTTACCGCAGTCGGAGCCGTATGCAGAAAATGGTGCAGTTTATCAACCACAAAATTTTTAAACGCGAGATTGAAAAAAAGCGGAAAAAAGAAATGGAAACGGCTGTGAATGCCCATTGAGAGTGCACGTGATTTTGTATAGTATGTATATGCCGAAAATCAGGAAAATACCGGGAGAAAATTGAGGAAATTAACAAAAATTTGTGATTTCCTCTTTCTTTTTTTGTGGATTTATATTAGTATAAAAAAAGTAATATGTATAAATGGGTAAATGTGCAGAAAATACATTGTGGAAAATGCATATTGAAATTAGTGGAGGAGATAGAATATGATATCTAATCAAATACTACAAAATACCATCGATGGATTAAAGGGAATTACCCGGATTGATCTTTGCGTGATGGACACGGATGGCAAATCTCTTGCAAGCACATTTGCCGAACAGGAGAATTATGAGGCGTCTGTGCTGTCTTTTGTAGATTCACCGGCAGACAGCCAGGTTATACAGGGATATCAGTTTTTCAAAATTTTTGATGAACATCAGCTGGAATATATCCTTTTGGCTAACGGCGGCAGCGATGATGTGTATATGGTTGGAAAGATTGCGGCATTCCAGATACAGAATCTTCTGATCGCATACAAGGAGCGGTTCGACAAAGACAATTTTATCAAGAACCTGCTGCTTGACAATCTGCTTCTGGTAGATATTTACAATCGTGCAAAGAAATTACATATTGACACTGAAGTAAGACGTGTTATCTTTATAGTGGAGACTGCCCATGAAAAAGACAGCAGTATGGTGGATCATGTCCGCAGTCTGCTGGGAAATAAGTCCAAAGATTTTGTCACGGCAGTTGATGAAAAGGATATTATTATTGTAAAAGAACTGAGTTCTTCCGATGGGCACGCGGAGCTGGAAAAAATGGCGGAATCCATATTGGAGCTTCTTCAGGGAGAGGGAGAAGAGGATATACGGATCGCATACGGCACCATAGTAGGAGATATTAAAGAAGTTTCGAAATCCTATAAAGAGGCTAAGCTCGCTCTGGATGTGGGAAAAATCTTTTTTGACGACAGAAAAGTGATTGCTTATAGCACTCTGGGAATCGGACGTCTGATCTATCAGCTCCCAATTCCGTTGTGTAAAATGTTTATCCGCGAGATTTTTGAGGGGAAATCCCCGGACGAATTTGATGAGGAAACACTGACGACGATCAATAAGTTCTTTGAGAACAGTCTGAATGTGTCAGAGACATCAAGACAGCTTTACATCCATCGTAATACACTCGTTTACCGTCTGGATAAACTCCAGAAAAGTACGGGGCTTGATCTTCGTGTGTTTGAGGATGCCATCACATTTAAGATTGCACTGATGGTAGTCAAGTATATGAAATACATGGAGTCATTGGAGTATTGATAATTAGGAGGAAAGTATGATTGAATTAAATGAGGTAACGAAAGAATACTCAAAAGGGGTTGCTGCTCTGAACGGCGTAAACCTGAAAGTCGATCAGGGTGAATTTGTCTTTATCGTAGGCGACAGCGGTTCCGGAAAATCGACGCTGATCCGTTTGATCATGAAGGAACTGGAGCCGACTTCCGGTACGATCGTTGTAAACGGTCAGAACCTGGAAAGGCTGAAACACAGACAGATTCCCATGTACCGCAGAGGGCTTGGGGTTGTGTTTCAGGATTTCCGTCTTTTAAAGGACCGGAATATATATGAAAATATCGCTTTTGCTCAGCGTGTTGTAGAGACACCTACCAGGATCATCAAGAAAAAGGTTCCTGCTGCGCTGTCTCTGGTTGGTCTTGCACAGAAGTATAAATCCTATCCAAAGGAGCTGTCCGGAGGAGAGCAGCAGAGAGTGGCCATTGCGAGAGCTATTGTCAATGAGCCGGCTATTCTTCTGGCGGACGAGCCGACAGGAAACCTGGACCCGACTAATTCATGGGAGATCATGAAGCTTCTGGAAGAAGCGAATGACAGGGGTACGACCGTTTTGGTAGTTACGCATAATCAGGAAATTGTAAACGAGATGAAGAAACGTGTCGTTACAATGAAAAAGGGTGTCATTGTCAGCGACGAGCAAAAAGGTGGGTATAAAAATGAGAATTAGTACAGTCGGATATTCGACGAAACAGGGATTTAAAAATATTGGCCGAAATAAGATGTTTTCCATTGCGTCCATTGCTACAATGGCAGCGTGTATCTTTGTGTTCGGTCTGTTTTTTGCGATCGTAATGAATTTTAATTATATTGTGCAGAAGGCCGAAGAGGGTGTGGCCATTACAGTATTTTTTGAAGAGGATATCACAGAAGACCAGATAGACGAGATTGGAGAGCAGCTGGCAGGCTGTGAAGGGGTCCATGATGTGGAATATGTGTCCGCAGATCAGGCATGGGAATCTTTCCAGAGCGAGTATTTCGGAGAAGATTCCTCACTTGCAGAAGGATTTAAGGATGATAATCCGCTGGCAAATTCCAACAATTACTCCGTGTATATGGAAGATGTTACCAAACAGGACGACGTAGTAGCTTTTGCGGAAGGTCTGGATGGGGTACGTAAGGTAAATAAATCGGACGTAGTGGCGGATACGCTGGGCAGCGTTAACAGACTCATTACCTATGTTTCCATTGCGATCATTGCTATTCTGCTTGCAGTGTCGATCTTCCTGATCAACAATACGGTAACCATGGGTATTACCGTGCGGCGGGAGGAGATCGCAATCATGAAATATATTGGAGCGAAGGACGGATTTGTCCGGGCGCCGTTTGTTATAGAGGGTCTTGTTATCGGTATCATTGGGGCGTTGATACCTTTGGTAATGTTATATTTTATGTATGACAAGGCAGTTTCATACATCCTTCAGAGATTTAATTTATTAAATAATATTCTGGATTTCCTTCCGGTAACAGAAGTATACCGTACTCTTCTTCCGGTGGGATTGGCTCTCGGTGTTGGAATCGGTTTCCTGGGAAGCTTCTTTACAATCCGTAAGCATTTGAAAGTATAAGCAATGAAAGTAAGGATATAGAAGGGAAAATTTCCTGTTATACTGGAAAAACCAAAAAAAATGTGCTATGATAAAAAATAGCAGGAAAAAACCCGTAAGGGAGTAGAAACAAGGGGTTAAAAGTAAAGGGAGAGAAGAAATGCAAAAAAAGAGATTAGTCAGTGTGCTGTTAGTTGGGGCGCTTACATTCGGAAGTGCAGTGCAGGTAAAGGCAGATGATCTCCAGGATGCACAGAATCAGGCCAGTGAGCTGCAGGATAAGAAGGCAGCGGCGCAGGCAGAGAAGGATAATCTTGCTGCACAGCTGGAAAAGATCGTGGATGATATGGATAAGACCAAATCAGACATTGAGAAAAAACAGGAAGAGATCGCTGCAAAGACAGATGAACTCATCGCTGCTCAGATTGATGAGAATAACCAGTATAACAGCATGAAACTCCGGATCCAGTACATGTATGAGAACGGAAACGGTCAATTTCTGGAAACACTGCTGGAATCAAAGAGTATTGCGGAATTTTTAAGTAATGCAGAGTATATTGCACAGATTTCTGAATATGATAGAAATATGCTGGTGGAATTTCAGGATATTGTTACAGAGGTAGAGGATCAGAAGAAAGACCTGGAAGAAGAAAACAAGAAACTGGAAGAAATGCAGACCAGTCTTCAGGAACAACAGACGGAGATGGAAAGTCTGATCGAAAGCAAGAGCGAAGAGATCAGCAGCTTAAGCAGTGAGCTTGGCGAAGTAAATGAAAAGATCGCTTCGTTGAAAGCAGAAGCGGAACGTCAGGCAAGGATGCAGCAGGAAGCACAGGCAGCGGCGTCCGGCAGCTCTGGAGGAACAAGCGGTGGCGGCGGTACAACCGTTACTCCTACACCGCCTTACACCGGAGGTGGCAGCGGCAGACTTCAGAATCCGTGTCCATCCGCATATATCAGCAGTGAGTTTGGAGGCAGGGCGTCACCGGGAGGTATCGGAAGTACGAACCATAAGGGACGCGACTATGCGGCAAGTACGGGAAGTCCGATTTACGCGGCGGCATCTGGATCGGTAATCGAAGTGGGATATAACGGTGCAAGAGGTAATTACGTGATCATCAATCACGGCGATCTTGCTACATTGTATCAGCACTGCAGCCGTATTCTGGTAAGTTCCGGTCAGTCTGTAAGTACAGGACAGAACATTGCGTTGGTAGGCTCGACAGGAGCGTCTACCGGACCGCATCTTCATTTTGAGGTGTGGGTAAACCGTACGCCGGTTGATCCGAGACTTTATTTGTAGACAGGAACATAAAAGGTTGGTTTTTGTTGTATGAAACATAAAAAAAGTTTTTTTAAGGGGGCGCTTTTTGGCGCCCTCGTTGTATTATTAGGAATAAGTGCGGTTTCCTGCAGCCTCGGGAAAGCTGGGAATGCAGCGGAAGCAGACAGTGATAAAATGGAGCTTTTGAATGCTCTGATCGATGAGTATTATACGGGAGAGGTAGATGAGGAGAAGCTGGAAACAGGCATTTATAAGGGCTATATAGAAGGACTGGAAGATCCTTATTCTGCTTATTATGATCAAGACGAGACAGCAAAAATGACAGAAATGACAACAGGGGAATTTGGCGGGATCGGGGTGGTAGTTACTCAGGATAAGGAGACACAGACGATCCGGGTTATGCAGGTATACGAAGATTCCCCGGCTGATAATGCAGGTATAAAAGAAGGCGATATCTTTTACAAAATAGAGGGGGAAGATATCACCGGGCAGGATATCAATGCGGTTGTGAAAAAAATCAAAGGAGAGATTGGTACAACTGTTCAGCTGACTATGCTGCGAGGGGATAACAGGGAAGAGAAAGAGTTCGCTGTTAAAAGAGACACCATAGTAGAGCAGACGGTTGAAAGTAAGATGGCAGAAGAGGGGATCGGTTATATCCGCATCACAGAATTTGCTTCTGTTACTTACGATCAGTATAAAGAGGCGATGGATTCGCTGGAAGAGCAGGGTATGGAGAGACTGATCGTAGATCTTAGAAATAATCCGGGAGGGAATCTGAAGACTGTATGTCAGATTCTGGATCTGATGCTGCCGGAAGGACTGATCGTCTATACAGAGGATAAGAATGGAGAGAAAGAGGAATATACTTCTGATGCAGAGCATGTCTTTGAAAAGCCGCTTGTTGTCCTGATGAATGGAAACAGCGCCAGCGCTTCGGAAATATTCGGAGGGGCTATTCAGGATTACGGCACAGGGGAGATCGTAGGAACACAGTCTTATGGAAAAGGCCTGGTCCAGCAGATTTTCGACCTGCAGGACGGAACAAGCGTGAAACTGACGATTGCGGAATATTTTACTCCTAAAGGACGAAATATAAACGGAACAGGGATTGCACCGGATGTTGAGATTGAATATGTGTACGATGAGAATAATCCCGACAGAGACAATCAACTTGAAAAGGCGATAGAGACAGTGAAAAATATTTAGTCATTCCATTTCCACCGGGCATATGTTAAACTAATCATAAGTATGTAGTTTTTTAGAAAGGATAGGAAATCTATGACAATCTTAATCAAAGAGGGGCGTGTCCTGGATCCGGAAACAAAGAGGGATGAAATCTGTGATGTGTTGATCGATGGCGACAGAATTACCAGAGTAGACAGCGGGATAGAGACAGAAGCAGAGCGGATCATTGATGCAAAAGGGTGCTACGTCATGCCTGGTTTTATCGATCTGCATGTACATTTAAGAGATCCGGGGCTGGAGTATAAAGAGACACTGACGACAGGAGGCCGGGCGGCGGTAAAAGGCGGCGTGACTACTGTGTGTGCTATGCCCAACACAAAACCGGTGATCGATAACGGCGTGAAGGTAAAAGAAGTGATGGAGCGCGCCAAGAGGGAATCTCTCACCAATGTGATCCAGCTTGGCGCTGTCACAGTCGGTCAGGAGGGAAAAGAACTGGCAGATATCCGGGGAATGGCGAAAAACGGGTGCCACGCCATCAGCGAAGACGGAAAGTCTGTTATGAATGCATCCCTGTACCGAAAAGGGATGAACCTGGCAAAAGAGGAAGGTCTTGCTGTCTTTGCACACTGTGAGGATATCACCATGGTGGAAGGCGGCGTGATGAATGCCGATAAAAAGGCGGAGAAACTGGGGCTGAAAGGCATCACCAACGCTGTGGAGGATGTGATCGTGGCAAGGGATATCCTGCTGGCTAAGGAGACAGGCGTGCGCCTTCATCTCTGCCATTGTTCTACCAAGGACAGTATTAAAATGCTGGGGCTTGCAAAAGAGGAAGGGCTGGATGTTACAGGAGAGGTATGCCCGCATCATTTTATTTTGTCAACAGATGATATTACGAAAGATGACGGAAACTATAAGATGAATCCTCCTCTTCGCAGCAAAGAAGATGTGGAAGCTATCAAAGAAGGATTAAGGAATGGTACGGTGGATGTGATCGCAACGGATCACGCTCCCCATGCGGAGGCGGAAAAAAACCGTTCCATGAAGCTGGCTGCATTTGGTATTGTAGGACTTGAAACTTCAGCGGCTCTTACGTACACAGAACTTGTAGAAACAGGAATTATTACCCCTATGCAGATGGCGGAAAAAATGAGCTGGAATCCGGCGAAGATACTGGGGCTTCATGACCGGGGCTCCGTGTCAGAAGGAAAGATTGCGGATGTCGTGATCTTTGATCCGGAAAAAGAATATACGATCGATAAAAATACATTTTTGTCAAAAGGAAAGAATACGCCGTTTCACGGGCGCAAGGTAAAAGGCGAGGTTGTTTGTACCATTGCCGGTGGAAGAATCGTATACGAAGGAGGAAAAATCATTGATTAATGAATTGGTAAGAAAAATAAAAGAAACAGGAGCACCTATTGTAGTAGGCTTGGATCCCATGCTTGGATATATTCCGGAACAGGTGAAAACAAAAGCTTTCGCGGAATTTGGGGAGACGCTGGAAGGCGCCGCAGAGGCGATCTGGCAGTTTAACAAAGAGATCGTGGACAAGACATGGGATCTTATTCCGGCTGTAAAGCCTCAGATTGCCATGTATGAACAGTTCGGTATTCCGGGACTGATGGCTTTTAAAAAGACAGTAGATTACTGCAAAGAAAAAGGTCTGGTAGTTATTGGAGATATTAAGCGGGGAGATATCGGCTCCACTTCCGCAGCTTATGCAACAGGGCATATCGGAAAAGTTGAGGTGGGCAGCAAGACTTATGCGCCCTTTGACGAGGATTTCGTAACGGTCAATCCTTATCTTGGCTCTGATGGAGTAAAGCCTTTTATCGATGTATGTAAGAAAGAGCAGAAGGGGCTCTTTATCCTGGTGAAGACCTCCAATCCTTCCAGCGGCGAGTTCCAGGACCGTCTTATCGACGGACGTCCGCTGTATGAACTGGTAGGCGAAAAGGTAAATGAGTGGGGACAGGAATGCATGGGATGTTCTTACAGCTATGTCGGCGCTGTTGTAGGTGCAACTTACCCGGAGATGGGAAAAGTCCTTCGTAAGATCATGCCGAAGGCCTACATTCTTGTTCCGGGATATGGTGCTCAGGGAGGCCAGGGGAAAGATCTTGTACATTTCTTCAACGAGGATGGACTTGGCGCAATCGTCAATTCCTCCAGAGGGATCATAGCAGCTTATAAGCAGGAAAAATATGCTTCCTTTGGTCCGGAAGCGTTTGGAGACGCATCCAGGGCGGCAGTAGAAGATATGATCGCCGACATCAGGGGCGCGCTGGAGAACCGTTAGGAACCGAAAGGCGTTATTGTGCTGACAATCAAAAATCAAAGCTGATAAAAAGCAGGAGAAAAGAGAAAATGACAAAGAAAAAAGAACAGGTTCAGGTGATATCGCAGGCTTCTTTGGCAGATGGGATCTTCAGCATGTGGATCCGTACAGAGGCGGCAAAAAGCGCAAGGCCGGGACAGTTTATTTCCATGTATACAAGTGACGGGACGAAGCTGCTTCCCCGTCCCATCAGTATCTGTGAGATTGATAAAGAAAAATCCGCTCTGCGGGTGGTATACCGCGTGACCGGAGAGCATACCGGGACAGAACAGTTCTCACGGATGCAGGCAGGAGAACAGCTGTCCATTATCGGTCCCCTTGGCAATGGGTTTCCCCTTGAGAGAGCAAAAGGGAAAAGAGTATTTCTTATGGGCGGAGGAATCGGAGTTCCGCCGATCCTGGAGCTGGCAAAGCAGCTGAGCTGTGAAAAGAAGCAGATCATTGTAGGTTACAGAGACAGGCAGACTTTCCTGAAGGAAGAGTTTGAAGCATGCGGCGAAGTCTATATTTCTACAGAAGACGGAAGCGTGGGAACCAGGGGAAACGTGATGAATGTAGTGGAGGAAAAGGCACTGGAAGCAGATGTGATCTATGCCTGCGGCCCCACACCTATGCTGAGAGCCATTAAAAACTATGCGGAAGAAAAGGGTATTGAGTGTTATATCTCTCTGGAAGAGAGAATGGCCTGCGGTATCGGCGCCTGCCTTGGCTGTGTGTGCCGAACCAAAGAAAAGGATGCCCACAGCAACGTCAATAACAAAAGGGTCTGCAAAGACGGGCCGGTATTCTTGTCGACGGAGGTGGAGTTATAATGGCTGATACAAGAGTAACCATTGCAGGAGTGGAATGGAAAAATCCGGTTACTGTGGCCTCCGGAACGTTTGGATCCGGGGAAGAATTTGCTGATTTTGTAGATTTAAATAAGTTGGGAGCAGTGACGACCAAAGGCGTTGCCAACGTGCCGTGGACAGGAAATCCTACGCCAAGGGTGGCGGAAGTATATGGAGGCATGTTAAATGCCATTGGTCTGCAGAATCCGGGGATTGAACTGTTCTGCAAAAGAGATATTCCGTATCTCAAACAGTATGATACAAAGATCATTGTCAATGTGTGCGGCCACGCACCCGAAGAATATCTGGCTGTTGTAGAGCGTCTTGCCGATGAGCCGGCAGATATGCTGGAAATTAATATTTCCTGTCCCAACGTTAATGCCGGATTTCTGGCGTTCGGACAGGATGCCCGCCATGTGGAGGAACTGACAGGTCAGATTAAGAAATTGGCAAAACAGCCCATTATTATGAAGCTGACTCCCAATGTGACCGATATTACAGAGATTGCAAAAGCGGCAGAGGCAGGAGGGGCAGATGCGATTTCTCTTATTAACACTCTGACGGGAATGAAGATTGATATTCATAAGAGGGCCTTTGCTCTGGCTAACAAGACAGGAGGCATGTCCGGTCCGGCGGTACATCCTGTTGCTGTGCGCATGGTTTATCAGGCATCTCATGCAGTGAAGATCCCGGTGATCGGAATGGGAGGTATTCAGAGCGCAGAGGACGCCATCGAATTTATTTTGGCAGGCGCATCGGCGGTGTCGGTAGGAACGGCAAACTTCCATAATCCGGCTGTTACCATGGAAGTGATCGATGGAATTGAAAAATATATGGAACGATATGGATTTGCGACAGTAGAAGAGATGGTCGGAATCGTGGAATAAGTTTATGAAAAAGGCGATGGGGCTGTCGGTTAATACCGTTTGCCCCTAATATGTCACGGTGTATTGGATACAATATTAGATATCTGATGCGGAGGGGCAGAAACAAGTAGACAAGGGGAAGGGTATGAAAACATTAAGAAATATGCAGACAAAGGACCGGATTGCGCAGTCCATTCGGGATGAAATATTAAGCGGGCATATGAAGCCAGGTGAGGAACTGGCGCAGGAGGCGCTGGCAGAGATGCTGGGAGTATCCCGGATGCCTGTGCGGGAAGCTCTGCAAACGTTGGTGCAGGATGGATTCGCCAGAAGGATGCCGAATCGGCATATTCAGGCAGTGGTTCTTGACAGTCAGCAGATCCATGCTGTATTTTGGATCGCAGGAACCATAGAGGCAGAGCTCGTGGCGTTGATACTGGAAAAACAGAGAAAGGACGGGGAGAATGTGACCTCGGATCTGTCCGGTATAGGCAGAGAACTAAGAAAGATCCTGCAGTTTATGGAAGAAGTATCTGACCCGGATCATAAGATCCAATATGAAATGGAATTTCACGAATGTCTGATCCATATGGCAGATAATCCCTATCTGGAACAACTGCAGAACAAAGTCATGGACGGGTATGTGTCCTATGCGATAAGTAATCTGACGGAAAAGGGGCAGGTGCTGCATATGCTCCAGGAGGCAGCAGAGGCGGTGGAAAAGAGGGATGCCGGGGCAGCAGGCGCAGCGCTGAAGGAATATTATATGTACTATGCAGACAGATTCACAGAAAGGTGGAGGCGGCAATGAGAAACATGAAGAAGATCCAGTTGCTCCCGGCCAGAGAACAGGTGGCTTCCGCGCTCCGGGAGGCAATTCTGAAGAGGGAGATGAAGGAGGGAGAGGAGCTGACCCTGGAGGGAACGGCACAGGCTCTGGGGGTATCTAGTACACCGGTCCGCGAGGCGTTCCAGATTCTGGCATCCGACGGCCTGATACGCCTCAGACCCAACAAAGGGGCCATCGTCTTGGGAGTGAACGAGAAGACGATCCGGGATCACTACGAGACCAGGGCACTCTTGGAGAGCGAGGCGGCGGCACGGGCCAGCAGGCCGGGAACAGATATTTCTGATATCGTATACGCCTATGAGACCACGGAGAAGGCACTGGATGAGAATGATTTCGGCACATACAGTGACGGGAACCAGGCATTTCATATGGCAATCTGGACTGCGGCGGACAACGAGAAGATGAAGTCCTTTCTCTCATCGCTTTGGAACGGGCTTTCCATGGGACATAAGGTGACAGAGGAGGATTATGCCAAGATATCCATGTACGAGCACCGCCGGATCCTGGAGGCCATTAAGGCTAATGATGAGCAGAAGGCGCGGAGCAGGATGTACGATCATATTATCCGTAGCATGGAGAATATCCTGACGAGATTTTCCGTATAGTACAAAAAAGAAGGAAACAGAAAATGATACAGAGCAGGGCAGTGGCTGCAGTCATTGTTCTGCTCTGTCTGTTTTGCACAAAAAAACAACTCTGTTTTCATGGAAAAGCACGAAAAGTGAAAAAAGTGTTGACGTGAGGGCTGTTTCATATTATTGTTTAGTCAAGAAATGGATACATTATCAAATATCAACGATAAGGAGGAATGAGAGATGGATCCAATGATAATCACACTGATTCTGCTGGCGTTTGCGATCGTCATGTTCGTGCTGGAGAAGATACCGCTTGCACTTACTTCCATGATCGTCTGTATTGCGCTGGTGGTAACGGGCGTGCTCTCCATCGAGGAGGCATTTGAGGGGTTTATCGATACAAACGTGATCCTGTTCGTGGCGATGTTTATTGTAGGAGGAGCGCTCTTTGAGACAGGTATGGCAAACAAACTGGGAGGTATCGTAACGAAGTTTGCCAAGACTGAGAGACAGCTGATCGTTACGATCATGGTCGTGGTAGGTGCGATGTCCGGATTCCTGTCAAACACAGGGACCGCAGCCGTGTTGATACCGGTAGTGATCGGAATCGCCGCAAAGTCCGGCTATTCCCGGTCGAAGCTGCTGATGCCGCTCGTATTTGCGGCGGCCATGGGTGGCAATATTTCCCTCATCGGAGCGCCAGGCAATCTGATTGCACAGGCGGCGCTGCAGGACATAGGACTGAACTTCGCGTTCTTTGATTACGGCAAGATCGGCCTCCCCATGCTGGTCGCGGGTATCCTGTTCTTTGCTACTATCGGGTATAAGCTTTTGCCGGATAAGCCCAGCGTGAAGACAGAGACTACATTTGACGAGGAAGTGGATTACAGCAATGTACCGGCCTGGAAGCAGTATCTGGCACTGGTCATCCTGGTGCTCACCATCCTGGCTATGATCTTCGAAGATGTCATCGGGATCAACCTGGCTATTTCAGGAGGTATCGGAGCGATCCTGCTGATCCTGACCGGGGTTATCTCCGAGAAACAGGCCATCAGGTCAATCGATATGCAGACCATCTTCCTGTTCGGAGGGACTCTGTCGCTGGCAAAGGCACTTGAGGTCACCGGAGCAGGAGAGAAGATAGCGGAGGTAGTTATTGGTATGATCGGAGATAACGCCTCTCCGTTTCTATTGCTGGTCGTGGTATTTGTCCTTGCCTGCGTGATGACCAATTTCATGTCCAATACAGCTACAACAGCGCTCCTGGTGCCTATCAGTATCTCGATCGCTCAGGGAATGGGAGCCGACCCCAGTGCGGTAGTGATGGCAACGGTCATTGGAGGCTCCTGCGCATATGCTACCCCCATTGGAATGCCGGCTAACACCATGGTACTGGCTCCCGGGGGATATAAGTTTACAGACTATGTAAAAGCGGGGTTGCCGTTGATTCTGGTCTCCACAGTAGTAAGCCTTATTCTTCTGCCTGTCTTTTTCCCATTCTATCCGTAAAATGTAGAGTACATAAAAAAGGGTGAAGAGGGCTTCGGGATAACATGAACGGAAGATGTATGAAAGCGGCATAAGTGCCGAGTCTTAGAAAATGAGAAGAAATGAAAAGGAGGAAGTTAAAAATGAGTAAGGAGCAGTCAGTAAAGAAAATGACGGACGTTATGGCAAAATTCGTCGCCTATACAGGGAAAGTCCTTCCCGATGACGTTCGTACCAAGCTGGCAGAGCTGAGGGAAAAGGAGACAGGTGAACTGGCGAAGACCATTTATGACGCCATGTTTAAGAACCAGGAGCTGGCGAAGACACTGGACCGTCCCAGCTGCCAGGATACCGGAGTGCTGCAGTTCTTCGTAAAATGCGGCGTAAACTTTCCGCTGATCGGGGAAGTAGAAGCTCTCCTGAAAGAAGCGGTGATCCAGGCGACTATTGATGCGCCGCTCCGCCACAACAGTGTAGAGACATTTGATGAATATAATACCGGGAAAAACGTGGGCAAAGGAACGCCCACTGTATTCTGGGAGATTGTGCCGGACAATGATCAGTGTGTTATCGACACTTACATGGCTGGCGGCGGATGTACTCTTCCGGGAAAAGCCATGGTACTGATGCCCGGGGAAGGTTATGAGGGAGTGACAAAATTTGTGATGGATGTCATGACAAGCTATGGACTGAATGCATGTCCGCCTTTGCTTGTAGGCGTGGGAGTGGCCACATCTGTTGAGACTGCCGCTCTCCTTTCCAAGAAGGCGCTCATGCGTCCTCTGGGAACGCATAATCCCAACGCCCGCGCCGCTGAGATGGAGAAGCTGCTGGAGGACGGGATCAATGCAATTGGCCTGGGTCCTCAGGGAATGTCCGGAAACTATTCCGTCATGGGTGTACATATCGAGAATACGGCGAGACATCCTTCCACTATCGGTGTAGCTGTTAATGTAGGATGCTGGTCACACAGAAGAGGACATATTGAGTTTGATAAGGACCTGAATTATACGATCACTTCTCATAAGGAGGTAGAATTATAATGGCAAAGAAAATACTTACAACACCTATCAAAGCAGAGGATTTAGAGGATATCCATATCGGAGATATCATTTATCTGAACGGACATATTACCACATGCCGTGATGTAGCCCATAGACGTCTGATCGAAGGAGGAAGAAAACTGCCTGTGAATCTGGAGGGCGGCGCTATCTTCCATGCGGGGCCTATCGTCCGCCCGGTAAAAGGGGAGGAAGACAAGTATGAGATGGTATCTGTAGGACCTACGACCAGTATGCGAATGGAAAAATTTGAGTATGAGTTCATCCGCGAAACAGGCGTGAAACTGATTGTCGGGAAAGGAGGAATGAAAGAAGGAACCATGAAGGGCTGCAAGGAATTCAAAGCGCTGCACTGTGTATTCCCAGCGGGATGCGCAGTAGTCGCAGCGGCGACAGTAGAAGAGATCGAGGATGCCAACTGGAAGGATCTTGGTATGCCGGAGACGCTGTGGACCTGCAGAGTGCAAGAATTCGGGCCGTTGATCGTGTCCATTGACACCCACGGGGGAAACCTGTTCGAGGAGAACAAGGTTATCTTCAACGAGAAAAAGGATAAAGCCGTTGAAGAAATCTGTAAACATGTAAGCTTTATCAAATAACGCGGGGATAGAGAAGTTTTAGACCCTGTGAAGCAGATCAGCAAACAGCAGACAGCTGAAAGCCAAACCTAAATTTTTGCCAATGAGCCATACAAAGAGTTTCTGCTATGATCTTTGTATGGCTTTTCTGTCTTTTGAGCTGTAAAAGGAAAGAGATATTTAATTTATCAAACAGATCGGATAATTATAAGGAAAGGAAGAATGATGTGGACAGAAAAAAGGAGTGGAAAAAAATATTGCTCCGGGCAGTGAAGATAGCGGTGGGGAGCAGCGCAGCCATCTATATTGCAGAGCGGATGGGACTTGAGTATGCTGCATCGGCGGGAGGTATTGCGCTGCTTACTCTTGTGACGACAAAATGGGAAACAGTAAAACTATCTGTGTACAGACTGCTTTCTTTCTTTTTCACTGTTTTGTTGGCAGAGCTTACAATCGGGCAGATGAAAAGTGAGTGGATCGCCTACGGCATCTTTATGTTTGTAGTCATGACAGTCTGTCATGCGCTGGGATGGCAAGCCACCATGTCTGTAAATTCGGTAATAGGAACTCATTTTCTTATGACAAAAGATTTCGGATATTACTTTGTTATAAATGAGTTTCTACTTGTTGTAATTGGTATCGCCATCGCTTTTATCCTCAACCTGTTCTATGACTATAAAAATCAGAAAAACGGGTTGATCAACAGTATGCGGGACACGGAGAACCGTCTGCAGAAAATCCTCGGGAGCTTGGCAGCATATCTCGCTGGAAAGGATATACAGGTAAATGTATGGGAGGAAATCAGGTTGCTGGAGTGTGATCTGGATATGTTTATCCGGGATGCGTGTGAGTATCAGGACAATACTTTTCACTCCTATCCGGGATATTATATAGATTACTTTGAGATGCGTATGAAACAGGTGGGTATCCTTCACAACCTTCATTATGAGATTAAGAAGATTCGGGAAATTCCCCGGCAGGCCATGATCATTGCGGAATATATTCTTTATCTGACTCCTTTCGTGGTAGAGGTTAATTTTCCGGACGAGCAAATTAGCAGACTGGAAAGAATCTTCAGTGAGATGAAGAAGGAACCGCTTCCCGTGACTCGGGAGGAATTTGAGGGAAGGGCAGTGTTGTATCATATCCTGATGGATCTTGAAGAGTTTCTGATTTTTAAGAAGCAGTTTGTAGAAGGACTGGATGACAAACAAATGGAACGGTACTGGAACCAAAAGAAAGAGGAGTGGTGCAGGAGTGAATCAAGGCTGAAAAAATGGATCAGAAAATAGTCGTATATTATATCCAATGCAAGGCGCGAGAAAAACAAAAAAATGCATAAAAAGATGAGAAAGAATTTGTGAAATAGTTAGAATTGACAAAATGAGAATGATAATGCATAAGGTTATGATTTTCCAGGTACTGAATGTATTCATGACGAGAAAATACGAGCTGAACAAAGACGGATCCTGCCGGGAACATTTAAGGCAGGTAGAGCATGAAAACGTATTTTCACAGCTTAAAAACTTAGGAAGAAATAAAATATATTAAGAAACTTTACCGGAGACTGTTGGAAGATATGGCAGCCTCCTTTTTACTGTTTTCAAAATAAAAGGATTTATAAAATTGGTATTGTGTCACTTCCTGAATTGAAAATATTTATAGGGTATGGTAAAATTGTAAAGAATTTGAACCCTATAAATGCGGAGGTTTTAAGAAAGATGGAAAGCTACAAACAGGAATTTATACAGTTTATGGTAGAAAGTCAGGTGCTCAAATTCGGAGATTTCACATTGAAGAGCGGAAGGAAGTCCCCGTTTTTTATGAATGCAGGCGCCTATGTAACCGGTTCACAGTTAAAGAAGCTTGGTGAATATTATGCGAAAGCGATCCATGACAGGTATGGTGATGATTTCGACGTACTGTTCGGACCTGCTTACAAGGGAATCCCGTTGGGAGTTGTGACAGCGATCGCATACAGTGAACTGTATGGAAAAGAAGTGCGTTACTGCTCCGACCGTAAGGAAGAGAAGGATCACGGCGCTGACAAGGGAAGCTTCCTTGGCAGCAGTTTGAAAGACGGCGACAGAGTCATTATGATCGAGGATGTGACAACATCCGGTAAATCCATGGAGGAGACAGTACCGAAAGTCAGAGGAGCGGCAGATGTGACTATTGTGGGTCTTATGGTGTCTCTGGACCGTATGGAAGTAGGGAAAGGCGGCAAAAAGCGCGCTCTCGAAGAGATTAAGGATCTGTACGGATTTGACACGGCAGCGATCGTTACCATGGACGAGGTGGTAGAATGCCTGTATAATCAGGAGTGCAACGGAGAAGTTATTATTGACGATGCGTTAAAAGCGGCGATCGATGCATACTATGAAACCTACGGAGTAAAATAAACAGGAGGGATTTTTATGAGTGAAAAGGCATACAAAGCAATGGGAAGCGCCGGGGCTGGAAGTATTGTTATAGGCGTGATCATGATCGTTGTCGGTGTTGCAGCCGGCGTAATTTCCATCGTAAGCGGCGCTCGCCTTCTGAAGGAAAAGAATGGATTGATTTTTTAAAAAGTGTCAGAAGGTGAAGGATTGAGTCATAAAAAAAACAGGCGGCTGCGTATATTTGGAAAAATCCTATTTATTCTGTATATTGCATTTATTGTATATTTTCTTCTGTTTTCAGATCTCTATGGAAGGACGGGGGTAAGGACACAGTACAGTTACAACCTCGTCCTTTTTAAGGAAATAAAAAGATTCTGGCAATATCGGGAACAGCTGGGATTTTATGCAGTTGCATCTAATCTGCTGGGAAATGTCCTGATTTTTGTTCCGTTTGGCTTTTTTCTGCCTATGGCCAGTACATACAGAAATTTTTTCTCGGCAGTTTTTTACAGTTTCAGTTTGAGTTTATGCGTGGAGACATTCCAGCTTCTTACTATGGTAGGAAGTTTTGATGTGGATGATCTGCTTTTAAATACAGTAGGAGGCGCAGCAGGGTACCTTGTATTTGTTGTCTGCGCAGCGATAAGGAGAAGGCATGTTTCTAAGAAGTCTGAAAGAAGCCGCGGATGACAGGGCGGAAGAGCGAAAAAAAAGAAAGATAGAAAAAGAAAAAATGAAAAGGAGAAGCCGGAAATACGGGCAGGCGCAGCTGAAACATTCCCGCCGGGGAATAAAGTCCTGTTTTTTAGCTGTATGCGCCCTCTTTATTCTTGTTTTGATCTTTTCAGTTTCTTACATAACCAGAGGAGATGTAGGCATCCTGATAGGGCTTTGCGGAATCCTTGTGGTCGTCCTTGCGGTATCTGGATTAAAGGCCGGAATACAGGGACTGAAAGAACGGGAAAAAAATTATATTACCTGTAAAGTGGGGATTGCACTGAATGGAGTCTTTCTTCTGGGTATGGCTGGAATTTTTGTAAGGGGGCTTTTTTAGATGATTGAAGAGCGATATCAACTTGTGATGGAGAGAATTTCGCAGATTCCGGGTGAAAATACGGCGGCGGAAAAGTTTCGCCCGTATTTTCGGAAGACTGCGGAATTTATTCTTTTATTGGATCGGTTAAAAGAAAATATAGATTCCGGAGCATACAGGAAACTGTCCCTGGAAGATCTGGAGCAGTGGAATCAAAAGCTGTATGAGGATATTCTGCCGGAACATTATGAGACAAGCTATGCGAATCCGGCTTATGCACAAGAGAAGCTGGGAGAGGAGTACGGACAGATATTAAGTTTCCTCTATACGGAACTTCGAGGGGGAATCGTCTGGGTGTTTGAGCAGCACACAGAATATCTGGATATTCTGTATGAGCTTTTTGTGGAGATTTATAACTGCTTTGAGGATGAGGGATCTCCGGATGAAGGCGAGCTGAAGAAAATTATTTACTGGTATGCCAGCGACTACTGCGATGTGTTTGTGGCGGACCGGATTCTTGAGCAGATCGATCCGTCGGAACGGTTTGCGGTAGATATCATAGAGAACAGCGATCTTTCCGATTACAGATATCTTTACTATTTCGGAGAATATATCAGCGAAAATGAGATCCGTACAGCAAAGCATCTTATGTCCCTCCCGGAAGAAAAGATTCAGAAAATGGCGGATGTGTACACGGAAGGTTACCGGATCGGTTTTGTCAATACCGGAAAAGACCTGTCCAAGAAGAGTACAGTGAATATCCGCTATGTGCTGGGATTTGAACGTGTGATAAAAGCGGCGATAGAAAATTTTGCAAAGATGGGACTAAGGCCGATCATCTACCGGGCTGCTGTCAGTGGGCTGACAAAGCGGGGAACGGCGAAAGTAGGTTACTGTGGAGGCAATCCTAATAAGCAGTATGATTACGACCACAGAAATGATCAGGGCCTGTTTTTGAATAAACGTTTTACAGAGCGGAAATTAGAAGTGATAAAGACGGTCTATGAAAGGCATAAGGATCTGGCAGCAGGTCTGGCGGGACCGGCTGTCATGGAAACCTTCGGAGAAAAGCCTTTTAGCCCGGAGCCGAAAGAGGAAGCCATATCTCTGACAGAGAAGCAGGAGGAGCAGCAGCTTTTATTTGACTCCAGATCAGGCCAGCTGACCAATCAGTATATCAAAGGGGAGGAGAGAAGCTTTACGATCATTGCATATCCTGTTCCGGAGATCGGGGAGAAATATGAAGAGATCTTCGACGAGGTTGTGAAGATCAATACCCTGGACGCGAAACTTTATACAAAAGTACAGCAGACGATCATAGACGCTCTCGACCAGGGGGAATACGTCCGGGTGATCGGGGGAAACGGAAACCGGACGAACATGAAGGTGCAGCTTTTCCCGCTTAAGGATCCGGAAAAAGAAACGATTTTTGAAAACTGCGTGGCTGATGTAAATATTCCGGTGGGAGAAGTATTCACCTCTCCTGTACTGGAAGGAACAGAAGGAACGCTTCATGTCAGCAGAGTATACTTGAATGAACTGCAGTATCAGGATCTGGAATTTACCTTTGCTGATGGAATGATCACAGGTTACCGATGCGGCAACTTTGAGAATGAGGAGGAGGGAAAAAATTATATCCGTGATAATATTCTCCATAAACATCCGTCCCTTCCTCTGGGAGAGTTTGCCATTGGAACAAACACGACTGCCTATGCAGCGGCAAAGAAATATAAAATCGAGGATAAGCTGCCGATTCTGATCGCGGAGAAGATGGGACCTCATTTTGCGGTGGGAGATACCTGCTACAGCTGGAGCGAGGATATTAAGGTCTATAACCCTAACGGCAAAGAGATCGTGGCAAGAGATAATTCCGTGTCTGTAAAAAGAAAAGAGGATGTGTCCAAGGCATATTTTCACTGCCATACTGATATTACCATCCCCTATGAAGAACTGGAGAAAATTGCTGTTGTGACCGGGGACGGCAGGGAGATTGTTATTTTGGAACAGGGCAAATTTGTCCTCCCGGGCACAGAGATTTTAAATGAACCATTGAAAAATATGAATAAATAAGCTATTATTTATCTGCAAAGCTTATAAATAAGTGAGAAAGGATGAAAACTATGCCAAAAGTAGGAATTGTAATGGGAAGCGACTCTGACATGAAGGTCATGAGCAAGGCTGCTGACATGTTGGAAAAACTGGGAATTGAGTATGAAATGACGATCATCTCTGCCCACAGAGAACCGGATGTATTTTTTGAATACGCAAAATCAGCGGAAGAAAAGGATTATAAAGTCATTATCGCAGGCGCGGGAATGGCTGCACACCTTCCGGGAATGTGCGCAGCAATTTTCCCAATGCCGGTTATCGGCGTGCCTATGTCCGGAAAGAATCTGGATGGACAGGACGCACTTTACTCTATCGTACAGATGCCGCCGGGAATCCCGGTTGCAACAGTTGCCATCGATGGAGGAATGAACGCAGCTATCCTTGCAGCCAGAATCCTTGCAACTTCCGATCCGGAGCTTCTTAAGAGACTGAAAGCCTATACTCAGGAAATGAAGGAAACTGTTCAGGCAAAGGCAAAGAAGCTGGATGAACTTGGCTATAAAGAATACATGAAGCAGATGTAATAAAGGAGATACGGTATGGATTATAAAAATGCTGGTGTAGATATTGAAGCAGGTTACAAGTCAGTAGAACTGATGAAAGAACATGTGAAAAAGACAATGCGTCCGGAAGTTCTGGGCGGCCTGGGAGGATTTTCAGGGGCATTTTCTTTAAGTAAGATCAAAGACATGGAAGAACCGGTTTTACTGTCCGGAACAGACGGATGCGGAACAAAAGTAAAGCTTGCCATGATCCTGGACAAACACGATACTATCGGTATTGACGCTGTTGCAATGTGTGTCAATGATATTGCGTGCGCAGGCGGAGAACCGCTGTTTTTCCTGGATTATATTGCCTGCGGTAAGAACTACCCGGAGAAGATCGCAAGTATTGTGAGCGGCGTGGCAGAAGGATGCCTTCAGTCAGAGGCTGCTTTAGTGGGCGGCGAGACAGCGGAGCATCCGGGACTTATGCCGGAGGATGAGTACGATCTGGCCGGATTTGCAGTAGGTGTCTGCGATAAAAAAGATATGATCACCGGAGAGGATCTGAAAGAAGGAGATGTCCTCATCGGAATGGCATCTACCGGTGTGCACAGCAATGGATTTTCCCTTGTGCGCAAGGTGTTTGAAATGACGAAAGAGTCTTTGGAGACTTATTATGAAGAACTGGGAACTACACTTGGAGAAGCTCTCTTAGCGCCTACAAGAATCTATGTAAAAGCGCTGAAAAATGTGAAGAATGCCGGTGTGAAGATCAAAGCATGCAGCCACATTACAGGCGGCGGATTCTATGAGAATGTTCCGAGAATGTTAAGCGAACACACCCATGCCGTTATTGAGAAGGACAGCTATCCGGTCCCGCCTGTTTTCGGCATGCTGGCAAGAGAAGGCCAGGTGGAAGAAAAGATGATGTACAATACTTTTAATATGGGAATCGGAATGATAGTAGCAGTAGACGCGGGGGATGTGGACAAAGCCATGGAAGCAATGCGTCAGGCTGGAGATACGCCTTATGTGATCGGACAGATCAAAGCGGGAGAAAAAGGAGTTACTTTATGTTAAAAGTTGCAGTGCTTGTTTCCGGAGGGGGTACCAATCTGCAGGCTGTTCTGGACGCGATAGATGCGGGCAGGATCACGAATGCCGGCGTGTGCGGCGTCATCAGCAACAACAAAAATGCCTATGCCCTGAAACGTGCGGAAGATCACGGTATACCGGCACAGTGCATTTCTCCGAAGGATTATGAGACAAGAGAAGAGTTTAACGAGAAGTTTTTGGAGGCAGTGGATGCCCTGACGCCGGATCTGATCGTACTGGCGGGATTTCTTGTGGTGATCCCGGCAAAAATGATCGAGAGATACCGGAACCGGATCATCAATATCCATCCCTCATTGATTCCTTCTTTTTGCGGAACCGGCTTTTACGGACTGAAGGTGCATGAAGCGGCTCTTGCAAGAGGAGTCAAAGTGACAGGAGCAACGGTGCATTTCGTAGATGAGGGGACAGATACCGGGCCCATCATTTTGCAGAAGGCTGTAGAAGTGGAGGCAGATGATACCCCGGAGAAGCTCCAGAGACGTGTGATGGAGCAGGCAGAGTGGAAGATCCTTCCCCAAGCCATTGATCTGATTGCAAACAACCGGATCACAGTGGAAGGAAATCAGGTGAAGATCAGCAGGTAGGAGGAAGCCAATGAAGGTATTAATTGTAGGAAGCGGAGGAAGAGAACATGCCATTGCATACTGCGTGGCAAAGAGCAGTAAAGTGGATGAAATCTACTGCACGCCGGGAAATGCGGGAATTGCAGAGTATGCGGTATGCGAACCCATCGGCCCTATGGAATTTGATAAGATCACAGCATTTGCAAAAGAAAAGAAGATCGACCTTGTCATTGTAGGTATGGATGATCCGCTGGTGGGCGGTCTGGTGGATGAACTGGAAGCAGCTGGCATCCGGGCGTTCGGACCAAAGAAAAATGCAGCGATCCTGGAAGGATCCAAAGCTTTTTCCAAAGATCTGATGAAAAAGTATCATATTCCTACTGCGGCTTATGAAAATTTTGACGATGCGGATGAGGCAATTCATTATCTGGAAACAGAAGCGAAGTTTCCGATCGTTTTGAAGGCGGACGGGCTTGCCCTTGGAAAAGGCGTGCTGATCTGCAATACGCTGGAGGAAGCAAAAGAGGGCGTAAAGACCATTATGCTGGATAAAAAATTCGGCGCTTCCGGAAATACAATGGTGATCGAAGAGTTTATGACCGGCCGTGAGGTGTCCGTGCTGTCCTTTGTGGATGGAAATACCATCCGCACAATGACAAGCGCTCAGGATCACAAAAGAGCGGGAGACGGCGATACTGGACTGAACACCGGAGGAATGGGAACTTTCTCTCCAAGTCCTTTCTATACAAGAGAAGTGGAAGAATTTTGTGAGAAGTATATCTATCAGGCTACCGTAGACGCCATGAAGGCAGAAGGCCGTCCTTTCAAGGGAGTGATCTTCTTTGGACTGATGCTGACAGAGGACGGACCGAAAGTATTGGAATACAATGCCCGTTTCGGGGATCCGGAGGCACAGGTGGTGCTGCCCCGGATGAAAAATGACATCATTGAAGTAGTGGAAGCATGTATTGACGGCACTTTGGATCAGATCGATCTGCAGTTTGAGGATAATGCCGCTGTATGTGTTGTCCTTGCATCAGACGGCTATCCGCTGGCTTATGAGAAAGGGCTTCCGATCCACGGACTTGATGAGTTTAAGAAGCATGAGGGATATTACTGCTTCCATGCAGGCACAAAATTTGACGGCGATCAGATTGTGACAAGCGGCGGACGTGTGCTTGGCATAACAGCGAAGGGAAAAGACCTGAAGGAAGCAAGAGCCAATGCCTATGCGGCTACCGAGTGGGTGTCATTTGACAACAAATATATGCGCCATGATATTGGAAAAGCCATAGACGAGGCGTAAAAAGACGGATTTTTGTATGTCCCCGCACCGACTGTCTGTTTAAAACAGGGCAGATCCGGCGCGGGGATTTTTTGTGGAGGATGGAGTATGGACTTAGTATCTGTTTTGCTTGTGGAAGACGACAGAACCATTGTGGAAAATCTGACAGGATTTTTAAAAGAAGAGGGATTTTCGGTGAAAAGTACCGGGAGGCAGGAGGAAGCGCTGCGCCTCTTAGAGGAGCAGAAGTTTGATCTGGCTCTTTTGGATATTACGCTTGCTTCCGGAAGCGGGTTCAGCATATGCGCCAGGATCAAGGCGGAATATCAGATTCCTGTGATCTTTCTCACGGCAATGAGCGATGAATACTCTGTGGTGGCAGGACTTGACATGGGGGCGGATGATTATATCAGCAAGCCCTTCCGTCCAAGGGAGCTTGTATCCAGAATGAAATCAGTACTGCGCCGATATTTAAGAAGCAGCCAGATCGTGACGGTGCAGGATATTTCAGTTGATGTAGAAAAGGGAGTGGTGAAGAGAGATAGCAGGGAAATTTTCCTCTCTGCTTTGGAATACCGGCTTCTTCTTGTCTTTTTGAACCACAGGGGGAAAATCATGACGCGTTCTGCCCTGATGGAGGAATTGTGGGATATTACCGGAGAGTATGTCAATGACAATACACTTACAGTGTATATCAAAAGGCTGCGGGAAAAAATAGAAAAGGATCCCCAAAACCCTGTGATCGTAAAGACCGTCAGAGGGATGGGATACAAAATGGAATAAAAGGAGGAGAGTATGGGAATGTGGAAAAACAGGGATATCTGGATCCCGGCATCCGTCAGCGCAGCAATCATACTGGCAGTGACACTGGCTGCAGCGGTCATCATTTCTCCTGAAGCGGCAGGAGCTGCTGCATTTATGGGAATATGTCTCTTTGCTCTCTTTATGGGGACGGCGTTTTTCAGGGAAAAGTCCATACGGAAGCTTTCGGAAGAATTGGACCGGATCCTTCATGGCGAAGAAGGACTTGAGATTTCACATTTCCGGGAAGGAGATCTGGAAATCCTTCGGGACGAAATTGCCAAAATGACATGGACATTAAATCAACAGTCCCGGAGACTTGCGGATGATAAGGAACAGCTTTCCAGAGCGCTTGCCGATATTTCTCATCAGATCCGCACTCCGTTAACTTCTGTGAATCTGATGGCGGAGCGGATGAGAAGGCCGGACATTTCCGAGGGGGAATGGCGGAAGCTGCTTAGGGAAATGTCCCATATGCTGGGGCGTATCGGATGGCTTGTGGACACCCTTTTGAAACTTTCCCGGCTGGATGCAGGAACTGTGACATTGAAACAAGAAAAATTTCCGGTAAGCAGCCTGATAGAAGACGCCCTGCGGACGTTTGCAGTTTCCATGGAACTTCATGGACAGACCTGCATTGCAGATGAGTCGGAAGATATCTGTATTTCAGGAGATTACACATGGACATTGGAAGCGCTGCAGAATGTGATGAAAAATGCGCTGGAGCATACGCCGGAGGGCGGGAAAATATGGATTGAGATAAAAGATACAGTGCTTTATGTACAGATGAGTGTCATTGATTCCGGACCGGGGATCCCCAAAGAAGATATCCCCCATCTTTTTGAGCGGTTTTACCGGGGAAAAACTGCCGGAAAAGACAGCTTTGGAATTGGACTTTCCCTTTCAAGAGCTGTCCTTTCTCTTGAAAACGCCGTGATACTGGCAGAAAATTCCAAAGACCGGGGAGGATGTTTTATTCTGCGGTTTTATAAATAGTGACAGAACTGTCACCTCACTGTCACGGCCCTGTCATGTGGAGATGCTATACTTGTGAAAAAGATAGGAGGGACTTATGAAAATGCATGAGGATATTTTACGGGTAGAAAATCTTTCCAGAATATATGGACAGGGTGAAAATGAAGTGTGCGCGCTGGATCATGTGTCTTTTTCCGTGCGGAAAGGGGAGTTTGTGTCCGTGATCGGAGCATCGGGATCGGGAAAATCTACGCTGCTTCATCTGATCGGAGGTGTGGATCGTCCTACAGAAGGGAAAGTATATGTAAATGGCACAGATGTCTACAGTCAGAAGGAGGATGCGCTTGCTATTTTCCGCCGCCGTCAGGTGGGACTGATCTATCAGTTTTACAATCTGATTCCGGTGCTGACAGTGGAGGAAAATATGACGCTTCCTGTATTGATGGACGGACGGTCAGTCAATCAAAAAAGAGTGGAAGAGCTTTTGGATATCCTGAAACTGAAAGACAGAAGAGGGTATCTTCCCGGACAGCTTTCAGGAGGCCAGCAGCAGAGAGTATCTATTGGGCGCGCCCTTATGAATGCTCCGGCAGTGGTTCTTGCAGACGAACCCACCGGGAATCTTGATTCGGGAAACAGTCGGGAGATTGTAGAGCTTTTGAAGTATTCCAACAGGATTTATGATCAGACTATGATCATGATCACCCACGATGAAGATATTGCGCTTCAGGCGGATCGGCTCATTGAGCTTGCAGATGGAAGAATCATCAGAGATGAGGTGATCCGGGGATGAAAAATATTTTCTATAAGATCACGGCAAGAACAATGGGGCTGAACCGGACGAGAACAATTGTAACCATACTGGGCGTTATTCTCTCGGCGGCAATGCTGATGGCAGTTGCTGTGTTCGGCATCAGCGTCCTGAATTATATTGAAACAAAGACGGTGGAGAAAGAAGGAAGCTGGCATGTAGCGGCAGAGGGATTTACAGAAAAAGAACTTCAGGAAATCAGAAAGGACAAACGGATCAAATCCCTATCCATACAAAGAGAAATCGGTTATCTGAGAGGATCTGAAGCGGACGGGGACTATATCAGGATTTTCAGCCGGGATAACAGTGCGTGGAAGAATCTTCCCCTGGAGATTGAAAAAGGGCGGATTCCTGAAAATGAAAGGGAGATCCTGATCCCTTATGAAGGGATTGAGCTGGAAGGCAAGAAGGCGTCTGTGGGCGACACAGTGACCTTAAAATCAGGACAGTTTTTTATGGACGGCAGACATATGGTATCCGATCAGGCTGCCTCTTTGTCAGCTGACGGGGAAGAAGAGGCGGCAGAGGGAGCGGAAAACAGTTCAGTCTCATTTCAGGAAAATGAAAGCGGTACGTATCAGGTGGTGGGCGTCTATCACGATGTGCAGCAGGCCAGAGCGGCATCCGGCTTTTTCGGATGTATGCTGATTGCAGGGTCTTACGGAACATTGCCGGAACACAGTTATTGCGATGTCTATATTGAGATGAAAAATCCAAAGGATGCAGATGCATTTATAGAGGACTGGCTGGAGGGGAAAGAATATGGATCCTATGTTTCCTGGAGCAGACACGACAGCCTGCTTCGGTGGCAGGGAGTTTTCCGCAACGACAGATATACGTACATGATAGGCGGAGCGCTGGGAACACTTCTGGCAGTCATAATGGCGGGATCGGTACTTCTGATCTACAATTCTTTCTCTATTTCCCTAAGAGAGAGGACGGTACAGTTTGGACTTTTGGCTTCTGTGGGGGCGACGAAAAAGCAGCTTCGCCGGTCTTTAAGATTTGAAGCATTTGTTGTCAGCGCCGTGGGGATTCCACTTGGGCTTCTGGCAGGAGCAGCCGGAAGTGCCGTGACACTTCATTTTATCGGAGCGGGGCTGACAAGTTTTATCTATGGAGAGAAAGGTACTGTAGAGATGTCCTGTCCTCCGGCAGTGTTGGCAGGCTCGGCTGTGCTGGCGTTTCTGACGGTGCTTTTGTCGGTGTGGATACCGGCAGCGCGGGCAGGGAAGGTATCGCCTATGGAGGCTGTACGGTCCCTGCAGGATATCCGGATTCGCCCTCGGGAAGTCAAATCTGCAAAATTAACCGGTCGTCTGTTCGGACTGGAGGGAATGCTCGCGGGGAAAAATTACAGAAGGGACCGGAAAAAATACAGAAGTACCGTGATCTCGCTTACCATGAGTATTGTGCTGTTTGTGACAGCTTCTTTGTTTTTCCTGTACATGGAAGAGGCGGGGAGCACGATTTTGAATCCTCCTTCCTATGAATTGCAGTACCAGAAAATATTAGGATGGAACGAAAGCGAGGATGATAAAAACGCTCTGATCCGTACTAAGGCCATGCTGGATGAGGAAAAACTTGTAGATTCCTACGAAAGTTATAAAGAATTTTCCATCTTGATCCCGATGCGGCAGGAAGATGTAAGCGAGGCTTACCGGTCGGAAAATTACTGGGAAGAGCTGGCGGACGGAAGCATACCATTCCACTGCAGCGCTGTTGTTTTGCAGGATAAGGATTATGAAACTTACCTGAAAGAGCAAAGACTTGAAAAGCCAAAGAGCGGCAGCGGCGTCATTTATGCCATTTATTATGATCAGGTACAAAGTTATAATGAGGAAATGCAGAGTTATGATAAGGTGCCGGCGCTGACGGAGAATGTAAAGCGCCGGGAACTGGGAGCCGGGCGAGTTTTACACAGGAAGGATGAAAAGGAAAAGACAGGAGACGCCGGAGAATATGAGCAGCTTTTTCAAGTGGAACTGGCGCAGGAGGCCAGAGAACTTCCGCTGCAGTGCGGAACGGAAAATGTTTTCAAACCCGTTTTGATCCTTTCAGAGGAACAGGCAAAGCAGTATGCAGAGTATATCGATCAGCCGGTAAAAGAGGGATGGGAAGCGGAAGAAGAGTTGTATATCGCTTATTTTCAGATCCACGCGGAAAATTATATAGAAGCGGCGGAAAACCTAGAAGAAGAGATTCAGAATATGCCGGAAGAACAGCAGGGAAGCCTTTACACGCCGGCAGAGGATGCGGCAATGAGCAGGCAGGCGGTGACGGCGATCCGGGTGCTGTGCTATGGATTTATTGTGCTGCTGTCCATGATTGCAGTGGCGAATGTGTTTAATACGATCTCTACCAATCTGATGCTCAGACGAAAAGAATTTGCCATGCTGCGTTCCGTAGGCATGACAGGAAAAGGATTCCGGAAAATGATGCTTTACGAATGCCTGGTCTATGGGACGCGATCTGTTTTATACGGATGTATCCTTTCTTCTGCTGTCAGCATTCTATTCTGGAAATTTACCAGCCAGGCCAGCGGACAGGAACTGATATTCCCGTGGAGTTATTTCCTGACAGCGGCAGCAGGCGTGCTGGCGATCGTTCTTGTGACTATGATCTACACAATGAGGAAAATACGAAAATTTAATATTATTGACGAACTGCGGATGGCATAATAAGGGACGGATCCCGGTATTTTTGGCCGGAGAGTCTCCTAGTAGTTGCCAAGCTCTCCGAGATATTTGTCAATTTTCTTGAGGCGTTTCTCGATTCCTCTGGCCTTATGGCTGACGGTTTCCAGAAGCGCCTCTGTTACAAACTGCGGAGCTGTCATACAGTTGAAAAAGGCGTTGCTGTCTACCGGGGCAGTCAGAAGAACGGTGGCGTATTCCGCCAGAAGGGCGCTGGGCTTATCGGCTACAACGATGATCTTGGCGTCTGCTTCACGCGCCATTTGAGCACAGATCTTATCTTCTGAAGAATACCGGGGAAAGCTGAATACGATCAGACAGTCATCTTTGGAAATGTTGCACAGATGATCTATGGGGCTGATAGCGGCAGAACTTGTAGATTCCACATTGGGAACCATGTGCTTCAGATACAGAAGAAAATAGTCCCCAAGAGAGGAGTTCCCGCGGGAGGCGGTGATGTATTTATGCCTGCTTGCCACGATGATATCGGCGGCTTCCTCAAAGGCGGTACTACTGTTGGAAGTCAGTGCGTTTTCCAGATTTTTGGCGGCGTTTTTAAAATGGCGGTTGATGTAATCGGCAGTATTTGTAAGCTTTGCCCGTTTTGCAATGCGCTGTGAAGGAACGGTGATAGAGCTGGAAATACTAAGCACCTTATCCTGATAATCTTTTCTCAGATTTTTCTGGAAATCCATGAATCCGTCATAGCCCAGAGAACGGCTGAAACGGATCACAGAGGATTCGCTTACTCCAAGTTTCATAGCGATTTCTGTGGAAGTCATAAAACAGGCATCCGCAGAATTGTCCAAAATATATTTTGCGATCATCTTTTGAGTTTTGGTTAGTGAAGTATTATTGATCATTGTCCGCAATTCTTTCATAAAATCCGTCCTCCGTTTATTTTGCACGCTTATTCTGTTCATCTTATAATAGTATTTAAACATGAATCAGGGAAATATGCAAGTAAATTGTATTTACAATTGAAGTTTTTAAATGACAATTAAGAGAAATCGTGAAAAAAATAACTTTTATTGAACATTATAAAACATTGTGCTAAGATTATTTTAAAGACAAATGAATAATATTCTTCAAAAAATATTTTTTTTGAAAAATATTTTTCATCCGGATCCGGTGCAGGCGGATTTGGAAAAACAAGCACTATTTATAACGATTTAGGAGGGTTTGAAAGTGAAAGTAGGATGCGTAAAGGAAATCAAAAACAATGAATTTCGTGTAGGTATGACACCGGACAACGTAAAGAGCTATGTAGCAGCAGGACATGAAGTTTATATTGAAAAAGGTGCTGGTGTAGGCTCAGGGTTCAAAGATGATGAATATGAAGCAGCAGGCGCAAAAATGATCGACGCTGCAAAAGATGTATGGGATACTGTTGAAATGATGATCAAAGTAAAAGAGCCGCTTCCGGAAGAATATCCCTTATTCCATGAAGGGCTGATCCTTTATACATATCTTCACCTGGCAGCTGACAAGCCGCAGACAGATGCTCTTTTGAACGGAAAAGTAAAGGGCGTTGCTTATGAAACATTGTTTGATCCAAAACAGGGCGGACTTCCGCTTCTTGCTCCTATGAGCCAGATTGCCGGACGTTTAAGTATCCAGGAAGGTGCTAAATATCTGGAGCAGACATTTGGCGGAGAAGGCGTTCTTCTTGCAGGTGTACCGGGAACTCCAAAAGCAAACATCGTTATCCTCGGAGGAGGTAATGTAGGAACAAATGCATGTAAGATTGCTGTCGGAATGGGAGCTAACGTAACAATTCTTGATATCAGTCTTCCAAGACTGGCTTATCTGGATGATCTGTTTGGAGCACGTATCCAGACACTGGTATCCAATGATGCAAATATTGAAAAGGCAGTAAAAGAAGCTGACCTGGTAATCGGAAGCGTACTGATTCCTGGAAAAGCTGCTCCGAAGATCTTTAAGAAGAAATATCTCAAAGAGATGAAACCGGGCGCTGTATTTGTAGACGTTGCTGTAGACCAGGGCGGATGCGGCGAGACAACAAAAGTAACCTATCATGATGACCCGATCTTTGTTGAGGACGGAGTTGTTCATTACTGTGTAGGAAATATGCCAGGTGCTGTTCCGAGAACATCAACCATCGCACTGACAAACGCTACTTTAAATTATGGTCTTCAGATTGCAAACAAAGGTCTGGAGAAAGCATGTGCAGACAATGAGGTAATTTACTCTGCAATCAATACCTATGATGGAAAACTGACATGCAAGAACGTAGCAGACAGCTTTGACTGCTATGAATATGTAGATGTCAGAGAAATCTGCAAATAGTGCCATGAGTCCTATGATAAAGTAGTTTGCCTGTAAAAAAGGCTGCTATCCCGAAGAATCTCCTCCGGGTGGCAGCCTTTTTCTGATATTAAGAAAAATATGTTATGTATGCATGTCCGGGGTTAAGGCAGGACGCCCGCTCTTGCAAAAAAGCCGGGAAGCAAGTATGATAGACATGAATTTGAGTGTATCTTATCTGTGATGGAATATATCGGGAGAGAAAGGCGGTTGTAAATATGATAGAGATAAACAAAGAAAAATGTATCGGTTGTGGAGCATGTGTAAAGGATTGCCCGGGAAAAGCTCTGGAGCTGAAGGACAAGAAGGCGGAATATATCCGTAAATGTATCCAGTGCGGGCACTGTGTGGCCATCTGTCCGGTGAATGCGGTGTCCATTCCGGATTATGATATGGCAGAGGTAGAAGAGTTTGATAAAGACAGTTTTGTTCTGGATCCCGGAACCTATCTCCACGCAGTGAAATTCAGAAGAAGTATCCGGCAGTTCCGCGGCGCTCCGGTAGAGCAGGAAAAACTGGAGCGTATACTAAGCGCTGGACGGTATACAGCCACGGCCAAGAATGAACAGGGCTGCAGGTTTACACTGATCCAGAAAGAGCTTGCCGAATTTAAAGAACTTTTCTGGAAAGAGCTGCCGGGAATCCTGGATGTCCTGGAGGAGGAAGCTCCGCTCTATGCGAGGGTGTTCCGTTCTTTCTATAGAAAACATCAGGAGAATCCTAAAGAGGACAGCTTTTTCTTTAATACGCCTGCCTTTCTTGTGATCACGGCTAAAAATGTGCTGGATGCAGGTCTTGCGGCAGCGAACATTGAGAACATGGCTGTAGCCGAAGGGGCCGGCGTGCTGTACAGCGGATACACAAGAGCGGTCATAGACGCAAGCAAGACGCTCCGGGAATGGCTGGGAATCGGCAGCCGGACCGTTGCCTGCTGTATGCTGATCGGATATCCGGCAGTGTCTTATAAAAGGACAGCCCCGAGGAAACAGGGAAATATTGTCATCAGATAGCATTTCTTTTTCTTGCAGAGTCTGCGGTATGTGTGCTAAGTTATATATAACAAAAGAAAACCTGAAAAGGAAATGGTGATACTATGTTGATAAAGATTGATTTCAACAGTGATGAAGCGATTTATATGCAGGTGCGCAACCAGATCATCATGGGGATTGCGACTTCTGAAATCCGGGAAGGCGATGCGCTGCCCTCTGTTCGTCAGCTGGCGCAGGCGGTGGGAATAAATATGCATACTGTAAATAAGGCCTACAGTCTTCTAAGGCAGGAGGGTTTTATCCAGCTGGATCGGAGAAAAGGAGCTGTGATCGCGCTGGACATCGACAAGATCGAGGCGGTGGAGGAAATGCGTCAGCAACTTCGCATTATACTGGCGAGGGGATGCTGTAAGAATATTTCCAGAGAAGAAGTTCACGCACTGGTAGATGAAATTTTTGAAGAGTACTCTTAGAACGCTTCCGGCGGACGCAGAAAAAGGAAAGGAGCAAAATCTGAGTATGCCTGGGCGCATACCGGAAGAAAAGACAACATGAATTATACGGAACAGGCAAAAGAAGTATTAAAAATTGCAAAATCAGCTGCAAAAGAGCTGAAGCATCCATATATTGGAACAGAGCATCTTCTGGTGGGACTGAAGAAGGTGTATACAGGTGTGGCGGGACAGGTTCTGGCTATGAATGGAGTCAGCGAGGAAAATATTCTAAAGATCATGAATGAACTTGTCTCTCCCGGAGAGGGAAGCACTATCTGTAAGGATCCGGAAATCAGTCCGAGACTGGAGTATATTCTGGAGGAGGCGGAAGCAGAGGCAGCGTCTCTTCGGTCAGAGAAAACAGGGACAGAGCATATGCTGCTGGCATTGCTGAAAGATGTGGATTGTGTTGCGGCAAGGATTCTTCTGACGCTGAATATTAATATTCAGAAGATCTGCCAGGACGTCTTTCTGACAGTGGGAGTGGATCCCAAGGAATATATGGAAGAAATGCAGGATGAAGGCAAAAGGAAAAATTCTGTGTTGGAGCAGTATGGAACAGATCTGACAATGCAGGCTTTGGAAGGAAAACTGGATCCTGTCATCGGCAGAGAAAAAGAGATTGAAAGACTCATGCAGATCTTGAGCCGTCGGACGAAAAACAATCCCTGTCTGGTGGGGGAACCGGGAGTTGGAAAGACAGCCGTGCTGGAAGGACTTTCAGACCGTGTGGCGAAAGGAACAGTGCCGGATACCATGAAGGGCAGGAGGATCGTCACAGTAGATCTTGCCGGAATGATCGCCGGATCAAAATATCGCGGAGAATTTGAAGAGCGGATGAAACGGCTGATCCAGGAAGTGAAGGCATCGGGAAATGTGATCTTATTTCTCGATGAGGTGCACACGATTATCGGAGCAGGCGGCGCGGAAGGTGCGATGGATGCTTCCAATATATTGAAACCTTCTCTTGCCAGAGGAGAGCTGCAGCTCATTGGAGCTACAACTCTGGCGGAGTATCGGAAATATATTGAGAAGGATGCTGCCCTGGAGCGGCGTTTTCAGCCGGTTATGGTGGAAGAGCCAAGCGAGGAAGAGTGTCTGAAAATTCTGGAAGGACTTCGGGAAAAATATGAACAGCACCACAAGGTTGCGATCGAGCAGGGAGCTTTGGAGTCAGCAGTTAAACTGTCCAGCAGATATATCAGCGACAGATTCCTTCCGGATAAAGCCATTGACGTACTGGACGAGGCTTGCTCCAAAGTGCGGCTTAGAGGCTTTAAAGTGCCGGAAAATGTGGAAAAAATGGAAAGGCTGATTGAAAATCTGGGAACAGAGAAAGAGGATGCGATACGAAACGGCGATATGAAGGGCGCATCTTTGCTCCATCATGAGCAGGAAGAACTGCGAAAGAAACTGGAGCAGCAGAAAAAACGTCTGCAGAGAAGGAACAGTCAGAAACAGATTACAGTAAAGGAAGAGGACATTGCAGATGTAGTATCCCAGTGGACCAGGATCCCGGTGCAGAAACTGGCGGAGTCAGAAAGCGCCAGACTGAAAAAGCTGGAACAGACTCTTCACAAAAGAGTTGTAGGGCAGGAAGAAGCAGTCACTGCGGTTGCTAAGGCTGTAAGAAGAGGCCGGGTAGGGCTGAAAGATCCGGGACGTCCCATTGGTTCCTTCCTGTTCCTTGGACCAACCGGAGTCGGGAAAACAGAACTTTCCAAAGCGCTGGCAGAGGCACTGTTTGGAAATGAAGAGTCTATGATACGTGTAGATATGTCCGAGTATATGGAAAAACACAGTGTGTCAAAAATGATCGGTTCTCCTCCGGGATATGTGGGACATGATGACGGCGGACAGTTAAGCGAGCAGGTGCGCAGGCATCCCTATTCGGTCGTGCTCTTTGATGAGATCGAAAAGGCGCACCCGGATGTGTTCAACATCCTTCTGCAGGTGCTGGATGACGGACATATTACAGATTCCCAGGGGCGCAAGGTAGATTTTCGGAATACAGTGATCATTATGACTTCCAATGCCGGAGCCCAGGCGATCATAGATCCCAAACGTCTTGGATTTGTCACGAAGGAGGACGCATCCGGAGATTATAAGAGGATGAAGTCCAATGTTATGAATGAGATCAAGCTCATCTTCCGTCCGGAATTTTTAAATCGTATTGATGAGATCATTGTCTTCCATGCGCTGACATCCAACGAAATGAAAAAGATCGTGGGAATGATGTGCAAAGAGGTGTGCGACAGAGCCAAGTCCCAGCTTGGTATTACGCTTCATGTCAGAGAATCTGTGAAGAAGCACATCGTTGAGACCGGAACGGATCAGAAATACGGAGCACGGCCGCTTCGCCGGGCAGTCCAGAATATGCTGGAAGATAAGCTGGCAGAGGCCCTGTTGGACGGGGAGATAAAAAGCGGCGATGTTGTGGAAGCCGGTATCTCTAAAAAAGAAATAAAATTTATTTTAAAGACTACAAATTGAAAATTTTTTGAGATATAATGTGAGATACAAAAGAAGAACCATTAGGAGGACATTTGAGATGGCAGTAGTAAAAGAGCTGTTAAGAACGGAAAGCGATGGAACATTAAGTTTTGGAGATTACACTCTTGCATCCAAGACAAAACTGGAGGATTTTGAGTTTCAGGGCAATCTCTATAAGGTAAAGACCTTCGCTGAAATTACCAAATTGGAAAAAAATGGTATGTTTGTGTATGAATCCGTTCCGGGGACAGCGGTGGAGAACTTTAAGGCAGAGGACGGAACCGTATCATTTAAAGTTTCTGCGCCAAAAGATGTACAGTTTACCCTTGAGCTGGAAGCAGACAGTGAATATGTCGTATATATGGACGGAGTGAATATGGGCGACATGAAGACCAATCTTAGCGGAAAATTAAGTGTCAGCGCAGAGATGGATGAAGGGAAAACGGTAGAAGTAAAAATCGAGAAAAAATAGAGATCAATCATAAAGAGAGCGAAAGGCTGCAGTTTTGCACTGCGGCCTTTTGTTGCGTCTGATGAACGGGAAGAGGCGGATCAGATCAGTTTTTCATAGGCTATTTTTTCGCTGTTGTCAAAACAGATCGTACCGCAGTATTGGAATCCGTTTTTCTCTATCAGATGTTTCATGATTTCGTTATCGTTGTCTGTGTCCACTTTGAAACTGTGGATATTCCTTTTTTGTGCAAGCGCCTCGGCGAGAGCGAAAACCTGGGAAGCCAGGCCCTTCCCTCTGCTGTGCCGATCCAATGCCAGACGGTGGACAACAACATAGGGCTGTGTGCTAAGCCATTTTCCGCAGAGAGTTTCGTAAGCCGGTTCGCCTTCAAAATCAATACACACATATCCGACGATTTTTTCATCGGCAATACAAAGGTATCCGGTTCCCTTCCGGATATCATTTTCTATGGAATGCTGATCCGGATAGCCATTCTGCCACTGGTCTACACCACAGGATTTCAGATAAGCCTTTGCATCATTGATCAGTTCCATGATCCGCTGCAGATGATCTGCTTTTGCAATTTTCAGTTCCATGAGTATTTCCTCCTGTTGACTTTTTGAGCCCGTGCGATATAATGTACTAAAAATACACTATCTTGTTAAAAAAGTATAAGATAGTTTTGGATCGGAGTCAACAGTATATTGGAAATAAATCTTATATATTAGAACAAAATGCAGCAGTCTGCCTTTATCAATGATGAGAAACGGAGGATGAAATTGGATATTTCAAAAACAACGGCAAAAAACATAAAAAGAATACGAGAAAGCAAGCATCTGACACTGGATGCGGCGGCAGCAGCTACGGGAGTATCCAGGAGCATGCTGTCACAGATTGAGCGGGGAGATGCCAATCCGACCATTACGGTTTTGTGGAAGATTGCAAATGGATTTAAGGTGTCATTTACAGCATTGACAGAGGCAGCTTTAGAGGACGCCACAGTTATCCGCAGTGAATCTGTGCAGCCGGTTACCGAGGGAGACGGACGATATATTAATTATCCGATTTTTCCTTTTGATGAGAAGAAACTCTTTGAAATGTACCGGATCGTGATTGAGCCGGGCGGATGTTTGGATGCTCAGCCGCATATTCTGGGGACAGAAGAATACATTACAGTATTTCAAGGGAATGTGAAGATTACGGCTGGAGGAAATGAATATGAGCTTAAAGAAGGCGATTCCATTCATTTTCGTTCCGATACAGAGCACAGATACCATAATCCGGGGAAAAAGACAGCCCAGTTGAGCATGCTTATTTATTATGGAAAAGGCTAGGGCTGGTACGAGATAGGGATATATTTTCTTAGTAAGAAGGGAGAAATATTGTGGCAAAAGCGAAAAAGACAATTTTTTTCTGCCAGAACTGCGGACATGAAGAGAGCAAATGGCTGGGACAGTGTCCGGCATGTCGGGAGTGGAATACATTTGTAGAGGAAAAGATCACGCCGGTAAAAGGCGCGGCAGCAGGGAAAAGTGTAAGGGAAGGGGAAGTGGTCACTCTTTCCAGTGTGAGAACCGACGGTGAAGAGAGGATAAAGACAGACATACAGGAACTGGATCGTGTGCTGGGAGGGGGAATTGTCCCCGGTTCTCTCGTGTTGGTAGGAGGAGATCCGGGAATCGGTAAATCAACCCTTCTCCTTCAGGTATGCCAAAAACTGTCCGGAAAAAAAGAAAGCGTACTTTATATTTCCGGGGAAGAGTCGCTGAAGCAGATAAAACTTAGAGCTGACCGCATGGGGAAATTTTCAGAAGATCTGCTTCTTCTGTGTGAGACGAATCTGGAAACGATCCGGCAGACCATTGAGAGGCAGAAGCCCCATCTTGCGATCATTGATTCTATACAGACAATGTACAGCGAAGAGATAGGCTCTGCTCCGGGAAGTGTTTCCCAGGTAAGAGAGGCAACGAATACGTTTATGCAGCTTGCCAAGGGACTGGGGATTTCTATTTTTATAGTAGGTCACGTGACAAAAGAAGGAACAGTGGCCGGCCCCAGGGTATTGGAGCATATGGTAGATACAGTGCTGTATTTTGAGGGGGATCGGCATGCCTCCTATCGGATCTTGCGAGGAGTGAAAAACCGTTTTGGCTCCACCAATGAGATCGGTGTGTTTGAAATGCGTCAGACAGGGCTGGAAGAAGTAGCGAACCCGTCGGAATTTATGCTGAGTGGAAAGCCGGAAAATGCTTCGGGATCTGTGGTGGCATGTTCTATGGAAGGGACAAGGCCTATTTTGATGGAAATACAGGCTCTGGTCTGTGCCAGCAATTTCGGTTTCCCGAGAAGAACGGCAGCAGGGACAGACTACAACAGAGTGAATCTCCTTATGGCGGTACTGGAAAAGCGCATGGGACTTCCGCTTTCCAACTATGATGCCTATGTCAATATTGCCGGAGGGATCCGGATGAATGAACCGGCAGTGGATCTGGGTATTGTCATGGCGATTTTCTCAAGTTATAAAAACCGCCCGGTGCCGGAGGATATGATCGTCTTCGGCGAAGTGGGATTAAGCGGCGAAGTCCGCGCAGTGAGTATGCCGGAGCAGAGAGTGTCAGAGGCAAAGAAGCTGGGATTTAAGACATGTGTGATCCCATCGGTATCTGAAAATGCAGTGAAAAATATAGAAGGGATCCGGGTGATCGGGGTAAGAAGTGTCAGCGAGGCGATTCAGCTGTTGTAGAGATGGCGGCCGTGTAAAAGGCGTTTTGCAGCTTTTATAACTGATTTTGTCGGAATGTAAAAGGCGCTTGATAGATTGTTCTTGCCTGATATGGGAAAATATGGTGTGGAAGGAGGACGGGTTTGAGGTGAATATAGGAGAACAGATTAGTCGTCTGCGTAAACAAAAAGGATTAAGTCAGGATGAATTTGCCAATGTGCTAAAGGTTTCAAGACAAACTGTTTCCAATTGGGAAAACGAAAAAAGTTATCCCGATTTGGAAATGCTTGTAAAAATCAGCGATTATTTTGAGATCTCGGTGGATGAGCTGCTAAAACAGAAAAAAACTGCAGGTACAGAGAACTATACAAAGAGAAAATGGAGGTTTGAAATTTTAGTAACCCTCCTGGTTGTAGTAATAGGAAGTTTTATGATATTGCTCGTGGCAGGATATTTGAAAATGCGATCTGAGTTTAGAAAAGATGATGTAAATTTTACAATGTCAGATTCTAAGACTTATCAAGTCAGTGACCCTACGATAAATGTCGCCAACGCATACTTTACTGTACCGAAAAGCGGGCACTTGGATCTGGAATTAGATGCCCAGATCGATGACGGAGAATTGCATGTTTTAATTACTGACAGCAACAAACAAAATTGGTATCAGCTTGACGGACAGTCCCTGGAGGATGAGCAGACGTTATATTTTGAAAAAGGATCTTATATCATTCAAATCGATGCTGACGGATATGAGGAAGACGTGGTAAGTCTTGAATACTGCATAGAAGTGAAAAATTAATATTAAAAACAAGATGCCGTCAGTTATTTGAATAATGAAACAATATTTTGCAGGAAGTACATTAAAGATAGTAGCAGTTCTATCCATGCTGATCGATCACATCGGACAGATTATCTTGAAAAATGGGATTGTGCTAAACGCTCCCTATTCTGTTTTTACGGACAAAGAGTTTGCGATTTTATTAAGTGCGGTAAATATATGCCATATTATAGGGAGAATCGCTTTTCCCATATTTTGCTTTTTGCTGGCAGAGGGATTTTTACATACTCACAATATAAAAAGATATATGTTGAACCTTGGGGCGTTTGCAATCGTTTCCGAACCTGTTTATGATCTGGGTTTCCGTGGAAAGCTGATAAGCAGCGAGGCACAGAATGTTCTTTTTACATTGTTGTTGGGACTGATCGTATTAGCGGTAATAGAAAAGTCCCGCAATAACATTTGGGTGATCGTAATTTGTACATCCGACGGTGCTTTATTGGCTCGCGGATGTATGTTGGATGGAGGATACTATGGGATTTTGCTGGTGGTAGTATTTTATATACTCCATGACAGGAAAGTGATAAAATGCATAGCTGCAATTTGTATCATGTTTATCTGCGGATTGGAATTTTCCCCGAAAGGTATTCTGGACCCTTATTTTTTGACAAGCGCGTGTTCATTGATACCGATTTTTCTTTATAACGGAAAACGTGGAATAAATATGAAATATTTTTTCTATATCTTTTATCCGGCGCATTTACTGGTTCTATTTGTGATAACATCTTTAGCTGTTATTCCGCGTTTGTAGAAGGCGGATTTTGCGAAAAATAAAAAAGTAAAAGAAAAATAGAAAAAAAGGTTGACTTTGAAAAATAGAAGTGATATTATATCAAAGCTGTCGCGTGAGACGGCGCAAAACAACTTCATCTCATCTCTTCTTCTTTCTGATTCGGGAGAATACGGAAAAAGAAAAAATGAAAAAAGTTGTTGACAAACATCAAGCGACATGATAAACTATAGAAGTTGTCGCTGATGAGCGAAACAAGCAGAAAGCACCTTGATAACTGAACAATAGACAACGACCCTGAAAATTTCTAAGAGAAATATTCAGAACGGAAATCAGGCAGAAATCGAGAGATAGAAGCCTGGTGCCAACAGTAAATAACGGGATAGGAAAGCTAGTAGTTTTCCTGACCGAGAGAGAACTTTTTTAACGAGAGTTTGATCCTGGCTCAGGATGAACGCTGGCGGCGTGCTTAACACATGCAAGTCGAGCGAAGCACCTACTTTGGATTTCTTCGGAATGACGAGGTTTGTGACTGAGCGGCGGACGGGTGAGTAACGCGTGGGCAACCTGCCTCACACAGGGGGATAACAGTTAGAAATGACTGCTAATACCGCATAAGACCACGAAACCGCATGGTTTTGAGGTAAAAACTCCGGTGGTGTGAGATGGGCCCGCGTCTGATTAGGTAGTTGGTGCGGTAACGGCGCACCAAGCCGACGATCAGTAGCCGACCTGAGAGGGTGACCGGCCACATTGGGACTGAGACACGGCCCAAACTCCTACGGGAGGCAGCAGTGGGGAATATTGCACAATGGGGGAAACCCTGATGCAGCGACGCCGCGTGAAGGATGAAGTATTTCGGTATGTAAACTTCTATCAGCAGGGAAGAAAATGACGGTACCTGACTAAGAAGCCCCGGCTAACTACGTGCCAGCAGCCGCGGTAATACGTAGGGGGCAAGCGTTATCCGGATTTACTGGGTGTAAAGGGAGCGTAGACGGCATTGCAAGTCTGGAGTGAAAACCCGGGGCTCAACCCCGGGATTGCTTTGGAAACTGTGGAGCTGGAGTACCGGAGAGGCAAGTGGAATTCCTAGTGTAGCGGTGAAATGCGTAGATATTAGGAGGAACACCAGTGGCGAAGGCGGCTTGCTGGACGGTAACTGACGTTGAGGCTCGAAAGCGTGGGGAGCAAACAGGATTAGATACCCTGGTAGTCCACGCCGTAAACGATGACTACTAGGTGTCGGTAAGCAAAGCTTATCGGTGCCGCAGCTAACGCAATAAGTAGTCCACCTGGGGAGTACGTTCGCAAGAATGAAACTCAAAGGAATTGACGGGGACCCGCACAAGCGGTGGAGCATGTGGTTTAATTCGAAGCAACGCGAAGAACCTTACCTGGCCTTGACATCCGAGTGACCGGTGAGTAATGTCACCTTCCCTTCGGGGCAATCGAGACAGGTGGTGCATGGTTGTCGTCAGCTCGTGTCGTGAGATGTTGGGTTAAGTCCCGCAACGAGCGCAACCCTTACCTTCAGTAGCCAGCAAGTAAAGTTGGGGACTCTGGAGGGACTGCCAGGGACAACCTGGAGGAAGGTGGGGATGACGTCAAATCATCATGCCCCTTATGGCCAGGGCTACACACGTGCTACAATGGCGTAAACAAAGAGAGGCGAGGCTGTGAAGCGGAGCAAATCTCAAAAATAACGTCTCAGTTCGGATTGTAGTCTGCAACTCGACTACATGAAGCTGGAATCGCTAGTAATCGCGAATCAGAATGTCGCGGTGAATACGTTCCCGGGTCTTGTACACACCGCCCGTCACACCATGGGAGTTGGTAACGCCCGAAGTCAGTGACCCAACCTTTTAGGAGGGAGCTGCCGAAGGCGGGACCAGTAACTGGGGTGAAGTCGTAACAAGGTAGCCGTATCGGAAGGTGCGGCTGGATCACCTCCTTTCTAGGGAAAAGAAGTAGGGAGTTGTTGTCTATTGTTGAGTGATCAAGCTGTCAAAAGCTGATGACTTAATTCTGGTGGCGATGCGCCTGGGGGAAACACCCGTACCCATCCCGAACACGATGGTTAAGACCCGGGCGGCCGATGGTACTGCACTGGAGACGGTGTGGGAGAGTAGGTGGCCGCCAGATTAAAAAAGAAAAGAAGGCAGAACCGCTGCCGAAAAGAAAATTTATCATAGATACAGGCAAGGATGAGCAACAACTTATCGCCGCCAACCCGATCAGCAGGGCAGTGCTGTTATGATAACTGGTTTTACCAGTGATTAGAGAGCTGAAAAGAAGTTCAGGTTTCTAATGACTGATAAAACATCAGTCAGATATGTACCTTGAAAACCGCATACGAGAAATAGATAAGATGAAATATCTTAACAAGACATCCGAGGTAATTGTTATGAACAGGAAACTGTTGTGATGATTACAACACTTTGAAGAAAACAAAGTAAAAAAATTGGCCGAAAGAACCAACACATGTAACGCTATACATGTGAGCCGTAGTATTGAAAGCCCCTCGAGAATTAAAATTCTCTCGGTGACATTTGCTTTGCAAATATCACTGCCGAAACAGGATCTTTCTTTAGAAAGCAAGCTTTCCCGAAAGATCAGTCCCGTCAGGATGCTTTCGAAACTATTTGGCAAGTTGGTTATGCAGAAAAGAGCACAGGGTGGATGCCTTGGCACTAAGAGCCGATGAAAGACGTGATAAGCTGCGAAAAGCTTCGGGGAGGAGCAAATATCCAATGATCCGGAGATATCTGAATGGGGAAACCCGGCGGAGAAAAGCTCCGTCAGCGTATGGTGAATCCATAGCCATGCGTGGGGAACCCGGTGAACTGAAACATCTAAGTAGCCGGAGGAAGAGAAAGAAACATCGATTTCCAAAGTAGCGGCGAGCGAAATGGAAAGAGCCCAAACCAGCGTGCGTGCATGCTGGGGTTCGGACCGCACAATTGATTCAACAAGTCTAGCAGAATGGTTTTGGGAAAGCCAGCCAGAGAGGGTGAAAGCCCCGTAAGCGAAAGATAAGTTGACAAGGCGGGATCCAGAGTACTACGAGACACGTGGAACCTTGTAGGAAGGAGCGGGGACCACCCCGTAAGGCTAAATACTCCTTAGTGACCGATAGCGCATAGTACTGTGAAGGAAAGGTGAAAAGGACCCCGGGAGGGGAGTGAAAGAGAACCTGAAACCCTGTGTTTACAAGCTGTGGAAGGACTATATAGGTCCGACCGCGTACTTTTTGTAGAACGGTCCGGCGAGTTACGCTGGCTGGCGAGGTTAAGTCCTTAAGGGATGGAGCCGAAGGGAAACCAAGTCTTAATAGGGCGATGAGTCAGTCGGAGTAGACCCGAAACCGGGTGATCTATCCATGTCCAGGTTGAAGTTGCCGTAAAAGGCAATGGAGGACCGAACCCACATCCGTTGAAAAGGGTGGGGATGAGGTGTGGATAGGGGAGAAATTCCAATCGAACCCGGAGATAGCTGGTTCTCCTCGAAATAGCTTTAGGGCTAGCCTCACACAAGTCTTACGGAGGTAGAGCACTGAATTTCCTAGGGGGCGTCAAAGCTTACCGAAGAATATCAAACTCCGAATGCCGTGTAGATGGTGTGTGGGAGTCAGACTGTACGAGATAAGTTGGACAGTCGAAAGGGAAAGAGCCCAGACCTGCAGCTAAGGTCCCAAAGTGTGTGTTAAGTGGAAAAGGATGTGGGATTTCAAAGACAACCAGGATGTTGGCTTAGAAGCAGCCATACATTAAAAGAGTGCGTAATAGCTCACTGGTCGAGAGGTCCTGCGCCGAAAATGTCCGGGGCTGAAACACACCACCGAAGCTCGGGAATTGATCTGATCAATTGGTAGAGGAGCATTGCATACGGGAAGAAGCAGTACCGGAAGGAGCTGTGGACTGTATGGAAGAGAGAATGCCGGAATGAGTAGCGAGAGGAAGGTGAGAATCCTTCCGGCCGAATATCCAAGGTTTCCAGAGTAAAGCTGATCTGCTCTGGGTAAGTCGGGACCTAAGGCGAGGCCGAGAGGCGTAGCCGATGGACAACAGGTTGAGATTCCTGTACTACGATATGACAGAACTGTGGGGACGCAGAAAGAGAGCACTACCGGGAATGGAGAGACCGGGGCAAGCGAGGTAGGAGGCAGGTAGGCAAATCCGCCTGCCAATCTGAAGACGTGATGCATACCGAACTAAGAGTAGGGAAATGTGTGAGCTGGCTGCCAAGAAAAGCCGCTATTGTTCATATCGTACCCGTACCGTAAACCGACACAGGTAGATGAGGAGAGAATCCTAAGGCCGACGGGAGAAGCATTGTTAAGGAACTCGGCAAAATGACTCCGTAACTTCGGGAGAAGGAGTGCCTGGGAGACCAGGCCGCAGAGAATTGGCCCAAGCAACTGTTTAGCAAAAACACAGGTCTATGCGAAACCGAAAGGTGAGGTATATGGGCTGACGCCTGCCCGGTGCTGGAAGGTTAAGGGGAGAGGTTAGCGCAAGCGAAGCTTTGAACTTAAGCCCCAGTAAACGGCGGCCGTAACTATAACGGTCCTAAGGTAGCGAAATTCCTTGTCGGGTAAGTTCCGACCCGCACGAAAGGCGTAATGATTTGGGCACTGTCTCGACAATGCACCCGGTGAAATTGAAATACCAGTGAAGATGCTGGTTACCTGCGCCAGGACGGAAAGACCCCATGGAGCTTTACTCCAGCTTGATACTGGGATTCGGTATTGCATGTACAGGATAGGTGGGAGGCTAGGAAGAGAAGACGCCAGTCTTTTTGGAGCCGCTGTTGGGATACCACCCTTGCAGTGCTGGGTTTCTAACCTGCAGCCGTGATCCGGCTGGGGGACAATGTCAGGTGGGGAGTTTGACTGGGGCGGTCGCCTCCGAAAGGGTATCGGAGGCGCTCAAAGGTTCCCTCAGAATGGTCGGAAACCATTCGAAGAGTGCAAAGGCAGAAGGGAGCTTGACTGCGACACCGACGGGTGGAGCAGGTACGAAAGTAGGACTTAGTGATCCGGTGGTATAAAGTGGGATTGCCATCGCTCAACGGATAAAAGCTACCCTGGGGATAACAGGCTTATCACTCCCAAGAGTTCACATCGACGGAGTGGTTTGGCACCTCGATGTCGGCTCATCGCATCCTGGGGCTGAAGTAGGTCCCAAGGGTTGGGCTGTTCGCCCATTAAAGCGGTACGCGAGCTGGGTTCAGAACGTCGTGAGACAGTTCGGTCCCTATCCGGCGTGGGCGTAGGATATTTGAGAGGAGCTGTCCTTAGTACGAGAGGACCGGGATGGACTGGCCGCTGGTGTATCTGTTGGCTTACCAAGGCCATGGCAGAGTAGCCAAGCCGGGAAGGGATAAACGCTGAAGGCATCTAAGCGTGAAGCCCCCCTCAAGATGAGATATCCCTACGATAAGTAGTAAGACCCCTTGAAGACGACGAGGTAGATAGGGCAGAGGTGGAAGTGTGGCAACACATGGAGCTGACTGTTACTAATCGGTCGAGGGCATAACCAAGGAAGGTTCAAAAAGGCTGGAAGATGGAAAGATTTCTTGTATGTGGTTTTGAAGGTACATAATAATTGAGCAGGAATGGGAGAGCAGTGCCAAAACGGCACTGCTTTTTGTGTTAATTGTGTGGGAATTGTAAACTGACACGTAGTAAAGTTAAAAAGTGTTACGTCCCAAACTGCATTTAACCCTGTGTAAAATTGTGAAAAGCCCTGTGTAAAATTGACAGGCACGATTATAGAAAAATGTGATATAATAACCACGGTGCGATTATTATACCTTTGTATAAACTGATTTCAGAACATATAGTGTATACAATTTAACGAAAAAGTAAAGGAATGGGAAAATAAATGAAAGAGAAGGAAAAAGATGCGAGGGGTGAATTTCGGACTCGTCTGGGATTTATCATAGCTTGTGTTGGTTCGGCAGTGGGAATGGGAAATATATGGATGTTTCCTTATCGGACTGGTGAATTTGGCGGATCAGCATTTTTGATCGCGTATTTTATTTTTGTTATCCTGCTTGGATTTTCGGGAGTCATCGGTGAGATGGCTTTCGGAAGAAGTGTAAAATGCGGTCCGATCGGAGCTTTTACAAAAGCAATGGAGATGAGGTTTGGGCCGAAGGGACGCATTCCGGGCAAGATTATTGGAATGATTCCGGTTCTCGGATCTCTGGGAATTGCAATTGGCTATTCTGTTGTGGTGGGATGGTTTTTGAAATATCTTTGGGGAACGATTTCCGGAGAATTGATGCAGGCAGAAGATATGGGAGCTTATTTTGGGGAACTTGCAGTTGATTTTGGAAGTATAGGCTGGCACTTCCTGGGGCTTTTGCTCACTTTTGCAATTATGCTCATGGGAGTCAGCAAGGGGATTGAGAAAATGAATAAAGTGATGATGCCGATATTCTTTATTTTTTTCATTTTGCTCTTGATCCGTGTAGTTATGCTTCCCGGTGCTGCGGAAGGCTATCGTTATATGTTTGTACCAAGGTGGGAAGAACTTGGCAACATTCAGACATGGGTTTATGCGCTGGGTCAGGCGTTCTTTTCTCTGTCTCTTGCCGGATCAGGAACGATTGTTTATGGAAGCTATTTGAAAAAGGATATAGATGTGGTAAGCTGTGCCGGCAATGTTGCTCTTTTTGACACATGTGCAGCCCTTCTTGCAGGAATGGTTGTTATTCCGGCGGTATTTGCCTTTGGACTGGATGTAGGGAGCGGACCTCCGCTGATGTTCATTACTCTTCCGGCAGTATTTCAGCAGATTCCCTTTGGGGCTTTGTTCGCAGTAATTTTCTTTATTGCGGTAATTTTTGCAGCGGTAACCTCGCTTATGAATCTTTTTGAGACGCCCATTGAGGCGCTGCAAAGCGAGCTGAAGCTGTCACGGAGAACGTCAGTATGCATTGTTGCCCTGATCGCCGCAGCAGTAGCTGTGTTTATTGAAAGCGGAGATACAGTAGGAGCATGGATGGATGCGGTATCGATTTATATTATTCCGCTGGGAGCTCTTATTGCAGCAGTGATGTTTTTCTGGATCTGCCCCAAAGGCTATGCAAGGGAACAGATTCAGATGGGAAGAGAAAAAAAGATTGGGAAATGGCTGGAGCCGGTTACGAAGTATTTATTTGTCGGTATTACATTTGCAGTATATGTTCTAGGAATCTTTTTTGGTGGAATCGGCTAATTCCAGCAGGAAAAGAGTGAGAGAAATGAAAGAGAAAGTACGAAAAGCAAGAAAAACTACGCTGTCAGTTGCAGGGCTGACAGCTTTCATAGAGGTAATATTTCATTTGTATATGGGATTGGATATGAGATATTTCCCTATATTCTTTCTGTCTGCCGCTTCTTTTGGAATGGTGTGTACCGCTATTTTGTATTGTCTTCCGGAGAAAGTAGCAAAAGTTGCCGGCATGATTGTTGTCATCTGTCTGTCAGTTATCTTTGCGGTGGAATGCCTCTGTAAGGAGATCCTCCAGCAATATTATCAAATTATAAGCGGTATGGAAACAGCAGCGGGAAATCATCTGCTGGATTACAATGCGGCGGTGCGGGATGCCCTGATTGTTCATATCCCCGGTCTTTTTCTGATGGTTGTTGTTCCAGTTGGCTGCTATACTGTTTTGCATTTGCGCCTAAAAAGTCAGGAAGATAGAAAGAAACCGGAATTTCTTATGGCCGGGATCTGCATGGCAGCGGCGATAATTCTCCATCTTGCTATGCTTGGCGTTATTTTTTTCTATCCGTGGAAAGGTGACTTTACGCCTGAAAAACTCTATCAGACAGATACACATACAGAAGATCAGGTGGAGCAGCTGGGAATGATCACTATGCTCCATCTGGATATCAAGCACAGTATATGGGGGACTTCTGGTGAGGATACGCCTGATATCCAGAAAGAAGCCCAGGAGACAGTGAAGAATCAGGAAACTCCGGCAGAGGAAGACTATCCCTATAATGAAATGGACATTGATTTTGCTGCTTTGCAGGCTGAGGCTGCCACAGAGGACTCAGCATGGCTAAGCGAGTATTTTGGCAGTCTGACCCCTACAAGGCAGAATGAATATACGGGAATGTTTGAAGGGTATAATGTCATTTTCATAACAGCGGAAGGATTCAGCGGCTACATGATTGATCCGGAGCTGACTCCTACGCTCTATAAACTTTCCACAGAGGGATTTGTGTTTGAGAATTTTTATTCTACACTGCATTTTACCAGTACTTCCGGCGGTGAATTTCAGAATCTGACAGGACTTTATCCGAAAGCAGCCTTTCCGGTCAGTATGAGCGAGACTGGAGAACAGGGGACAAGCCTTCCCTTTACATTAGCCAACCGGCTGAATCAAAAAGGCTATACCTCGATCGGATATCATTTTAATGAAAATATGTATGGCAGGGATTTGTCTCATCCAAATCTGGGATATGAGTGGAGACAGGCGGATGCCTGTGGGCGGCCCGTTACCAAGGAAACTGACGAAAGCGGCCATGAATACTGGCCGCAGTCTGACGATTATATGATACAGCAGTCTTTTGCCGACTATGTGGATAAAGAGCCATTCAACATTTATTATCTTACTTTAAGCGGGCATCTTCCTTATGGATTCGACAGCAATGAGATGTCAAAAAGGAATCAGGAGGCAGTGGCGAATCTGCCTTATTCTGAAAAGACGAAGGCTTATATTGCAGCGGGACTGGAGCTGGAAAAAGGAATGACGAGCCTGATAGAAAAACTGGAGGAAGCAGGAATTGCCGATCGGACATTGCTTGTAATGGCGCCGGATCATATTCCCTATTCGGATCTGGATATCCTGGAAGAGCTGGCAGGCAGGTCTTTTGGTACGGATACTCTGGAAATGCTGGATGAACAGAACGTGGATTTCGACGTCTACAAAAATACATGGATTTTATGGTCAGCCAGTATAAAAGAGCCGATTAAAGTTGAGAAGCCCTGCTCACAGGTAGATATTCTTCCTACTCTTTTAAATTTGCTGGGCGAAACATATGATTCGCGCATGCTGGCCGGAACAGATGTTATGTCCGAAAATGACCCGGTTGTCATCTTTTTCTCTAATTCCTGGCTCACTGAAAAAGGCGCCTATGACCGATACACAGGCACCTTTACCCCTTCCGGCAGTGTCGCCATGAGCGCGGAAGAGCAGAAGATTTATGTAGAAAATATGAAATATCTGGTGGAATGCAGGCTCCGCCTTGGAGAGCTGATCATTGAAAATGATTACTATAAGACGGCAGTGCACTAAAAAGCGTGCAGAATTTCTTTTGCCTTCTTTACCTCTTCTAAGGAGGGCGGATCTACATTTTCCAGAGAGTAGGAAAGACCAAGTTCTTTCCATTTATAAGTACCGAGCGTGTGGTAGGGTAAAACCTCCACACGTTTTACATTTTGAAGGGATTGGATAAATGCAGCCATATCTCGAAGATCCTGTTCATCATCCGTTACTCCCGGGACAAGAACATGGCGGATCCAGACAGGTACATGGAGCTTATCAAGGAGACGGGCCATGTCAAGGATGTTGTCGTTATCCCGTCCGGTGAGAGACTGGTGCCCCTCCCTGTCCATCATCTTCAGATCCAGGAGCACAAGATCCGTATACTTCATCAGCTCCAGAAACTGACTGTAGAAAGGTTCCTCATGTGTAAAAGGTGCTCCGGAGGTATCCAGACAGGTGTGTATATTTGCCGCTTTTGCTCTTTGAAACAGCTCCAGGAGAAAATCCATCTGCAGAAGCGGTTCCCCTCCGCTGACAGTGATTCCGCCTTCTGTACCCCAATAAGGACGAAAGCGGAGTGCTTTTCGGATCAGTTTTTCCGGAGCCTGAAAAGAAGCAGAAAGCGCCTTTTGCGGATCTGTCTGCCAGGTGTCCGGGTTGTGGCAGAAACGGCAGCGCATGGGGCAGCCCTGGAGAAAAATGAGATAGCGGACGCCGGGGCCATCCACAGAAGCAAAGCTTTCTGTGGAATGAACCAGTCCCTGTATGCTGCGTCCGCCTGTAGAGTTACATTTTTCCATGGCAGGTTCTGGAAATAACATCCAGCTGCTGCTCCTTTGTAAGATCAATAAACTTTACCGCATACCCGGATACGCGGATCGTAAAGTTGGCATATTCTTCTTTTTCCGGATGTTCCATAGCGTCGATCAGCTTTTCCACGCCGAATACATTGACATTCAGGTGGTGGCCTCCCAGAGTGAAATATCCGTCCAGAATGTGGGTCAGATTTTCTATACGTTCTTCACCTTCATGGCCCAGTGCGTCAGGATGGATGGTCTGGGTGTTGGAAATACCGTCCAGAGCCCATTCATAAGGAAGTTTAGCAACCGAATTAAGAGAGGCAAGAAGACCGTTTTGCTCTGCACCGTAGCTTGGATTTGCTCCCGGAGAGAGCGGTTCTCCTGCCTTTCGCCCGTCCGGAAGAGAGCCGGTTGCTTTGCCGTAAACTACATTGGAAGTGATCGTAAGAATGGAAGTAGTCGGCTCGGCGTCTCGATAGGTATGGTGCTGTTTCAGCTTTTTCATAAATGTATGAAGGAGCCATACCGCAATATCATCTGCCCGGTCATCATCGTTTCCATAGCGGGGGAAGTCACCAATAGTTTCGTAATCTACTACAATCCCATTTTCATCACGAATGGTCTTTACCTTGGCGTATTTGATAGCACTCAAAGAATCCACAACATGAGAGAATCCGGCAATTCCGGTGGCAAAAGTACGCCGTACATCTGTATCGATAAGAGCCATTAAGGCTGCTTCGTAGTAATATTTATCATGCATGTACTGGATCAGGTTGAGGGCATTGACATAGAGTCCGGCAAGCCAGCTCATCATACTGTCAAATTTGTGCATCACTTCATCATAGTCCAGATATTCGGAAGTAACGGGACGGCTTTCCGGCCCTACCTGTTCCTTTGTCTTTTCATCTACTCCGCCGTTAATAGCGTAAAGAAGACATTTTGCAAGGTTTGCCCTTGCGCCGAAAAACTGCATTTCCTTTCCGGTCTGCGTCGCGGAGACACAGCAGCAGATGGAATAATCATCTCCCCATATAGGGCGCATAACGTCGTCATTTTCATACTGGATGGAACTGGTCTCGATGGAAATATAGGATGCATAGTCTTTAAACTGTTTCGGAAGCCGGGAGGAATAAAGCACAGTCAGATTCGGCTCAGGGGACGGCCCCATATTTTCCAAAGTGTGAAGGAATCGGTAGTCGGTCCGTGTTACCATGGAACGACCGTCCTGTCCCATGCCGGCCACTTCCAGAGTCGCCCATACCGGATCGCCGGAGAAGAGCTGATAGTAGGAGGGGATCCGGGCAAATTTAACCATGCGGAATTTCATGGTTAAATGATCGATCAGTTCCTGCGCTTCTTCTTCTGTAAGGATTCCTGCATCCAGATCACGCTGGATATAGATATCCAGGAAGGTAGAAATACGTCCCACACTCATGGCAGCGCCGTTCTGGGTCTTGATGGCAGCCAGATAACCAAAATACAGCCACTGTACTGCTTCCTTTGCATTTCTTGCAGGCTGAGAAATGTCAAAACCATACAGGGCAGCCATTTCCTTCATCTGCTTCAGGGCGCGGATCTGCTGGGCCAGTTCTTCCCTCTGGCGGATAATATCGTCACGCATGGAACCGTAGCCGCAATGATCATAGTCCTCCTCCTTCATGGCAATCAGAAAATCAATGCCATAGAGAGCGACACGGCGGTAATCCCCTACGATACGTCCACGGCCGTAAGTGTCCGGAAGTCCGGTGATGATCTTGTTATGGCGGGCTTTCTTGATTTCCGGCGTGTAGGTATCAAATACCCCCTGATTGTGGGTAGTATGATATTCAGTAAAAAATTTGTGAAGTACCGGGCTGGGCGTATAGCCATTGCAGGTGCAGGCTTCCTCTGCCATGCGGATCCCGCCGAAAGGCATGAAAGCGCGCTTCAGAGGTTTATCTGTCTGCAGTCCGACAACCTGCTCACGGTCCTTTAAAGACTCATTGATATAGCCTGGACCATGGGAAGTAAGAGTAGAAACCACATCGGTATCCATATCCAGGACGCCATTTTTTGCACGCTCTTCTTTCTGGAGTTTCTTAAGTTCTTCCCAGAGAAGCCGGGTAGATTCTGTGGGTCCGGCAAGAAAAGAAGCGTCTCCGTCGTAAGGTTTATAGTTGTTCTGGATAAAGTCACGCACATTGACTTCTTCTTTCCAGAGCCGTCCTTCAAATCCATTCCACTGTTCCATTTGTATCATTGGATATTCCTCCTTTTTTCAGGGCGAAGAAATGACTTCGCAAGATTTCTTGTTTCCGTATCTCCGGCCCGGAAGAGCGCTAAATGTACAAACAAAAACGACCATCCGGGCACATGTGATGCCCAGACGGTCGGCGCTTTCTTCCTATACTTCCTGTGGTCAATTCCACTTCCGTCAGTCGTATAAGTATTTTTACTATAACATTTCTGAAGAGAATGTCAAGAAAATTTTATAATTCTTTCTTTAAAAAATCAGCGAGAACTTTCGCCAGACGTCCATGACTTTCCGCGTCGTAATGCATATAATCTGTCTTGTTCATGGTGACATATGGAGCAGCGTCTAAAAATTTACAGCCAAATTCCTGTGCCACAAGTTCGTATTCATAAGCAAGATGCTGCGAACGCTCGCTGCAGATTCCGGTATCTCTTCCGGTTGGCGAGGATTCGCATTCTGGACAAATAGGAGCCGGCGCGATCAGAAGAATACGAGGCTCCTTTCGCCAGAAACCGGGCTGCATTGCCTTTTTGACAAGAAGCTTCAGTCCTTCAGCAATATTTTTGGGAGTCAGGGCAAATCGCTGCTTACAGTCATTGGTTCCTAACATAATGATAAGATAATCAATGGGAGATTGAGAAGAAAGACAGGGATGCAGATATTTCAGACCATTTGTTCCTTCTATGATCGGGTCATCAAACACAGTTGTACGGGAACACATTCCTTCTTCTATAATCGTCCATTCTTCCCCAAGAAGTGTCTGCAGCTGTCCTGTCCAGCGTATATCTTCCGGAAAACGGGTTGCTGTCTCACCGTTATAACCCCATGTATTGGAGTCTCCATAACAAAGTATTCTTTTTTTCATGATTCAGTCCTCCTGATATTTATTAAAGCTCTAATTTAGTATGGTTTATCTTGATAAGATCAGAGCGGTAATACCGTAAAGAATAGCTATGATTGCCTCACAGATTCAAGTCATATTATAATCGCTTCTTCTCTGGCTGTCTATCTGTCTATTAGTGTAAACATGAATACATTATGGAAGAAATCCGATGACAAAAGATAGCGCTGATACCTGCCGCAAGCAGAAATAATCCCATATTTCCTAAATATACAGAAGTGAACCTGTCTTCCTTGAATTATGATTTATTGTCATTCTCATACTCAGTGGAATCTACTTTTTCAAAAAGATCATCGATAGAACAGTTTAAAATTGTGCTTAATTTTTCAATATTTTCAAAACGAATAGAAGAAGTTTTATTCATGATCATCCTGTTGAAATTTTGATAACTTAAATCCATTTGTTTAAAGAGCCAGTACTTTGTGTGATTTTGCTCTCTCAATATTTCGAGGACCCGTAAACGTATCATTAGTAATCTCCTTTTCCATTTATTGCCATTATAGTAGAAACCTAATACTTGCATGAATGATGTGCAGGTTATATAATGTATACATTAGATTGGTTTAAGGGGAGACAGAAAGTTGGAAATAAGGAGTTGATCGATTTGAAGACGGCGGGAGAAAGGGAAAAGTTAAAGGTATTTATTGCAGAGGATGAAGTGATTATCCTAGAGAGTTTCAAGCTCATGGTAAAGCGGATGGGCTATTTGGTAGCTGGATATGCCACAGGGGGAAAAGAGGCATTAAAACAGATTCGGGAAATTTCACCGGATCTTATTTTGATGGATATTAATCTACCAGGAATGGATGGGTTAACTGTTTTGGAGAAGGTGAATCAAGACCAAATTATTCCGGCGATCATTGTTTCAGGAGAATTTTCGGATAAACTTATAGACCGAGCAAATGAAATAGGAGTCTTTGGATACCTGATCAAACCAATAGATGAAAAACAATTGGAAATCGCTATTAAAGTTGCGTTGAACAGATATGCGGAATTTCATCATATCATGGTACAGAATGGAAATCTGACTAGTGCACTAAAAGAAAGAAAATTGGTTGAAAGAGCAAAGGGAATCCTTATGGATCAATTTGGACTGAAGGAGTCAGACGCTATGAAAAGCTTACAGAAGAAGAGCAGGGATTCCAATAAAAAGATTTCGGTTGTTGCTGAGGAAATTATAGAAAAAGCGAGTATATTAGGCGGAAGATAAGAGGGATCTATTATGTTTTTCATGAATCACATTGAAGGAAGAGCAGGAAATACACAGGTACATGATGTAAGCCTATCTGTAGAAGATTCCCAGGTACAGGCTGTGCTTTGCCCTAATATTGATACGATTGATGAGTTGGTCCATATTCTTCATGAGAAGAATGCGGTGAGCCAGGGAAGTATGACTCTGGATGATATGGATTATTATTGTGCAAGACAGGAAGATAAGGTTGCGTTTGTTACAAGAAAAAATAATCTCTATCCTAATCTAACAGTTGCAGAAAATATAGTCATGACTAATGAAAAAATCCCTTTTTTTATACAGAAAAAGAAATATTATCAAAAATGTAGCCAATTGTTGCATAGCATTGATTATCCCCTCGACCTGTGGAAGAAAGTAAAGAAACTGATGCCGGAGGAACAGATGATAGTCTCAATTTTAAGAGCCGTGGGGATGAAGCCAAGGCTGCTTATTATTGACGAAATTCATGGAAAGTTGTCATACAACGGTATGGCTTGTTTTTTTCGGATTCTCAATATGTTAAAAAAACAGGGAACAATGATATTATATTTTACAAGCCAGTGGGAGGATACGGTGAAAGTTGGAGATAAAGTCACGGTAATTGCTCATGGAAAAACTACAGGGGAATATTCTGTAAAGGAAATAGAAAAAAATCCAGCTCAAATATACTATATTATGCTGGGTGGGGAAAAACTGGAAGAGTCAGAGAAACAGACAGAAATTCTTGAGGATTTAAGTCAAGGACTGGCAGAAATAAGAATTGGATACAATTACGGAAACACGATGAAAGAACTGGCAAAACGTATCAAAAAACAGTTGAAAGGGAACTGGTGTGAGATTTCTCTGATTGATGAAAGGAACCGTAATTTTGTTAGATTTTCCAATCAGGAGTCATTGGAAATGCCGAAACTGAAAATAGAAAGTTACCGCACCATTAGCGAAAAAAGCGGGGTATTTTATTTTAGCATAAATGACAGAACAAAATTTTATCAATTGTTTGAAGAAAATGATGCAAAAAGAGCAGAAGCAGTTTTGGGAATTATGCTGGAATTAAATGGCGAAGTGATCGGCATGATATGCGTGTATTACCAGAATTATTATATTTATTCCGAAAAGGATAAAATTTATCTGGAATTGATAGCCAGAGAAGTTATAATGATTGTAGAAAATTCTAAGCTGAAGCGAAGTTCTGTGCTTTTGCAGGAAAGTCATCACAGAATAAAAAATAATCTCCAGATTATTATTAGTCTTTTACAGATGGAAAAAATGATGGTCGGAAACACGAACCAAGGAGAAAGAAACGAGAGTGTGACGGAGATGATGGATGATGTGATAGGACGGATTAAAAGTATTGCTACTATTCATGACATTCTGGCGCATGATGTGTCCGCTACAAAAGTTACATCCATGGAAGAAATTATAGAAGCAATCAAAGGGTTTTATCACCATGCTGCTGAAATTGCTTTTGACACACAGAAAATTTTTGTCCCTTATAACAGAGCTACATCCTTTGCTCTGGTATTGAATGAATTAATCAATAACAGTGTAAAACATGCAGGAAATGGGAGATTGAAAATCAGTATATCTATACAAAAAGACAAGGATAGTCATAAAATTGTTATCATCTATCGTGATTCCGGCAAAGGTTTTCCGAAAGGGTTTGACGCTGAGAATCAAAGCGGGATTGGTTTGATGATTATAAAATCTATTGTATGTCAGGAGTTTGGAGGTGAAATTCAATTTTCTAATGAAAATGGGGCATATATTATAATTATAATCAATGAAGAAAACTTTTTTTAGCAAAAATGTCAAAAATATATTGACAAAATGTAAATAAGATATTAAAGTTATATCAAAGTTAAGAAAGAAAAAGCAAATTTATGGGTGATTTGCTAAAATGAATGTAGAGGTCATGAACGCCAACACAATTATTTGTGTTGGCGTTTTTTTGTCTTATGGAGAGAAGATTCGGAACTTTCCTATATTGCAAATCTCTAAAGTCAAAAAAGCTGTATTACATTTGGTATCCCCATAAGAAAGCCGGCTGATGTATCTGCTTTGATCTTGACAAAATAAAAAAGGAGTGAAAAATATGGCATTAGTAATTGGATTAAACAGTGGAAGTTCCTGTGATGGAGTAGACTGCGTTTTGGCAGAAATTTCTATGGCAGATGATGGACAGCCTAATCCGCCAAAATACGTGGGAGGCATTTCTGTAGACTGGCCAGAAAGACTAAATAAAATGATATGGGATGCTTTTGATTTAAAGCTTGGTTTGGATCAGCTTGCAAAATTGAATTATGCAATCGGTGCATTTTTTGGTGTGGCAGTAAAACAGCTTTTAAAAGAAACAGGACACACAGCAGATGAGATTGAATGTATTGGAGTTGATGGCCAGCAGGTATATCTCCACCAAACAAATAGGAAAAAGGCAGATGAAGTAACTGACGAAATGTTTGAAAAGAATTATGTGGATCTGTTCTTGGATGATATTTACGCCTATGGATTCTGTTTTGGTGATGGAAATGTGGTAGCAGCGTATACTGACATTACAACGGTTTCACAGTTTAGACCTGCGGATCATGCATTGGGGGGACAGGGAGCGCCTCTGATGCAATATGTAGATTATGTGCTGTTTCGTAATGAAAAACCAACACTTACACTGAATATTGGAGGTATTTCCAATGTTCATAAAGTTTACAAGGACAGAAGAAAAATGCTTGGATACGACTGTGGCCCTGGAAACATTATGATGGACTATATTGCAAAACAGTATTTTGGAGTAAAGTATGACAAGAATGGAGAAATAGCAGCTAGAGGAAAATGTGATGAGACACTGCTAAAAGAATTGATGACAGCAGATTTCCTTATACGCCCTTATCCAAGATCAGCATGGAGAGATGATTTTGACTGCGCTTATTCTGAAAAGACGAGAAAAAAATATGCTCACCTTTCTGATGAAGATATTATGGCAACCTATAATATGTTTTCAGCAGAGGCGATTGTGGCAAGTATTCGGGAATTTGTAGATTTGACAGATACAGAAGTTATGTATGCGAGCGGTGGCGGCGCTTATAATGAGACATTATTAAAAAATATTCAGGAAAAACTGCCGGAGATTAAGGTAGAGACATCCTTTGCCATTGGGATTCCGCCGCAGTTCAAAGAAGCTATGAAGTTTGCAACTCTTGGATATGCTGCTGTACATAATTGTGCAAACAATGTACCTGGTGCATGCAAAGCTAGAAGATACAATATTCTGGGACATATCTGCATGGCTCCGAAATATGCACAGGGAACCAGTGATGAGGAATAAAAGGAAGAGGTGGATACGCTGGTATGCTGGAGTTTAAAAATATAACAAAAACCTTTTTTTCTAACAAGGCGCTGGATAACGTAAGCTTTCAAGCATATCCAGGAGAAATACTGGCTCTATTGGGACAAAACGGGGCTGGGAAAAGTACGTTAATGAAGATTCTGTCTGGTGTTTATAAAAAGGACGAAGGTGAGATTTTGATTGACGGAAAGAAAGTAAGCCTTGGAAGTGCTGAGGAAAGCAAGAAAAATGGCATAGGCATTGTCTATCAAGAACTCAGTGTAGTTCCCCACCTGACAGTTGCGGAGAATATAGCGCTTGGAAATGAACCTGTAAAAAATAGCATGATTGATAAGAAACGGCAGAATGAAATTGCAGCGGAAATGTTAAAAAGGTTGGGAGTAGAGGATATCGCTCCCAACCGAAAGGTCATGAGTATGAGCGTGTCACAGCAGCAAATCTGTGAAATTGCAAAATGTATTTCGCGGCATCCTAAAATTGTCATCTTGGATGAACCGACTACTTCCTTGACGGTAAAAGAAAAAGAAAAGCTGTTTGAGATCATGAAAAAAATGAGAGAGGATGGACTGACGATTCTTTTTATTACTCACTATCTGGAAGATGCCATTAACCTGGCAGACAGGTGTGTTGTTATGAGGGATGGAAAAGTTGCCTTTTATGACAGAATGGACGGACTTACAGAAAATCAGCTGGTAGGTTATATGATAGGAGAGAAAATGTCGGAGTTTTATCCCGTCTATGAAAATTATGTGACAGATAAAGTAGCCTTAGAAGTAAAAGGACTAAGCGGAGGGATTGTAAAGTCGGTAGATCTGACCCTGCATTACGGAGAGGTTCTAGGATTGTCCGGATTGATAGGAGCTGGAAGAACAGAATTGGCACATTTGATTATTGGAGAGACAAAGCCGGAAGGCGGAAAGATTTTTATTGAAGAAAAGGAAGTGAGAATCCGAAATGAAAATGATGCCATAAAACTGGGAATTGGATATATTAACGAAGATCGAAGAAATGGCGGCTTAAATCTGACTATGTCTATTGCGTTTAATATTTCCATTCCAAGTCTTGTAGTAGGAACAGAAGAAACAGTAAAAAAGCCTTTTGTCAATGATAAAGGAATTGCAGATTTGGCGGATCGGATTATAGGACGGCTGGCAGTAAAGTGTAATTCCCCAAAACAGAAGATTATGAACTTAAGCGGGGGGAATCAGCAAAAGATATCAATTGGAAAATGGATTGCTTCCGGAGCAAGGATATTAATTTTTGACGAACCGACAAAAGGGATCGATGTTCTGGCAAAAGCGAAGGTTTATGAAGTGATTCGCGAACTGGCAAAGCAGGGATATGCGATCTTAGTTATTTCTTCCTATAACCCGGAACTTCAAGGAGTATGCGACAAGATTACAGTGATGTCAAAAGGAAGGATAACGGGAAGCTATGGAAGAACTGCAACAGAAGAAGAGCTTATGCTTGCACAGCAGAGTTAATAAGAGGAGGTGGAGATTATGGAACTGAAAAGGAAGGAAGCGCTTCGGGACAGATTAAATTCTCTTACAGTGTTATTTGTACTCTTATTAATGCTGGTCGTATTTTCTGTCATTGCTCCGGGATTCTTTTCTACGAGAAATTTATACTATTTGTTGCAGCAGGCATCCGTTGTAGGGTTGTTGGCTGTAGGAGAGACTTTTGTTATTGTCAGCAAGGGAATTGATCTGTCTGTAGGAACAACAGTGGGATTATCCTGTATCATGTCAGCCTTGTTTATCACAGAATTTCATATGCCTTTGGCAATAGCAATCTGTCTGGCAATTCTGTTGGGAGCGTTGGTTGGAGTCATTAATGGGATTTTGGTGGCTGTTTTGGGAATCCCGGCCTTTATCGCTACATTGGGAACAATGTACGTATTTGAGGCAGTAGCGCTGTTAAGCTGCGGTGGGAATAATATTTACAGTTTGCCGGAAGCTATCAAAAATTTCAGTAATCTGAATGTTTTTGAAATCCTGCCCAGCATTACTGTTATTACTATTGTGTTGGCAGTAGTGGCTCACATTCTGTTAAGTAAAACCAGATTTGGAAGATATACGTATGCTATAGGAAGTAATGAGGAGGCGGCTAGGTTCTCGGGAGTTAGAGTAAAGACGAAGCTTTTTATCATTTATCTGATGAGCGGCGTTTTAAGTGGTATTGCTGGAATATTGATGCTTTGCAGACTGAACTGTGGTGTTGCGCTGGCCGGGGATGGTTATGAAATGAATGCCATTGCAGCAGTTGTAATTGGCGGAGGCAGCCTGTTTGGGGGCGAGGGAAGTATACCAGGAGCCTTGGTAGGAGCATTGATTATGACAGTACTGTCTAATGGACTTCAGCTCATGGGTGTATCAACATACTGGCAGAAGCTTCTGATTGGTATTGTTTTGGTGTGCGCAGTATTTATTGATAATATGAGACGCAAAAAAGAAGCATAAAAGAATGATAAGTAAAATAGATAGAAGGGAGAATATTATGAAGAAAAAAATTTTATCAGCGACGTTGACTATGACAATGGTATTAGCACTTACAGCATGCGGAAGTTCTGCTTCATCAGAAGATAACTCCGGTGGTGGGGAAGGTGGGAAAGATGGAGCGACCATTCAGGTTATTCCGATGTCTACGGCATCCGCTTACTGGTTGGCAGTGAAACAGGGAGCAGAGGACGCAGCAGCAGATTTAAAAGAGGAGTATGGAGAGATTACGATCAAATATGATGGTCCTCCGGAAAATGGAGATGCTACCGGACAGATTGACATTATGAACAATGCAGTAACAGCGCAGGCAGATGGGATTGTATTAGCAGCAACTGATCCGGAAGCATTGCTGCAGCCTGTAAAAGATGCCATAGATGCAGGGGTGCATGTGGTAACAGTAGACAGTGGTGTGGAACCCAATGAAGCAGAGTCCTTTTTCTATACAGATAATATTACAGGGTGTAAGGAACTGGGAGAATATATGTTGGATACATATGGAGATGAATTGGAATCTTATGCAATTATTGGGGATAGCTACGAATTTGCAGCAGGAAAAGACCGTCCGGAAGGTTTTAATCAGGCAATGGCAAAAAAAGACGGAATGGAATATTTGGGAATCCAGTTGGCAAAATCGGATATTGCAGAGGCAGAAAATATTTGCTCTAATTATCTGACTGCTAATCCGGATTTGGATATGATTTTTGCCACTAATGATGCAGCAGCTCAAGGAGCGCTGAATGCATTTAGTAAGGCAGGAATTACAGATGAAGTGAAACTGTGTGTAGTAGACGTTAGTGAAGACGTGCTTTCTGCAATGGAACAGGGAATCATTGACGCTGCAGCACTTCAGAATCCATATACTATGGGATATGAAGGCGTGACTTCTATCATGAAGCTCTTAGACGGAGAAGAAGTAGAAAAACAGGTAGATACAGGCGTGTTTATTCTGACACCAGATAATATGAAATCCGAAGAAGCGACTGCGGCAATTCAGCAGTATTTACCGGATTATGAGCCATAAAGACACAAGAGAATGTAAAAAGGAAAAATCTGTTGCGGAAGGGAGCGATGCGATGAAGGTAGAATTTGCCCCGTCACTTATGTGTATGGATTTTCTTGAAATCAGGCGGCAGATGGAAGTGCTGAACCGCAGAGCCGATTTACTTCATGTGGATATTATGGATGGGCATTATTGCAAGAATCTGGCATTTTCCCCGGATCTTTTGGCGGCGATAAAAGGAATTGCACAAAAGCCTATTGATGTTCATTTAATGATGACGGAACCTCTGGATTGGATTAAAAAGGTAGCTGAAGCAGGTGCGGATTATATATCCCCTCATGCGGAGACTATCAATACTAATGCTTATCGAGTTTTGAATCTTATAGAGGAAACAGGGTGCAAAAAGGGGGTAGTTTTAAATCCGGCTACTACTTTGGAGAGTGTTCGGCATTATCTGAATCGAATCGATCTTCTCACAATTATGACAGTTGATGTGGGATTTGCTGGACAACCTTTTATAGATGAGATGTTAGAGAAGATTAAACAGGCAAAACAGTGGAAAACTGAGTATGGATTTCGCTATAAGATTCAAGTTGACGGTTCATGCAATTCCAAAAGCTTTCAAAAGCTGTATAAAGCAGGTGCGGAAGTGTTTATTGTGGGATATTCAGGGGTTTTTGATCTGGACGAGGATCTGGAGAAGGGCTGGAACAAAATGTTGGAAATCTTTGAAAATGAAATAGGAGAAGCATAAAAAGGGGCAGAATATTTCTGCTCCTTTTTTGTAGAAATATTGAATGAAAGCTATACAATAATTATGTCAAACTCATAGACAAATCCGGTTACATATGTTAACATGTATTCAAAGCATTATATCTTTAATTATCTTTTGTGTCTTTCGCAGGAACGGCATGTGTTGTTTCCTGTATCTTATTTTCTAAATGCACATCAGGAGAGATATCTCAATGCTTTTGTACTTGTTTATACAGCAAAGAGGTCTCTTTCCTGAATCGTAAAGAAAATAAGATATAGACAGGGAATGAACGGACAGCAGAGAAAACACCTCTTTGCAAAATTAGAAAAAGGAGGCGCCTATGGGAAAGGCGGCAAAAGGAACTGCAAAATTTAAGACGCTAAAAGAAGAGCAGGAGATTGACCTCCGGTATGAGAAATACAAAAATATTATTGCAGAGCTTACGATCATGAGTGATATTTTCATGCGGAATGTGTTAAAAAAGCAGGCGTGTACAGAACATCTCCTGCAGGTGATTATGGGTAGAGATGATCTGCAGATAAAAGGGCAAATTTTGCAGAAAGACTACAAGAATCTGCAGGGAAGATCAGCTGTTTTGGACTGCGTTGCCTGTGATAGGGAGAAAAAGAGATATAATGTAGAAATACAGCAGGAGAGCGAAGGGGCGTCTGCCAAACGGGCGAGATACCATAGCGCATTGATGGATATGAATATATTAGAGAGCGGACAGGGGTTCAATGAACTGCCGGGAAGCTATATTATTTTCATTACAAGGGAAGATGTGCTGGGGTATGGCTTACCTATTTATCACATTGATAGAAGGATTAAAGAAGTAAAGGAAGACTTCCCAGATGAAACTCACATTATCTATGTTAATGTTAAAATGAAAAATGAGAAAACAAAGCTTGGACGTTTGATGCATGATTTGCAATGTAAAAATGCAGATGAGATGTATAGTGAAATATTAGCAGAGCGTGTTCGGGAGTTAAAGGAAACGCCGGAAGGAGTAGAGAATATGTGCCGTGAAATGGATGAAATTTATCATGAAGGAATTGAAGTTGGGGAAAAGCGTGGAGAAAGAAGAGGAGAAAAGCGCGGAAAGAAGCAGGGCGAGATGAAAGCGAAAAAAGAAACTGCTGTGACATTGTTGGAAATGGGGATGTCTGTTGACAAAATAGCTCTGGCTGTAAAAGAAAGTACGGATTTGGTGCAGAAGTGGATTGCCGAAGGGATGGCAGCAGTGAAATAAGCGTGTAAAATATTCAAGCCCCTTCAAAATGGAAGGGGCCTGAACACCTTTTGATTCTTGGAAAAGATCGAACTCTTTCTAATCTCTCTTAAACAAATCTCTTGTATAGACTTTTTCTGCCACATCATCAAGGCAGCAGTCGTATCTGTTGGCAATAATGCAGTCAGACTTTTTCTTAAATTCTTTCAGATTATTTACCACTTTGCTTCCGAAGAAAGTGCTGCCATTTTCAAGAGTCGGCTCGTAGATGATGACGGAAGCTCCTTTTGCCCTAATTCGTTTCATGACACCCTGGATAGAACTCTGTCGGAAATTGTCGGAATTGCTTTTCATAGTCAGTCTGTAAACTCCGATGGTTGCCATCTTTTCGTGGGATGGATTAAATTCTCCGTCTTCATAAGAGTAACATCCGGCCATATGGAGCACCCGGTCAGCGATGAAATCCTTTCTGGTACGGTTGCTTTCTACAATGGCCTCAATGAGATTTTCCGGAACATCTGCAAAATTAGCCAGAAGCTGCTTGGTATCTTTGGGGAGGCAGTAGCCGCCGTATCCAAAAGATGGATTGTTGTAATGCGTACCGATACGCGGGTCCAGGCAGACGCCGCTGATGATCTCCTTGGTGTTAAGCCCTTTGGATTCTGCATAGGTGTCCAGTTCGTTGAAATAGGAAACACGAAGCGCCAGGTAGGTATTTGCAAACAGCTTTACAGCCTCTGCTTCTGTAAATCCCATGAATAAAGTGTCGATATTTTGTTTGATAGCCCCTTGCTGAAGGAGTGCGGCGAACTGCTGTGCAGCGTGGCGGGTGTTTTCATCACAGCTGACGATAATCCTGCTTGGATAGAGATTGTCATACAGTGCCTTGGACTCCCGGAGAAATTCCGGGCTGAAAATAATGCGGTCTGTATGATATTTTTCACGCACGGATGCAGTATAGCCAACCGGAATAGTGGATTTGATGATCATCGTACAATGATCGTTCACACTCATAACCAGCTCAATAACCGATTCTACGGCAGAAGTGTCAAAGAAATTTTTCTTGCTGTCATAGTTTGTAGGCGCGGCGATAATGACGTAATCAGCATCTTTGTATGCCTCGGTTCCGTCGGTAGTTGCAGTAAGATTTAATTTCTTTTCCGCCAGGTATTTTTCAATATATTCATCCTGGATAGGGCTGATCTTATGGTTGATTTTTTCAACTTTTTCCGGAACAATATCCACAGCTGTAACATGATGGTGCTGGGAAAGGAGAACAGCCAGGGAAAGACCTACATATCCGGTTCCGGCAACAGCGATCCGATAAGTGCGTTCTACCGGAAGGGAGGAGGACGGCTCGGAAGCAACAAACAGATCTGTTACTTCAAAATCCAGTACTTCTCCCAGTTTTTCTATTTGTTCGATAGAAGGAATATAGTCCTGCTGTTCCAGGCGGCTTAGCATTCCCCGGTTGATCCCGGTGAGATCAGCAAGCTGCTGCTGTGTGATTTTCTTTTCTTTTCTCTTACCAGTAACAGTAGAAGCCAGGAGGCTCTGAGATAATTTTTTCATAAGTGATAACTCCTTTGTTATTTTAAATGACAATATTGATGCTTGAATATTTGTAATGATGAGAATATGATTTTATAATAACTGTAAAAATGTTATCACAGGTGAAAATAAAGGTCAATATAATATGATAAAATAGTGAAAATGTTGTTTTGAACGACGAAAAAGAACAGAACTATGATGTTTAAAATGACAAAAATGGATAAAACGGGAATAGAAAAAAGAGACAGTAGGATTTCTGCCTCTTTTTGTGTGAGATTATTTTACATTTTTGCCAGTTGGTTCCCGAGCGCTGAGACTACTGTGCGTCGGTTTCTACCAGCTGTATTTGCTTCTCCAGGTTTTTCTGTCCGTTCTCTGAAAGACCTGCCAGAAGTTTCTCCATGTTCTCGCGGATCAGTGCCGGATTGTAGGGAATGTCCAGAGCGAAATCACTGTAAGCCCGGATTTTCTGAAAATAGAAGGATGCGTCCTTTTCCTCGCCTCCCGCACGGCACATTTGATACATCGTTACACAGTCGGTTTCGTCTACATTTGTACATTCTTTGCAGATCCATTTTCCCAGATAATAATATGCCCCGTCAGCTTCGTAAATAAATCCTGGCAGAGTCAGTAACTTTTCCAGCATTTTTGTTTACCTCCTTTGTCCATCTGATGAAAGTATACCATGGAACGGAGGAGAAAGACATGGAAACTTGTTATTTTTGTTTGTTCCCTATATAATAAGAACAAAACGAAGATTGAGCGGGCAGCTTTCGTATGCCCTGAAAAGAAAAGGGAGAAAAAGCAATGGAACTGACACATTTTGAGGAGAACGGCCGTGCAGTGATGGTGGATGTCAGCGGCAAGGAGGAAACGGAAAGAGAAGCAGAAGCGGTAGGAAAAATCCTTGTGAGCAGAGAGGTGTTTGACGCAGTCAAGAGAGGAACTGTGGGGAAGGGAGACGTTCTCGGGGTTGCCCAGACAGCGGGGATCATGGCGGCAAAACGGACGTTTGAGCTGATTCCCATGTGTCATATCCTTCCCATCACCGGATGTAAGATCACGTTTGAAATGCAGCCGGAAGAATGTGCGATCTACTGTTATTGTAAAGTGAAAATACACGGCAAAACAGGGGTGGAAATGGAAGCGCTTACCGGTGTGAGTACTGCGCTGCTGACGATATACGATATGTGCAAAGCACTGGATAAGTCTATGGAGATATCAGGTATTTATCTGCTTCATAAGACCGGAGGAAAAAGCGGAGATTTTCGAAATGAAAAGAAAGAAATCCGTATAGGCGGCGAAGGAAGAACGCAAAGGCAGGAGCCGGGAGATGGAAAGGAACTGCAAATATGGTAATGGAAAAGGGAAAAGAAACAAGCGTCAGATCGGAGAATGGGAAGCGGGCAGCAGTCATTACGTTAAGCGATAAAGGGTATGCAGGGGAGCGGGAAGATAAAAGCGGTCCTCTTGTGAAGACAATGCTGGAAGCGGCCGGATATAAAGTAGGAGATGTGATCCTTTTGCCGGATGAGCAAAATCAGATAGAAAGGGAACTGATCTGGCTTTGTGATGAAGAAAAGGTAGAGCTGATCCTGACTACCGGCGGAACCGGATTTTCTCCAAGAGACTGTACGCCGGAGGCAACTCTTGCGGTGGCGGACAGAAATGCGCCGGGCATTGCGGAGGCTATGAGGTGGATGTCTTTCCAGATCACGCCAAAGGCCATGCTCGGACGAGGTGTGTCTGTCATCCGGGGGAAGACATTGATTGTCAATCTTCCGGGCAGCCCCAAAGCTGTCCGGGAAAATCTGGAAGGTGTGCTGCCGTATCTTGAACATGGACTGGATATTTTGGCAGGAAGAGCCGGAGAATGCGGAAATGGAGGAGAAAAATGAAACTGATTCGTACAGAGGATGCGGTGGGGAGTGTGCTGTGCCATGACATCACCCAGATCATTCCGGGAAAAGTAAAAGATGCAGTGTTCCGGAAAGGGCATATTGTGACGGAAGAGGATATACCTGTGCTCCTGTCTGTGGGAAAAGAAAACCTGTATGTATGGGAGAAGCAGGAGGGAATGCTCCATGAAAATGAGGCGGCGGAAATTTTAAGAGAAGTCTGTCAGGGGGAATGGATGGAACGTTCCGAAGTCAAAGAAGGGAAAATTGAGTTGACAGCCCTTGCAGATGGTGTACTGAAAGTGGACACCAGGAAACTGGATCAGATGAATGGACTTGGGCAGATCGTCATTGCTTCCAGGCATGGAAATTTTCCTGTGAGAAAAGGAGATAAGATTGCAGGCATGCGGGTTGTTCCCCTGGTGATCGAGGAGGAAAAAATGGAAAGGATCCGCCAGATCGGCGGAGAGGCTCCTGTTTTTCAGATTCTTCCTTTCCGGAAATGGAAAGCAGGAATTGTAACGACTGGAAATGAGGTTTACCGCGGACGGATTGAAGATAAATTTACACCTGTTGTCAGACAGAAATTGGAGGAATACGGTGTGGAAGTAATGGGAAATACTGTCTGCAGTGACGATGCCGATATGACCGCCAGGGCGGCGCAGGAGTGGATGGAAAAAGGGGCGGATCTGATCGTGTGTACAGGAGGGATGAGCGTGGATCCGGATGACCGGACCCCGCTGGCTATTAAAAAGACAGCAGATGAAGTCATAACTTATGGTGCCCCTGTTCTTCCGGGAGCCATGTTTATGCTGGCTTACTGCCGCAGAGAAGGACAGGAGGATATTCCTATTATGGGCCTTCCCGGATGTGTGATGTATGCAAAACGGACGATTTTTGATCTTGTCCTTCCAAGGATTGTGGCAGGCGAAAAACTGTCAGAAGATGATTTTACAAAGATGGGAGAGGGCGGTCTTTGCCTTTCCTGTCCGGTATGCACCTTCCCAAACTGCGGGTTCGGGAAATAAATTTTATTCTGTTTGATCATGTTTGAAACAAAGGAGCCGGAATGGATTTTTACAAAGAATTGCAGCTGAATTTGGAAAACGGAATACAGGGAATGGAAACAGTGCTGATTCTGACCGGAAAAATGGCGGGTGAGAAGAGGCTGGTGAGAGATGGAGAAAATTTATCTTTCCCGGAGGAAGTGCGTGTTTTCCGGGAACGGGTCAGCTGTTCGCCTAAAATGATCATTTGCGGAGGCGGTCACGTTTCCATGCCTGTTATTGCCATTGGGAAAATGGTGGGGTTCCAGGTTACGGTTCTGGAGGACCGGCCTAAATTTGCAGACTGTGCCAGAAAGGAAGGGGCGGACCGGGTAATCTGCGCCCCTTATGAGAAAGCGCTGGCAGAGGAAAAGCTGGATGAAGATACTTATGTGGTGATCGTGACAAGGGGGCATCGTTATGACTCGGCATGCCTGTATTCTGTTCTTGACCGGAAAGAAGAGTGCGCCTATGTAGGCATGATGGGCAGCAGAAGGAGAACGTCCATTGTCAAGGAACAGATGATTCAGATGGGAATTTCGCAGGAAAAAGTTGGCAAGGTATGTACGCCCATCGGCCTTGCCATTGGCGCAGAAACTCCGGAAGAAATCGCGGTATCCATTCTGGGGGAGATCATAGAAGTAAAAAATAAGAAGCAGAGCAAAGGGGGCTATTCGGAAGAACTTTTAGATGGCATCCTGGAAACGAGGGAAAACGGAGAGGAAGCTGTGCTGGCTACTATTGTTTCCAGAAAGGGCTCAGCTCCAAGGAGCGTGGGTACGAAAATGCTCATTTTAAAGGATGGCAGTCAGATAGGAACCATTGGCGGAGGATGTGCGGAGAGCGAGATCCTGCAGAAAGGCAGACAGATGCTCTCGGATGAAAAGGACGGAGCCTTTCGTCTTGTTCAGGTAGATATGACAGCAGACCAGGCAGAGGAAGAGGGGATGGTCTGCGGAGGAACCATAGAAGTCGCATTGGAAAAAATATAAAATCTTGAATTAAAAAGGCAGATGGGATACTATAATAAAAGACCCACTGGGGTAGAAAATGCCTAAAAAGGAGCGGATGAAAATGAAAATAGCAGTAACCTACGAAAACGGAGAAGTATTTCAGCATTTTGGACATACGGAACAGTTCAAAGTCTATGAAGTAAACGATGGAAAGGTGACAGAGAGTCATATCGTGGATACAAACGGGCAAGGACATGGCGCTCTGGCAGGATTTCTTCAAATGGAGAAAGTAGATGTTTTGATATGCGGCGGAATCGGCGGCGGAGCAAGGACAGCTCTTGCGGAAGCAGGCATTGAGCTTTTGCCGGGAGCTTCCGGCAATGCAGATGAGCAGGTGGAAGCTTATCTTGAAGGAAAGCTGAACTATGATCCGGATACATTGTGCAGCCATCACCATGAAGGAGAAGGCCATGACTGTGGAGAGGCACATGAAGGGTGCGGACATCACTGCGGTGAATAGCAGAAGAGCAGTGAATATCATCAAAGAAATGCAAAGAGAAGAAAAAAAGATCGTGGAAAAGTGGGAAAAGGGCAGATTATGCCCTTTTCCTGGCATTTTGGAAGCGTTGGGAGTCTGTCCTGATGCTGCAGAGAGGATCAGTGTGGCAGGCGCGGGAGGAAAGACTTCCCTTATCAAAGCTCTTGTGGAGGAATATAATGCCCGGAATCTTCCGACAGTGGTGACGACAACAACGCACATGTATGCAGAGGAGAAACCTTATTTTCTACTGGAGCCTTCAGAAGAAAAGATGATACAGATTTTAAACCGGGAAGGGAAAATTTTTCTGGGTAAGAAGGCGGAGGCAGGGAAAATGCAGATGCCGGATGAAGTTTGGATGGAAAAATTGCTGCAGCTAAGCTGTCCGGTTTTGATAGAGGCGGACGGAGCACGGCGTATGCCGATCAAGGTGCCGGGAGAACAGGAGCCGGTCTTTCGGAAAGAAACCGGACGTATTTTGTATGTGTATGGCATGGATGCAATCGGAAGACCCCTTGAAGAGGTTTGTTTTCGGGCGGAAGAGGCGGCTCGGATTTTGGGAAAAAAGATGGGGGAACCGGTTCTTCCACAGGATATTGCCAGACTTGCCATGCACCAGAGAGGCGGGGCAAAAGGAGTGAATAAGGCGGTGAAATACGCCCTTATTTTCAATAAAACAGATTTGCCAGGAAAAAAGGAAGCGGCCCGGGAAATCTGTGAGATTCTTCAGGAATGCGGATACGAGAATCCTATCCTGTGTCTGGGGAATCTGGACCGTCGGTATACACAGGAGTTATCATCTGCGGGAAGAGGAGAGCATAGAAAGAGATGAAAATATTAATAAGAGGAGCCGGTGATCTGGCGACAGGAATTGCTGCCCGGCTTTACCACAGCGGACATAATATTCTTATGACAGAAAGAGAAGCCCCTTTAACTGTAAGAAGAACGGTGGCTTTTTCCAGAGCGGTGTACGAAGGAAGCGCCAAAGTAGAGGATATGGAAGCGCGCCTGGTCCATTCTCTGGATGAGGCATATGCAGTGATGGGGGATGGAAATATTGCGCTGATCGTAGACGAGGCAGCAGAAATCCGAAAGGAATTTTGTCCCGATGTGGTAGTAGATGCTATCCTGGCAAAGAAGAATTTAGGGACGAAAATAACGGACGCACCGCTGGCGGTCGGCGTCGGTCCGGGATTTTATGCAGGACAGGACTGCCACTGTGTGGTGGAAACGAAACGGGGACATACCCTTGGACAGGTAATTTATGATGGAGCAGCGCTTCCCAATACCGGTGTGCCGGGTGAAGTGGGGGGCTACACGACGGAAAGGCTTTTGAAAGCTTCCGGTGACGGAGTGATGGAGCCTCTGATCTCCATTGGCGATATGGTGGAAAAAGGACAGATTGCAGCCTATACAGGAGGGGAGGCGGTGTATGCCGCAATGTCCGGAATGGTACGGGGAATGCTGCAGAAAGGCGTTTCTGTGGTAAAAGGAATGAAGATTGGGGATATTGACGCACGGTGTGAAAAGGAACATTGCTGGACGATTTCAGATAAGGCAAGAGCCATCGGAGGCGGTGTTTTGGAAGCGGTGCAGTGTTATGAGGCGGTAAAAGGCAGATTTGCTATGGTTATGCTTGCGGCGGGTACAGGAAGCAGGTATGGGAAAGATAAGCTTTCGGAAGTGCTGGCAGGAAAGCCTCTTTATCAGTATTCTATGGAAAGACTGGAAGCGTTTTGCGGAAGAGAGCGTTTTGTCGTGACGGGAAACGCTGTGATCCTTGAAGAAGCAAAAAAGAGGGGCATCAGCGGAATCGTAAATCGGGAGCCTCACCTTGGTATTTCCCATTCTCTGCAGCTTGGATTACAGGCTGTTTTAAGAGAGAAACCAGAGGTAGAGGGTGTTTTGTTTGGAGTGTGTGATCAGCCGGGGCTTAAGGTCTCCACGATTCAGAAAATCTGGAATGCGGCGGCAGTACGACCGGGAAAGATCATCTGCGCCGGCAAAGACGGACAGCCGGGAAATCCGGTGCTGTGGCCAAAGAAATATTTCGGGGAATTGCTGGAATTAAAAGGCGACACAGGAGGCCGGGCTGTCATGAGAAAATACCCGGAGCAGGTCTATGTTGTAGAGGCGGATGAGCGGGAGCTGAAAGACATTGACCGGAAAGAGGATATGGGAAGCTTCTGATGCAAATTTTTTTGCGGAAAGCGAATTGTTTTTAAAAATAATTTGATGTATACTGTATTTGAGAGTTTGAGAAAAGATAAATATTTACAAAAAGATTAATATTTGCAAAAAGCAGGGAGGAAAGAGAATGAAAAGGAAAATCGTAAGTCTTTTGCTGGTATCAGCCATGACGGCAGTTCTGGCAGCAGGATGCGGAAGCAGTGAGGAGAATACAGATGCATCTGACAGCAGTCAGTCAGAAACTGAGGCTGATACTCAGGAAGAAGGTCAGGAAGAAAGCGGAGAAGATGAAAAGACGGAAATACTCGTTGCGGCAGCAGCCAGCCTGGAATATGCATATGAGGACGAACTGATTCCTATGTTTGAGGAACAAAATCCGGATATTACAGTGAGCGGAACCTACGACAGCTCCGGAAAACTGCAGACTCAGATTGAAGAAGGAATGGAAGCGGATGTCTTTATGTCGGCGGCTACAAAACAGATGGACGCCCTGACGGAAGAAGGAATGATCGAAGAAGATTCTGTGACAGATCTACTGGAAAATAAAATTGTACTGATCACATCTGCTGATTCACAGTTGGAATTATCTTCTTTTGAAGATATTACAAAGGCGGATACCATTGCCATCGGAGACCCTGCCAGTGTACCGGTTGGACAGTATTCAGAGGAAGCTCTGACAAATCTGGGACTGTGGGATCAGGTACTGGCAAAAGCCAGCCTTGGAACGAATGTGACGGAAGTACTGAACTGGGTTGCAGAGGGAAGCGCTCAGGCCGGCATTGTATATGCAACAGATGCAGCTACTACAGATAAAGTAAAAGTTGTGGCAGAAGCTCCGGAGGACAGTCTGGCAGAACCGGATATTTATCCGGTAGGAATTGTTTCCGCGTCTGAAAATAAAGAGGCGGCAGAGAAGTTTGTAGAATTTCTGAAAAGCGATGAAGCAATCCAGATATTTGAAGATTACGGATTTATAAAGAGGTAGGATATGGACTGGTCACCGATTCTGATATCGGCAAAAACGGCGTCTCTTGCCATTGTGATCACGTTTTTTGCCGGGATTTTGGCAGCGTTTCTCGTGGTGAGGATCCGTCATGAAAAATGGAAAATGATATGGGACGGAATTTTGACCCTGCCCCTGGTCCTGCCGCCGACGGTAGCTGGTTTTTTTCTGCTTTATCTCTTCGGAGTGAAACGGCCTATTGGCCGTTTCTTTCTGGAGTTTTTCGGGGTGAAAATCGCCTTTTCGTGGGGAGCGACGGTCCTGGCGGCAGTGGTGATTTCTTTTCCTTTGATGTATCGTTCCGCCAGAGGGGCTTTTGAGCAGGTCAATGGAGATTTGATCGATGCCGGGCGGACGCTTGGAATGTCTGAGTGGAAGATTTTCTGGAAAATCCTCTTTCCTAATGCACTGTCCGGAATTTTATCAGGAGGGATCCTGGCGTTTGCAAGAGGGCTGGGAGAATTTGGCGCCACGGCAATGATCGCGGGAAATATTGCGGGAAAGACAAGGACCCTGCCTCTGGCTGTGTATTCTGATGTGGCAGCCGGAAACATGGAGGGAGCATATCAGTATGTAATTGTGCTGGTGGTGATCTCCTTTCTGGTTGTGACAGGGATGAACTATGTGACATACATTTTCCAGAAATTTAACCGGAGGTAACGGCTGAAAATGAAACAGCTGGAAATTAATTTTCAAAAACAACTGAAACATTACATGTTGGACATGAAAGTTTCCATGAATGGCGGATGTCTCGGGATCCTGGGGGCGTCCGGCTGCGGGAAAAGTATGACTTTGAAGGCGGTAGCCGGGATCGTGCGTCCGGATCGTGGAAGAATTGCCACGGAAAAAACAGTGTTTTACGACAGTGAGAAAAAGATCGACCTATCTCCACAGAAACGGAAGGTAGGCTATCTGTTTCAAAATTATGCATTATTTCCCAATATGACAGTAGAAGAAAATATTATGGCCGGCATACAGGGGAAAAAGGCGGAAAAAAAGCAGAAAGCCGCCGGGTTGATGGAACAGTTCCAGCTTAGAGGATTGGAGAAACAATATCCGACTCGGCTTTCGGGAGGACAGCAGCAGAGGACGGCTTTGGCAAGAATACTGGCCAGCGAACCGGATATTCTGCTTTTGGATGAGCCGTTTTCCGCTATGGACAGCTATTTAAAGGAAGAACTTCAGCTGGAAATGCAAAGGTGGATTCGGAATTTTGCAGGATGCACCATTTTAGTGAGCCATGACAGAGACGAGATTTACCGGCTGTGTACGGATACGATGATCATGGAAAAAGGGAAAAATGTGATCACTGACAATACAAAAGCACTGTTTGAAAATCCCAGGAAAGTAGCGGCTGCCAGATTGACCGGATGCAAAAATATCTCACAGATAGAAAAAAGAGGACAGTTTCAGGTCTATGCAAAAGACTGGGGGATTTCTCTTTGGACGGCAGAACCTGTTTCGGAAAAAACAGCGTATATCGGAGTGCGGGCCCATGATATCCTGCCGGCAGCAGGCAAGTCAAGGGAAGGCGGAGCAGAAGGGGAAAACCAAGTCAACCGTTTTCCTGTACTGCCGGTGGAGCAGTCCGAGACGCCCTTTGAACAGACGATTATTTTTAAGGCGGATCAACAGGCGGAGAAAGGCTTGTGGATGAAAAGTGAGCGGGGCGGCTGCCGGATTCCGGAGGCTGTGACAATTGCTCCGGAGAGACTTCTTCTCCTGGAAGAAAATTAAAAAGGTGAAAAGAATGGATAAAAAAGAAGAAAGCCGGAAATTCAGGCCTGTGGTTAAATTGCAGGTCTGCACAGATGAACCTGTGTTTGGACCGGGACTGATAAAACTTTTAGAACACCTGGAAGAAAGCGGTTCTATGAAAGAAGCCTGTCAGAAAATGGAAATGTCTTACAGCAAAGGATGGAAAATCATAAACCGAGCAGAAAGAGAGCTTGGGACCCCGCTGCTGATCCGGCATCAGGGAGGCAGAAGCGGAGGAAAATGTGAGATAACCGCAGAAGGAAAAACGCTGATGGAGAAGTATCGTGCTATGGAAGCGGAAGTGAAAATGTGTGCCCGTGCTTCGTTTGAACGGTGGTTTGGTGAATTGGTGACGTAACACTTTTCATATAAACTACGTGTCAGCTTATGTATAACCCTGTGTAAAACTGCAAACTACGGTGTGCAAAATTGAAATCCCACATAAAACAACTGCGAGAAGCCCCGTCCTTTTTTGGTTATTTTCAAAAAAGGACGGGGCTTCTCGCAGTTTTACACACCGTTTACCGCAAGTTGGCACGTAGTAAAGTTTAAAAGTGTTACGTCTCCATTTTCAACTTCTTCCACAGTGTACTGCGGCTGATTCCCAGCCGTTTGGCGGCTTTTGTCTGATTCATGCTTTCTTCTTTCAATACGAGATCGATCACATCTTTTGTGATGTCATCCAATGTCTGGTTCAGATTCAGGCGGGTATCCCTCGAAGCATTGCTTTTTGAAGGTCCCAGATGAGAGAGGATGGTCTGTACATTTTCGGCGGTAATAAACTGGCTGTTGGACTGGATAACAAGTTGTTTCAGTACAGTTTGAAATTGTGAGATCCCGTACTGCCAGTGATGTTCTTCCAGAAGTTTCAGGGCTTCAGGCTCAAATCCGGCAATTTGGATGGGAAGTTCCTGGTTCAGGCTGTTCAAGTAAGAGCGGGCGATAGATACGATCAGTTCCGGCTTGTGATTAATAGAAGGAAGCTGGATCGTAAAGCCGGAGATCAGATAGCTTAAATTTTGTGAAAACTGGTTGGCGGCAATAAGGTCCCCCATGTCTCCTGTAAAAGTACAGATGACTTTGTGGCGTGATGTCAGTTCCAGATTTTCCAGATAGTAGGTGAAGAGGTTCTGCAGTGTGGGGGACAGCGCGTTCAGGTTTTTAAATAGTATGATATAGTTATTTTCAAAGAGAGGAGAACGCTCATCTTTGAATAATTTATCACATTGTTTGGCGTTTAAATGGTAGCAGTCCACTTCAATAAGCGGATTTGAGGTGTAGGGGCTGGCGGCGTAAAGTCCGTAGGAGAAAATAGTCCTTCCGCTGCCCGGGCTTCCGCAGACAACAACAGGAGTTTTGCCGGACATGACACTTTGGTTTTTCTCCCAGTAATCCCGATGGATCGGATTGCCCTTAATGAGCGGAAAGCAACCGGTTCCACTGCCAATATCAGCTTTCGTCATGAAGACAAAATTTACATCAGCGCCAGCGGAACCTGCTTTGGGACATTGAAGGAAGAAGAATTTGCGGTTCTTGATTTAAAAGGAGAGTATATAGCGGGGCCAAAGCCCAGCAAAGAAGCGCCCCTTCATCTGCTTATGTATCAGAAAAAAGGGAGCGGGGCTGTGATACACACACATAGTTTTTACTCTACACTGTGGTCCTGCCTTCCCCATGAATCCATGATAGATATCATGCCAGAGCACACGCCTTATCTGAAAATGAAACTGGGCAAAGTGGGGCTGATTCCCTATGCGCCTCCGGGAAGCCGGGAATTATTCGGGCTCTTTGAAGAACACATGGAAGGCAGCGACGGCTACCTGTTGCAAAATCACGGCCCGGTTGTAGGAGCTGCAAGTATGATGGATGCGTTTTATGCGATAGAAGAGCTGGAAGAGAGCGCAAGGATTGCCTGGAGTCTGCGGCAGGTTGATGCGTTAATTTGCTAATTCCACACGTAACACTTTTAAACTTTACTACGTGTCAAGTTGCAGTAAGCGGTGGGCAAAACTGCGAAACATGGTGTGTAATTTTGAAAATATTCCTTCGCAGCAGTTGCAAAATCCAGATGTCAGGGATATAATAAACCCAGTACAAAATTATAGTGATACGGGGAGCTGGCTGAAGCCGGCTGAGAGGAGACTGGTTTGTTTCGACCCATAACCTGATTTGGATAATGCCAACGTAGGGATGAATATTGAGTAATTGATAGAGTTCCGTCGGTGGAACTCTATTTTTTTTCGTGAAACATTCTGGAAAAATTCTTTTATTTTCTCGTCTTCCCGTAGCGTCGGTGTACAAGGGGCAACATGGTCGGTGAAGGGGAGATTTTAGCCCCTTGTACACCGACGCTAAAGAAGAACTATAAATACAGTACTTGACAGCGTTTTTGCGTGTAAGCGGACAAAAATGAAGCAGAAACGTAAAAAGGAGTAGCGGAACAGGAAGGAGACGTTTTTTGTGGAGCAGAAGAATGCGACGAGAAAGCTGGTGCTGGCTGGTGTGCTGACAGCATTGGCTGTAGTTGGGAGTATGATCAGTTTCCCGGTGGCGGGAAGCAAATGTGCGCCGGTACAGCACATGGTAAATATCCTGGCAGCGGTAACCCTTGGACCGGGCTGGGGAGTGGGAATTGCATTTTGTGCAAGTCTGCTCAGAAATGTGATGGGAATCGGGAGTATTCTGGCGTTCCCGGGCAGTATGGCAGGTGCCCTGTGCTGTGGAATCGTGTATATGGTGTGCCGAAGACTTGGCGTAACCTGCTTTGCCGAAGTGTTTGGGACAGGCATCCTGGGGGCTTTGGCAGCGTACCCGGCAGCAAAATTCTTGATGGGGATGGAACCGGCCGGATTGTTTGTCTATATCGTGCCGTTTTTGATTTCTACGGTAGTAGGCAGTATTCTTGCCTTTTTGCTGATTACGATTCTGGAAAAAGGCGGCGCAATGAAACTGCTGAAGGTGGCAGGATAGAACTGCTGAAATGAAAAAAGCCGGAACAATCTGGAGGACCGGCAGATCAGAGCACACAGAAAGATAAGGAGGAAACTACGGATGGAAAATTACACAACACAAATGGATGCAGCCCGGAAAGGGATTGTAACACCGCAGATGGAAATCGTGGCAAAAAAGGAAAATATGCCGGTAGAAAAATTAATGCAGCTTGTAGCAGAAGGAAAGGTGGCAATCTGTGCAAATAAAAAGCACACATGCCTTAACCCGGAAGGAATCGGAAGCATGCTGCGCACGAAGATCAATGTCAATCTGGGAGTATCCAGAGACTGCAAAGACTATGATATTGAGATGGAAAAGGTGATGAGCGCTGTAAACCTTGGCGCAGAGGCGATCATGGATCTGTCCAGCCATGGAAATACTCAGCCCTTCCGTCAGAAACTGACAAGGGAGTGTCCGGTTATGATCGGAACGGTTCCTGTTTATGACAGTGTTATTCATTATCAGAGAGATCTGGCAACTTTGTCGGCAAAAGACTTTATTGATGTGATCAGACTCCATGCAGAGGACGGCGTGGATTTTGTTACGCTGCACTGCGGAATTACACGAAAAACAATTGAGCAGATTAAGAAACATAAAAGAAAAATGAATATTGTAAGCCGGGGAGGAAGCCTGGTCTTTGCCTGGATGAGCATGACGGGAGAAGAAAATCCGTTTTATGAATACTATGATGAAATTTTAGACATCTGTGAAAAATATGATGTGACAATTTCACTTGGGGATGCATGCCGTCCCGGATGTCTGGCGGATGCAACAGATGTGTGCCAGATTGAAGAGCTGGTGCGCCTTGGCGAGCTGACAAAAAGAGCGTGGGATCACAATGTACAGGTTATGGTAGAAGGACCGGGACATGTGCCGCTTGACCAGGTGGCTGCAAATATGGAAGTGCAGAAAAGCATCTGCATGGGCGCGCCATTTTATGTACTGGGACCTTTGGTGACAGATATTGCGCCGGGATATGACCATATCACAGCGGCTATAGGAGGAGCAGTGGCAGCCATGAGCGGCGCAGCGTTTCTGTGCTATGTAACCCCGGCAGAACACCTGGCGCTTCCTAATGTAGAAGATGTAAAGCAGGGAATCATTGCTTCTAAAATTGCAGCCCATGCCGCGGATATAGCAAAAGGCGTACCGGGAGCACGGGATATCGACGACCGTATGGCGGATGCCAGGAGAAAACTGGACTGGGATGCGCAGTTTGCGTGCGCGCTGGATCCGGAAACTGCCAAAGCGATCCGTGACAGCAGAAGTCCGGAAGACGATCACAGCGACACTTGCAGTATGTGCGGAAAATTCTGTGCAGTGCGCAGTATGAATAAAGCCCTTGCCGGGGAATATATTGACATTCTTTAATATGGATTTCATTTGGGACGGGAGTATAAAAACCCCGTCCCGATTTAAATTTATGTATTCTCTTTTTGTTTATTACTTTCTATCCTTCTTCGGCGACAAGATCATTTAAATCCCCAAATTCATACCCTATTTTCTCCCAGCGTGTTAATAATTCGTCGAGAATGCCGGCGTTTGTAGAAGAAGTGCTGTGGAGAAGAACAATAGCTCCCGGATGGATGCGGGGAAGCAGTTTGTCAAAGGCTTCCTCACGGGAAGGCTGATCCTCTTCGTACCAATCTACATAAGCCAGGCTCCAGAAAAAGGTATGATAGCCGAGTTCCTGGGCCATTTTTAAATTTTCCTGGCTGTATTTGCCCTGCGGCGGCCGGTAAAACTTTGTCATTTCTTTCCCTGTTATCTCTTGATAAAGCAGCTCCACCTTGCCAAGTTCGGTTTCAAAACTTTCCTTTGTAGAAATCTGCGACATATCGGGGTGGCTGTAGGTGTGGTTGCCGACGGTATGCCCTTCTTTTACCATCCTTTTGATAAGATCAGGATTATCTTCTATGAAATTACCGACAACGAAAAATGTGGCAGGGGCGTGATGTTTTTTCAAGGCATCCAGTAAAGCGTCGGTATTTCCATTTTCATATCCTGCATCAAAAGTAAGATAGATGATCTGTTTACCTGTATCACCTGTATAGTAGGCGTTCAGTTCTTTGAGATCTTCGGCTTTGGCGTTTCCGATCGGCGCTTCGCCTTCCTCCTGAAAACTAAGTCCCCAGTTTCCTTCCGATGATGTTTCGGCGGCAGCGGGAAAAACCTGCTCCACGATAAAGCCGGTCAGATGACCGAAAAAAAATGCGCCTGCAAATAAAAGGGGAAGAAGAATAGGGCGAAATGGACGGAAAGATTTGAAACGTGTCAGCATAAATTCCTCGTAAATGGCCTGTTTTATGTATTATATGTCAGCGGCCGGTAAACTAGACTACGGCGAATAAAAAGTTAAAAAATTTGCGAACAATATTGACACTATGTCAGAATGGAGTTATAGTATATGTACTGACATGGTGTCAGAATAAAAAATCAAAGGAGGACCTGCAAATGCTGGGAAATTTTTCGTATTGTAACCCGACAAAACTTTATTTTGGAGAGGATTCGCTGGATAATCTGAACATAGAACTGCCAAAGTATGGGAAAAATGTTATACTGATCTATGGTGGCGGGTCTATTAAGAAAAACGGGATTTATGATGAAGTTGTAGAAATTTTGAAAAAGAATGGAAAAAATGTAGCGGAAATCTCAGGTGTTATGCCCAACCCGACAGTGGATAAACTCTATGAAGGCATTGAAACTGCAAGAAACCATAATGCAGATTTTCTGCTGGCAGTTGGCGGGGGATCCGTCTGCGACTATGCGAAAGCAGTTTCTGTTTCTGTTAATTGTAAAGAAGATCCCTGGGAGAAATATTATATACGTTTTGAAGAACCGGACTGCGAGACTCTTCCGGTAGGGTGTGTGCTGACTATGGTAGGAACCGGATCGGAAATGAATGCCGGGTCTGTAATCACAAATCATAAGACAAAGCAGAAGATCGGCCATGTTTTTGCGGATGAGAACATTATGCCTAAATTTGCAGTTCTGAATCCTAAATATACACTGACCCTTCCTCATTACCAGATGGTATCCGGTATTTACGATATTTTTAATCATATCTGTGAGCAGTATTTTTCCGGAGAAGACGATAACACAAGCGATTATATCAGTGAAGGTCTGATGCGTTCTGTTATTTACTCCAGTCGGATCGCCAATAAAGACCCACAGAATTATGAAGCGCGGAGCAACATTATGTGGACGGCAACATGGGCGTTGAATACGTTGGTTTCCAGGGGGAAATCTACAGACTGGATGGTCCACATGCTCGGTCAGTCTGTAGGAGCTTACACAGATGCGACTCACGGCATGACATTGGCTGCTGTTTCGCTTCCTTATTATCGTCATATTCTGCCGTATGGGCTGCAGAAGTTCAAACGGTTTGCCGTCAATGTATGGGATGTTGATCCGTCAGGCAAGACAGATGAACAGGTGGCAGAAGAAGGTCTGCAGGCAATGGAGAACTGGATGAATGAGCTGGGACTTGTAATGAACATTTCACAGCTGGGAGCGACAGAGGACATGATAGAAGGTATCGCAGACGGCACTCTTATCATGCCGGGCGGATACAAAGTTCTGGAACATGATGAAATTGTGGAAATTTTAAAGGAGAGTTTAAGATGAGTAAAACATTAATTGCATATTTTTCAGCAAGCGGCGTAACTGCCCGCGCGGCAAAACAAATGGCAGATGTTGTCCATGCGGATTTGTATGAGATTCGCCCTGAGCAGCCTTATACGTCAGCTGATCTGGACTGGATGGATAAAAACAGCCGCAGTACGATTGAAATGAATGATCCGGCCTGTCGTCCGGCCATTGCAGAACCGGTACAGAATATGGAACAGTATGATACGGTTCTGGTGGGATTTCCTATCTGGTGGTATGTCGAGCCTCGTATTGTGGATACATTTCTGGAAAGCTATGATTTTTCCGGAAAAACAGTGATTCCTTTTGCCACTTCCGGCGGAAGCGGAATAAGAAAGGCAGAAAAAAGTTTGCGGGATCATTGCCCGTCGGCTTCCTGGGAAAAAGGAGAACTTGTGAACGGTTCTAAAGCGGCAGCCTGGGCGAAACGTGTCCTGAACAGTTAGAAAGGTAGGAATAATAGTTATGCCAAAAGGGTCGGAAGAATTGACGAATGCAAGAAAAGAAGAAATCATTAATGCCTGCGCTTCGCTTTATGAAACGATGGGCTTTAAAGATATAACAATTCGGGATATTGGAGCAAAGACTTCTTTTACCCGAACGTCTATTTACAATTATTTTCAGACGAAAGAGGAAATTTTCCTGGCTCTTTTGGGGCGGGAGCATGAAGCATGGGCGGCAGATCTAAGGGGCATTCTCGACAGGTATGGCTGCCTGTCTGCCGCAGAGTTTGCAGGTGAACTTGCTCATACGCTGGAGAGGCGGGGATGTATGCTGAAACTGATGTCTATGAATCTTTATGACATGGAAGGAAACAGCCGGATTGAGAATCTTGTAGCATTCAAAAAGATATATTCCAATGCGATGCAGACCGTGATCTGTTGCCTGGAAAAGTTTTTCCCGCGTATGACTGCTGTTGACATCCAGGAATTTCTTTATGCGTTTTTTCCGTTTATGTTCGGCGTATATCCCTATACGACAGCCACAGACAAACAGAAAAAGGCTATGGAGCTTGCCCATGTAGACTATGTGCACTATTCTATCTACGAAATTACGGAATCCTTTGTCACGAAACTTTTGCAGAATTTTCAGTAGCGTCGGTGTACACCGACGCTAATCACAGACAAGTGATTTTGAAAAACAGAAGGAGGCACATTTTATGAAAATTGTTGTACTGGAAGGGAGCCCGAATAAACATGGATCATCCAATCTTCTGGCGGATCAGTTTATCAGGGGAGCGGAAGAAGCAGGCCATACTGTAGAAATTATTGATGCGGCTCATGCGGATCTTCATCCGTGTACAGGTTGTATATACTGTGGTTATGAGGGACCCTGTGTGCAGAAAGATGATATGGAACAGTTCAGAAAACAGATATTGAATGCAGATATGATGGTGTTTGTAACGCCTCTGTATTATTATGGCATGTCTGCCCAGTTGAAGATTCTGGTTGACCGGTTCTGCGCTATTAACAGCAGTATTAACCGAAAACATATGAAATCAGCGCTTCTTGCGGCAGCGTGGAATGCGGATGACTGGACATTTGAGTCTCTGGAAAGCCATTACAGAACCCTGGTCCGCTATCTGAACCTTGATGATCAGGGAGTGGTGCTGGGCTATGGGTGCGGAACAGTGTCTATGACGAAACACAGTCCATATCCGGATAAAGCCTATGAGCTTGGACGATCTGTTTAATTAACAGCAGATTTTGGAAAGAAAAGGGGAGATCAGAATGGAATATGCAAAACTTGGGAACACGGATATAGAAGTATCAAAACTCTGTGTAGGCTGTATGAGTTTCGGAAAGGCCGGAACAATGCACGCTTGGACAGTGGACGAAGCAGCGACAGAGGAAATTGTAAAACACGCACTGGATCTGGGGATTAATTTTTTTGATACTGCAAACGGATATTCGGAAGGAACCAGCGAGGAATATCTTGGCAGGGCGCTTAAGAAAAATGTTTCAAGAGATAAAGTAGTGATCGCGTCTAAAGTTTATTTTAATCCCGGAAGACTTTCTTCAGAGGCGATCCATCGTGAGATAGAAGGAAGCCTGAAACGTCTCGGTACAGATTATCTCGACCTGTACATCATTCATAGATTTGATTACGAGACGCCGATTGAGGAAACAATGGAGGCGTTGAACGATCTGGTCGTATCCGGAAAAGTCCGTGCTATTGGCGCTTCTGCTATGTACGGATACCAGTTTTATAATATGCAGCTGGCGGCCAGAGATCATGGCTGGGCACAGTTTTCAGCAATGGGAAATCATTACAATCTTCTTTACAGAGAGGATGAAAGAGAACTTATTCCTATCTGCCGGCAGATGAACGTATCTCTTATGCCGTACAGTCCGTTGGCAGCCGGACATCTGACCCGTCCGGAATGGAATACAGACACCCTTCGAAGTAAAACAGACAGGGTGGCAATGGGAAAATATGACAGAAGCCAGGAGCAGGATATGGAAATTGTCCGAAGAGTTCACACTTTGGCAGGAAAATATGGCATGAAAATGCAGCAGATCGCTCTGGCATGGGAATGGGCGAAAGGTGTGACATCGCCAATCATCGGAGCGACAAAAGTGGCTCACTTTGACGATGCAGCCGGAGCATTTTCCGTAAAACTTACGAATGAAGACATTGCTTTTCTGGAAGAACCATATGAACCTCACAGGATTGTAGGAGCAATCGATCAAAATCCGCCGGAAGGTGTCAAGCTGCTGGATGAGAAGAAATAAGTTTTAATGGTACATTTTGACGGTATGGGAATTTTTGATTTAGATGTAAAATTTATCAAAAAGCAGTATCAATTCAATGATAAAAAGAGTATAATAAAAACCAACAACCGAATAAAGTGTCTTCGGGGCAGGGTGAAATTCCCGATTGGCGGTAAAGTCCGCGAGCGTAGATCGCATGATTTGGTGTGATTCCAAAACCAACAGTATAGTCTGGATGAAAGAAGATACCATTAGATTTCTGCAAAGTACAGCAGTGTTTGTTGCTTTGTGGTCTAATTGGAGTGTAACACCTGGAAGACATTTCCGGGTGTTATTTTTATTACATAGATTACGGAGGGACAAAAAATGAACAGTAAAACGAAAAAAATCACGACAATTGCCATGCTGTGTGCGGTCACTTATGTTGTAATGGTTGTAGGCAGGATCCCGGTTGTGCTATTCTTAAAGTATGATCCATCGGATGTTATCGTTACTCTGGGCGGACTGATATGGGGGCCGATGACTTCCTGTATTGTGTCGGTTATTGTGGCGTCAATTGAAATGATAACAGTAAGTGATACGGGAATTTTGGGATGCATTATGAATATTATTCAAACGCTTTCTTTTGCCTGTACAGCAGCAGTTATTTATAAAAAAAGGCACACGCTGTCAGGGGCTGTTCTTGGACTGGGAGCCGGCTGCCTTGCGATGATTGTTGTTATGCTTATGTGGAACTATCTTGTAACGCCGCTTTATATGGGATATCCAAGAGAAGCTGTGGCAGAATTGCTGATTCCCGTCTTTCTTCCATTTAATTTGTTGAAAGGAGGGCTGAATGCATCTGTTACATTTCTGCTGTATAAGCCTGTTATTACTGCTTTAAGAAAAAGCGGATATGTTGCTGCTTCAGAAAAAGAGATAAGAAGCAGACATGCGGGCATGGTTTTGCTGGCGTCTATTATTATTGCAACCTGTATTCTTTTCATTTTATCAATGAATGGAGTGCTATAACGATCTTTTAAGGGAGGTGCTGTCAATGAAAATAGAGATTGGAAAAGATTTCCCGCAGTATTTTAAACCCTTGTATCCGGAGGAATTTGAGCTGTTTTCCCATTTTGAAGTGACGGCAGGCATACCGACCGTTTTGTTTGCCATTACGACATGGAAAGAAAACGGGCAACCCAATGTCTGTCTTCATTCGTGGAGCTGTTTCCATGGAGATAAGACTGCGTTCTTTGCTGTAATGGGAAATTTGTATCAGCATACGCATACCTATGCCAATATTCAAAGAGAGAAATGCTTTTGTATTAATTTCCTCCCCATAAGTTATTACGATAAATTGGTAGAAACCATTCACCACAATGATATGGAAGAAGACGAATTTGCGGCAGGGGATTTTACTCTTTCCAACGCAAAAACGATTCCAGCTCCGGTAATTGAGGAGGCTTTTATCAATATAGAATGTACCCTGAAAGAGATACAGGATTTAAGCGGTGCGGGAATTGCAGCTATGGTCATTGGGCAGGTGCAGCACATTTCCGTTGAAGAAAACTATGCAGAAGGATATGCACAGCGATATGGAAAAGAAGGATTTATGATGCTGGTGCCGGCACCGCAGAATCTTATCAGCGGAGAGCCGAATCAATCTGCCATTGCCAGTGTTGCCATTGAAAAGTATGATTAACGAAATGGGGTGGACTGAATGAGCGATATTATTTTTGCTGTAATTACAGCGCTTATTTCCATTGCTTTATTCATATATGTATCTTTTACCGCAAGAGGAAAGGGACCGATTTTATCAAATACCTATTTATTTGCAGTTCAAAAAGAAAGAGAAAAAATGGATAAAAAGGCAGAATATCATATGGTTTCGGTTGTCTTTGGCATTTTGGCGGTAATCTTTGCATTTGTGACAGTATATATTATTACAGACTGGAAAATGTGCCTCTATATAGTGTTCATTTTGTTCGCCTGTGTTATAGCATATGCTATCAAAGAAGCTGTAAAATCTGAAAAAAGCAGATAATTGCACTGTGAACAGCAATATTTATCAGTGAAGCATGGGGCTTAAAATAGTAATGAAGAAAGAAAATGAAAAATATCTTGAAAAGCATAACCACAAAATCTGGTTTGATGAAAAAGCGAATCAGTGGATGACCTATATAGACGAACCCTCTGTAAAAAGGGGGTTCGTTTTGAAAAGACGAAAGGAAAAGGCGTCCCTTGAAAAATTAATCATTGAGCATTATCGTGCGATTGAAGAGCAACCTTGGATTTCTGATATTTTCCATGACTGGTTGACGTTAAAATTTAAGTATGGAGAAATCAGTGAGCAGACAAGAACCAGATATGAAAATGATTTTAGAAGATTTTTCCCGGATGATAATGAAATCTGTATGAAATATATAGCTGATATTACAGAGATAGACCTGGAAATGTTTATCAAGGGAAATATCAAAAAGCATAAGCTGACAAAAAAGACTTATAACGGTTTGAAAATTCTTATAAAGGGAATTTTCCGGCATGCTCGAAAGAAAAAATTGACAGATGTGATTATCTCTGTGTTTTTCGATGAATTAGACCTTTCTAAGAATATTTTTACCATACGGGAAAAGAAAACGGATGCTGAAGAAGTTTACAGTGAAGAAGAAATCCCTATTATTAAGGAGTACCTTCTCAAAAAGGACTCTTTGAGGTATCTGGGAATACTTCTGGTGTTTGTGACCGGGCTTAGAGTCGGAGAGCTTGCGGCTTTAAAGCCGGAGGATATACGTCTGAAAGAAAACAGCGGTACAATTCATGTGTGTCGGACGGAAGTGCATTATAACGAGGAAAAAGAACCGGGAAAGAGAAAAAACGTTGTGCGGGTTCAAGAGTTCGCAAAATCTGAAGCAGGAAATAGAAAGATTATTGTTAACAGCTTTGCGGTACAGATTTTACGGCGTATTCAAGAATTGAATGCTGATCCAAAAGAGTTTCTTTTTGAGGAAAATGGGAAAAGGATTAAAATTCAAGGATTTAGCAGAGCATTGAGACGGACTTGTGAAAACCTGGAAATTCCTTTTAGACCAATGCACAAAATCCGAAAGACATACGGAACGACTCTTCTTGACAATCAGGTTTCGGAGACGCTTGTTGCTCATCAGATGGGGCATGCGGATATATCGACAACCAGGAAGTATTATTTTCGCAATAATCAAAGTGAAAAACATAAGATTGAGGAAATAGAAAGAGCCCTTTCAGCTATCTGATACAGCATGAAAAAGGCTCTTTTCTAATTGTGTTCTACCTTGTGTTCCAGTTCATTCCGGACATGAAAAAAACCGCTGAATTTCAGCGGTTTCTAGCAGGGGATGAGAGAATCGAACTCCCGCTAAGAGTTTTGGAGACTCCTGTCATACCATTTGACCAATCCCCTGTACCTGTTCCCGACCTAAATCGGTCACTAGATATTTATATCACAGCCGGGAGTATTTTGTCAATTGTTATTTTGAAAAAATTGCTATTTTACAGGTTTGCCAAGACAGAAAAAATATCTCAAAAGAAAAAGCCAGGAGTTTACTAGAGATAAGAGTATGGTATAATATGGCGTAGGCAATGAGCCGTGCAGAAATACAAAAGACCAAAATGCCGCTTGCAGGCAATTTGGGCATTTTGTATTTCTATAGGGCGAAAGCCCGACAGCGAGAACCCGGAGGGTTGGAGCTGGGACGGCGAAAAGGGCAGGACGGCGAAGAAGAGGCGCCAGCCCGACAGCGAGAACCCGGAGGGTTGGAGCTGGGACGGCGAAAAGGGCAGGACGGCGAAAAGAGAAGGAAAGCGGAGAAGAGTATATGGAAAAAGTATTTGAATATGATGAGATCATCCATGAAATTCCGGAAAAAGGAGGAGCCTACGTGATCTTCCCCTGGAACATTAAGGAAGTCTTCGGCAGGGGCAGAGTCAAAGTCCATGCAGAGTTTGACGGGATTCCCTACAACGGAAGCATTTTCAATATGGGAGTGAAGGATGCTGATGGAAATGTGTGTTATATCATCGGAGTTCTGAAAGCGATCCGGACAAAGCTTGGGAAAAAGGACGGAGATTCCATTCATGTTGTGGTAAAAGAGAGGGAGTAAAGATGAATTTTGAGGACGAAAAAGACTATATTATGCGGCTGATCAAGGAAATGGTGAGAGTGCTGTTTTCTTTGATGCTGGGAAAGTCATACATTTCTGTGGAAGAGGAAAAGCAGAACAAGACGGAAGTATCCGGAATGAAGCTGCCGGATTATATGGAAATGGTGGATGAAGGAAACGTAAACGAAGCGGAAAATATCCTGCTGGATGGAATAGACTATTCGGATAGAAACAGCGTGAGAGTAGCAGCGGTTTTTTATCAGTATGTAAGTGAAAAAGAAGAGGAATTTTTACAGCTTCACAATTATTCCAGGGAAGAGGCGCTGGATGGTATGAAGCAGTTGATGGAAAATGCCGGATACGGACAGTTCTATCAGGATATCAATATATAAATATATGCAGAACAGGAGAACGGTAAAAAATGATAGTGATTCGTAATGAAACAGAAAAGGATTACAAGACAGTAGAGGAGATTACAAGAAAAGCTTTCTACAATATTTATGTCCCGGGATGTATGGAACATTATCTGGTCCATATTATGAGGGACCACGAAGATTTTATAAAGGAGCTGGACTTTGTTATTGAGCTGGATGGCAAGGTGATCGGAAATATCATGTATACAAAGGCGAAACTGGTGGATGAAGCCGGGGAAGAAAAAGCAATCCTGACATTCGGTCCCGTCAGCATTCTGCCTGAATATCAGAGGATGGGATATGGAAAACAACTCATGGAACATTCCTTTCAGAAAGCAAGGCAGATGGGCTATGATGTAGTAGTGATATTTGGCGATCCCGGAAATTACGTGAGCCGGGGATTTAAAAGCAGCAGCAGATATCACATCTGCCTGCCAGATGGTTCTTATCCGACTGCTATGCTGGCAAAGGAGCTGAGGGAAAATACTTTAGATGGAAGGAAATGGATGTATTACGACAGCCCGGTAATGCAGGTTGATGAAAAGGAAGCAAAAGACTATGATGACAGTCTGGAGAAAATGGAAAAGAAAGTGCTTCCATGCCAGGAAGAATTTTACATCCTAAGTCACTCCTGCCTGTCAGTATAAAAGGATTTATACTTTGAAAAATAGATTCTAAAAGTTTCCGGAAGGAGAGAGGGCATGGCACAGCATATTATTGTCACAGACTACGATCCCAGGTGGCCGGCAGAATATGAAAAAGAGTCAGAGAAGATCAAAGCTATTTTAGGAGAGAACTGCGTTGCGATTTACCATATCGGAAGTACGGCAGTGCCGGGATTGGCTGCAAAGCCGATTATTGATATTATGCCTGTAGTAAGAAGCCTTGAAAAGACAGACCAAAAGTCCTCTGAATTTGAAAAGGAAGGGTATGAATATCTGGGAGAGTTTGGCATCAGGGGAAGGAGGTATCTGCGCAAAGGCCAAGATGAGAGGACGCATCAGGTACACATTTTTGAAGAAAAAAACAAAGCAGATATCACCCGTCATCTTGCAGTGAGAGATTATCTTAGGACCCACCGGGAGGCAGCGGAACAATATGGCTGTCTCAAAACAGAGCTGGCGAAAGTTTACCCTTATGATATAGAAGGGTATTGCGATGGAAAGGAAGAGTTTGTAAAGAAGCTGGAACAGGAAGCGCTTCTGTGGAAAGGAGAACAATGAGTCAGGACATTAAAATGGTGGCAGTGGACATAGACGGAACCTTTGTCCACGCTGATTATACATATGATAAACCTCGGTTCCGCAGGATCTTGTCCCGCATGAATGAGGCGGGCTGCCGTTTTGTAGTGGCAAGCGGAAATCAATATTATCAGCTTCGGGATCTTTTTCCGGGCTATTATGATGAGCTGTCTTTTGTGGCGGAAAACGGCGCTTTTGTCAAAGACCGGACAGAACTGGTTTTTGCGGCGGAAATGCCGGATGAGACAGTGAATGAGATTATTGACCTTTGCAGGGAATATCCGGAGATACAGAATGTAATGTGCGGGCTGGAGAGCGCATATTGCCAGAAAGGGGAAGTAGACGGGGAGTTTTTTGAGAAAACGAAAATCTATTATCACAGATTAAAATGGACGGATGATTTTAAAAAGGTGAAAGATCAGATCCTGAAATTTGCCCCTACTGTCCCGGATGAGAAAACATATTATTATTATGATATTTTTAGGGAAAGGCTTGCGGGAAAGGCGGAGCCCACAACAAGCGGACATGGCTCCATTGATGTGATCCTCCCGGGCTGTCACAAGGCGTCGGGACTGAAAAGGCTTGTAAAGAGGTGGGGAATTTCACCGGAACAGTGTGCGGCATTCGGAGATGGAGGCAACGATATTGAAATGCTCCAATACTGCGGTTACAGCTATGCAATGGAAAATGCGGCGCCGGACGTAAAACGTGCGGCAAAGCATATCTGTCCCTCCAATGAGGAGGACGGTGTGCTTGTCACATTGGAAAAGCTGTTTTTCTGAATATTAGCAGAAGAATGATCGGAAGAAGGAGGAAAGGATGAGCCTTATGAAAATTGCACTGCTGCAGATTGCGCCCGCAGGGACTTTGGAAGCAAATCTGGAAAAGGGCATAAGGTGCTGCAGGAAGGCAAAAGAAATGGGGGCGGACATTGCGCTGTTTCCGGAGATGTGGAGCAACGGATATGATCTTCACAGCCGGCCGGCCAAAGAATGGAAGCAGGATGCACTGCCCTGTGACGGAGATTTTGTCCGGACTTTTGGAAAACTGGCAGAAGAGCTTGAGATGGCGATTGCCGTTACTTTTCTGGAGAAAACAGAGGGAGATCCGCGCAATACGCTTGTCCTTTTTGACCGGTTCGGCAGAAAACAATTTGTGTATGCCAAGGTACATACATGCGCTTTTGATGTGGAGGGGAATCTGTCCCGAGGAGAAGAATTTTATACGGCTGTACTTGATACAGCTGCCGGAAATGTGACAGTGGGAGCTATGATCTGCTTTGACAGAGAATTTCCGGAAAGCGCCAGAATCCTTATGCTTAAAGGTGCAGAACTGATCCTGGTTCCAAATGCCTGTCCGATGGAGATCAACCGTCTGTCCCAGCTTCGGGCAAGAGCCTTTGAAAATATGCTGGCAATTGCTACCTGCAATTATCCGGAGGGAGTGCCTGACTGCAACGGACACTCTACGGTGTTTGACGGAGTTGCTTATCTGCCGGATCAGCCTGGTTCCAGAGATACCTGCATTCTGGAGGCGGACGAAAAAGAAGGGATTTTTCTTGCTTCGCTGGATTTGGACAGACTGCGGAGGTATCGGGCGGAAGAGGTGCACGGAGATGCGTACCGCCGTCCGGAGAAATATGGGATGCTGACGAGGAGGAGAGGGGAAGAGGATGAAAATATTAGTGGTAGAAGATGACCTTGCACTAAGTGCAGGGTTATGTTTTGAACTGGATATGAACGGTTATATCACAGTTGCGGCATATAACTGTCTGAAAGTGCGGCAGCTGGTGCAAAACGAAACATTTGATCTGGCTATACTGGATGTAAATCTTCCGGATGGAAACGGATTTGAACTTTGCCGGAAAATAAGAGACATGTGTCCGGATACTCCGGTTATTTTTTTGACTGCAAATGATCTGGAAGAGAACATCCTGAAAGGATATGATCTGGGCGCTGAGGATTACATTACGAAGCCTTTTAATATAAAGATCCTTTTGAAAAAAGTGGATGTGGCGCTTCGGCATTTGGAAAAGGCGGAAAAGAAAAATCCGGATCAGTGGAGCGATGGTTTTCTTCATTTGGATTTCTCTACGCTTACGGCTCAAAAAGGCGGGGAGAAAATCGCGATCACCCCCAATGAATATAAGCTGCTTCGGGTTCTGACAGAAAACGGAGGCAATGTGATCATGCGCCAGACATTGCTGGAACGGCTCTGGGACAGCGGAGGAAATTATATAGACGACCATACCCTGACGGTGACAATGAACCGATTGAGAAGCAAGATTGAAGATGGAACACACTCCTATATCAAGACGGTCAGAGGAATGGGATATATCTGGAACGGAGGAAGGGTATGAACCAAAAGAGAGCAGGAAAAATGGGCTGGCTGCTTTGGACGTTCATGGCTGCCCTTGGGGCCGCGTTTCTGTGGATCGTATGGCATGAGATTCCCTGGGCAAATGTAAGATACAGTCTGACGGCTGTTATCGCAGGAATGTTTCTTCTCTTTTTACTTTTGTCCTTCCGGCAGCGAAGGCAGATTGCCTTCTTTGCCGATACTTTGTGCGAAACCATGGACAGGCTGATGGCAGACCGTAAGATGGAACAGTACCAGCCTTATGACGACAGCCTTACATCAAAAGTGCAGGAGAAAATGATACAGTTTTACGACAGAGCAAATGAGACAAAGCGGCAGAGTCAGAGGGAGAGAGAGACGCTGCAGGCTATTGTCAGCGATATTTCCCATCAGGTAAAAACGCCGGTGGCCAATATACGAATGTTTGCAGGAATTTTACAGAGGCATGAACTGTCTGAAGAACGGAAGACCGGCTGAAAGAGTGGGAATCCTATGATGCAGGCGGAGCCGAAGCGGCCCGGAATGCCATTCAGACAGGAAAGGTAAATGCCGTCCTTTATGGAGTGGACGGGATTCCGCTGGATGCGCTTACCCAGGACTACAACATGATGGCAGGAAGCTTTGATCGGCAGGCGTTTGCTGCGGGAGATTATATACTGGCAATAGGACCGGCGGCAGAAAGCACGGAAGTCATGCCGGTGCCGGATGTGGGAAGCTCTGTCATAATTGAAGGAAAGAGTTATCAGGTGATGGCGGTAGTAGAACCGGTAACTTCTGTGGAGGAAGGCGCACCGGAAATGGGATTCCAGGACGGTATGGAAATGGAGTTTGTCATTCCCTCCGATACCTTTCAGGAGCAGTGGCCGGACAACACGCTGCGCAAGTTCTTTCTTAATGTAAAGGACAGCCAGGTCGATCAGGTGCAGGAAATGCTGGATGCATATACAGAGTCTGTGGACACCTCTCTTCCGGTGACATCCAGAAAGTCTATGGCAGAACAGTACGAGGCGGAGACAAGATCGGCAGCAGTGATGGGGAACGCCATCAGCGTAGTCATTGCACTTGTGGGCGTGCTGAATTTTATCAATTCTATGGTGACAGCGATCGTGTCAAGAAAACGGGAGTTTGCCATGATCCAGAGCATTGGAATGACGAAAAAGCAGCTTTGCCGGATGCTTGTGTATGAAGGGCTTTTCTATGCGGCGCTTACATTGGCTGTATCTTATATTGTCAGCGCTCTTGCGGTGGGAGTGGTAGTGCGTGCCATGACGGCCAGCGAATTTTCTACCTTCCATTTTACACTGCTTCCGCTTGGAATCTGTACGCCGATCCTTTTGGTGACAGCAGTTCTGATTCCGTATCTTTGCTTCCGAAATCTGGAAAAACAAAGTGTTGTGGAACGTTTGAGAATAGAATAAAGAATAAGCGCTTTAGAGGGCTTACGTATCTGTGATCTGCCGGTCATGGATGCGTAAGCTTTTTTATTTAATAGGAACCCCTGTTCCTTATTGAATAAAACGTTCCGCGGGATGCGCACTTGCGCGAAGTGGAAAAACCAACCATTTCCAAAAGAAAATTTTATAAAAAGTAGATGTAACTATTGACATTACATCAAAATGGTGCTAATGTACTAGATGTAATAAATAATGTTACAACAAGCGCTTGAAACAAAGAACCAATGTGGAAGAGTTTTTGGAAAAGGAGGAACAATTGGAAATGAGAAAAAGGATCGCAATGATTTTAGCGGCAGTTTTATTAATTGGAAGCTTGGGAGGATGCGCTTCATCAAAAAGCAGCAGTGAAAATGAGGAGGGTTCCTCATCAAAGGATACTTTGAAAGTTGCCATGGATTTGAAATTTCCGCCTTTTTCCGGAACGGATGAGAATGGAGAGCCGGAAGGCCTAGAAGTAGATATTGCTTATGCATTGGGAGAATATCTGGACCGGGATATTGAAATTATCAATACGGATTTTTCCATGCTCATCACCGCTCTTGAGACAGGAGAGGCTGACGTTGTCATCTCCGATATGGCTGTCAAGGAAGAGCGGAAAGAGAAGGTGGATTTCTCTGATCCTTACCGATATGGAAGAACTCTTGCCCTTGTAAATAAAGATTTTGCTCAGGAGAACAATATTACGAATGACATGTCTCCGGAAGAATTTTTCTCGATCGAAGGAGAGAGGATTGTGGGACTTTCAGGAACCATATCGGTATCTGTGCCGCAGTCCTATGGCGCACAGGTGGAAGAGGTGACGGAGATTGCCAGCGCTTTGATGGAGATTAATCAGAATACAGCGGATGTTCTTGTAGGCGCCAATACGATTCTTGGAGATCACGCTGCCAATCCGGATACGACAATCGTCTACGAAGGGATCAAAGAGTACAGCCAGTCAGCAATGGCTGTGAAGAAAGGAAATACAGAACTTTTGGAACAGTTGAATGCGTTCATTCAAACAATGTATGAGGACGGCGGTTTTTATATGGAGGCAGGAGATAAATATGATGACGCGATCGGAGAGTATCTTCAGGATGACAGCAAAGGTCTGGAATATCTGATCTATCCGCCAAAAGGCGGCACACCGGAGGTGTAAAAGAACATGTCTGCAAAAATGAAATGGATCCAAAATATAGCTGCCTTTGGTATTTTCGCGGCGCTGATCCTGTATATTTTGTTTCATACAACGGATAATCCCAGATATCATCTGATTCTTGATGAGCGGGGAATGCTTTTGGAAGCGCTGTGGAATACGCTTTATATCAGCCTCATTTCACTTGTACTTTGCATGGCGGCAGGATTTCTATTCTATCTGCTCCTTAACAGCCGTATTCAGCTGATAAAGGCTATTGCGGTCATTTTTCGGGAGATTATCATGGGGACTCCGATGCTGGTCATGGTGTTTCTGATGGTATATGTATTTGGAAATCTGATAGGAGTGTCCGACAAGGTGGTTCTGGGGATTACGGCCCTGACCGTCTACACCATGCCTTATGTGGCAAATTCTTATGAAAGCGCTGCATCTGTGATCGACAAAGACCAGTATGTTGTGATGGAGCTTTATCATTTCAGCGGCGTGCAGAAATATCTCTATGTCATTTTTCCGCAGATAGCAAAGCCCATGCTTCCGGCTCTCATTAACCATCTGTCAGGGATCATTAAAGGGTCGGCACTTTTGAAAATTGTTTCCGTGCCGGAAATATCCTATGTCCTTACAGCCATATCTTCTAAGAACTGGGCTTCCATTGAAGGATATCTGGTGATGTGGCTTATGTATCTTATCATAACGATTCCGCTGTCCGTGCTGGCACAGTATGCAGGAAGGAGATTAAGCTATGAAAATTAAGCTGGATCATGTTTCCAAATATTATGACAGAAAGATCCTGGACGACCTTTCGCTGGAGCTTGAGGATGTTCACGCTCTGGGGATCATCGGCGCATCCGGATGCGGAAAATCCACCCTTCTCCGTCTGCTTGCGGGAATGGAACGGCCCCAGGAAGGGAGTATTGAAGTAAATGGCAGACGGCTCCAGGAAGGAACGGTCAGAGAATATCAAAATGAGATCGGATATGTTTTTCAGAAGCACAATCTTTTTCCTCATCTGACTATTCTGGAAAATCTTGTACTGATCTTAAATAAGATCAAAAAGGTGCCAGGGAAAGAAGCGGAAGCCAGGGCAAAACAAATGCTGGAACAGCTTCATTTAAAAGAAGAGATGAATAAGAGACCTGACAGCATATCAGGCGGGCAGGCCCAAAGGGCATCCATTGCAAGGGCGCTGTGCACCGATCCGAAACTGATTTTCCTGGATGAGCCGACAGCGGCTCTTGACCCGGTGCTGACAGGAGAAGTGCTGAAAGCCATCCGGGAATTGAAAGGAAGCGGGAAGGATTTCATTTTTGTGACACACGAACTGAAGTTTTTGAGAAATTTTGCGGATCATATTATCTTTTTGGATAAAGGAAAAATTGTAGAAGAGGGTCCCATTTCCTGTCTTTGGCACCCTCAGACAGAACTTTTAAGAAATTTTGTAAAAGAGGAGGATTTTTACGATGATGACAATTCAGGAAATCTATGAAAAATTTGACCAGATCGGATGCGTGACATTTTCTACAGTCAGTGACGGACGGGTAGAGTCCAGGATCGCCCACTTTTTTGCTTATGATGAGGACGGTCTTTATTTTCGGACCATGACGGTAAAGCCTTTTTACAAACAGTTGAAAGAGAGCGGGAATGTGACGGTGTGCGGAATGTATCCCAATACGGAGGTGATGCACAATGAGCAGAACCTGCCTTCCTTCCATCCGGGATATACCATCAGGATAGGAGGGGACATCCGGGAGCTTTCCATGGAAGAGATGGAGAAGAAGGCGGAACATAACAGAGACTTTAATGTGGCTGTCTATGATGTGAAAAAATATCCCGCAACCAGGATTTTTGTTCTTTACCGTGCAAAGGGAGAGTACTATGATTTTGATTATGCAAAAGAACACCGGGATCATAAGCTGGAAAGAGAGAGATTTTCCTATGGCGGTATGGAAATCGTGCCTCCCGGACTTAAGATCACAGATCAATGTATCGGATGTGGAAAATGTAAAACAGTCTGTACCTTTGATGCCATTGTTCCCGGTTCGCCGTATCGGATCATGGGAAACCGCTGCGATGAATGCGGCAACTGCTATGTGAACTGTCCGGCGAAGGCAATTGTGAGTAAGGGGCTTTCAGATTAAGAAAAGGAAACGGAAGGAATGCCGAAAGGCAGTTGACACTGTGCAGAATGGAGCATATACTAAATGGCAACTGATACCGGACAAAAAGAACAACAAAACAGGCAGTGTTTTCAGCCTGCCGGTGTCAGGGAAGGGAGCGGAAAAAGATGCAGATATCCAGCAGATTTACAATTGCTGTACATATGCTCGCCTGCATAGATACCTTTCAGGGGCAATTCAAGATCACCAGCGAGTTTCTGGCGGGGAGTATACAGGTCAATCCGGTTATTATCCGTAAGCTGCTGTCACAGCTGAAAACAGCGGGACTGATCGAAGTAAAAAGAGGACCGGGAGGGACAAGTATCGCAAAACCCCTGGAGGACATTACCTTCCTTGATATATACCGGGCAGTAGACTGCGTGGAGGAGAACTCGCTGTTTCACTTTCATGAAAATCCGAATCCAAAGTGCCCGGTGGGCCGGAATATCCATTTTCTTCTGGATGATCGTCTGAAAAAGGTGCAGGATGTCATGGAACAGGAACTGAAGTCCATGACTCTGGCGGATGTGAAAGAAGCGCTGGATGCACGGCTTTTGGAGGAGGCATCCGGGGATACCGAATAAATTGGAAAAGAAAAGCCTCTGCATCTGTCTTTTTCTGACAGAGCAGAGGCGTGTTTTGTTTTTGGAAAATAAGAAAAATTTTGCTGTAGAAATATATTTACAGGTCAATTTTTCCGGTTGCGTCATCATTAATGACATAATATGCTGCAAATTCTTCCGGCTTTACATAGATATTGATACTCTTTATATCTTCCGGACCTTTTCCGGATTCTTTCATCCAGGTGTTTTTTGCTTTTACCAGGATTTCTTTTGTACTGAACTCTTTTCCCAGATATTGAAGATATACATTGGCTTTAAACTTTGGTATTTCCGACTCTGCATCTTTCAATACACCGGCTCTTGTTTCAATAGCCATTGTAGTATCTTTTGTTGTTGCAAGTGATTTGGGTGCCTGGGATGCGCCCGGCATATTCTTTTTTTCCATCGCCGATACCTCCTTAACTGATGAAAAATGGAAATGGAGTATACGGGATTCGAACCCGTGGCCTCAACAATGCGAATGTTGCGCGCTCCCAACTGCGCTAATACCCCATACAGAAAGTATAACACTCCGGGAGGGAAAATCAAGACTTTGGCAGATAAAAATGCCGGACGCAGTCAATGCTTGTTATGATATGCCGGGGATGTCAGGATGATCTGACATTCAGCCGGTCATAAGTATTTTTAAGGAAGATCAGTGCAAGAAGAAAAGCTGTGGCAGAAGCGGCAGGTGAAGAGAGCCATATGCCGTCCAGTTCCAGCAATCCGGATAAAAGCAGCAGGAATACAACCGGGAAGATAAAAGTATTGCAGGAAGCGGTGATAAGGGAAAATACCGGACGGTTCAGAGCAGTAAAAAAGGAGCCGGACAGGATGGAACACCAGCTGAATAAATAGGAAAAAGCAAAAATCCGCATTCCGTGGATGCTCATAGCCATCAGGTCTGCATTTTCACTGCTGAACAGAGAAATAAGCGTTTCGCCTAAAGTCTGCATCAGAAGAAATACAGCTAAGGATAAAAGGAAAGCGGCAGCTTGCCCAATTCTCTCGATCGCTCGTACGCGGGAAGGATTTCCGGCGCCGAAATTGTAGCTGATAGCCGGCTGCAGGGAATCAGCCATGCCAAACATCAGGGCTTTCACCACACTGTCTACATACATGATAATACTGAAAGCGGCAACAGCCAGATAGCCTCCAAAAGATAAAAGCGCTGCATTGAAGATCATCATACAGACTGAGCCGGAAATGTTGTTGAAAAATTCGGAACTTCCATTCGCAATGATATTGCCGGTCATTTTCAGGGGAATCAACTTTTTAGTAAAACGTAAAAGCAATTTTCCCCGGAAGAACGGATAAAAACAGATCAGATTTCCAGCCATCAGGCTCAGGCAGGAAGCCAGGGCAGCAGCTTCAATCCCCCATCCCATAATGCCGATAAAAATCCAGTCCAAAAAGATATTAGCCAAGGACATACCAACGTTCATTGCCATACTGTAGTGGACTTTGCCGCATATGCGAAGATAGTTATCTACAGCAAAAAAGTGCATGATGAATATGGAAAATGCTGCATAGACCCGCATATACCGGACAGCCAGGACAGCTACCTCGCCGGATGCCCCCAGAAAGCGGACAAGAGGCCAGGCGAAGGCGTATGCAGCAGCGCCCATTACAACAGCAGAAAGCAAAATTAAAAGACAGGAAGAAGAGAAGATGCTTCCTGCCATTTTTTCATCTCCTTTTCCAAGCCATATGGCGATTTGAACGGAAGAGCCGACAGCAACCATATCTGACAGAGCAAAGCTCATCATGATCAAAGGCATGACAAGATTGATAGCAGCCAGGGCTTCGGCTCCGATATAATGCCCGACAAAGACACCGTCAGCGATGGTATAAAGTGAAACAACTGCCATGCTGATCATATTAGGAAGGGCACAGCGCAGAAAAAGTTTTAAGGGAGCCATTTCCTGAAAGATCCGGTTTTGTTCTTTATATAAAGTTGTTGTATTGCTCATATGGATATTGTCCTCCTTCGCAGGACATAGTAAACTATAGGGTAAGACTATAGTCAAGGAGAAGAGTATGAAAAAAGAGTATTTTCTCACAAGCGGAGAGTTTGCGGAATTGTGCGGAACGACGAAAGAGACACTATTCCACTATGATGAGATAGGAATTTTAAAACCGGCATGGCTCGGAGAAAATCGATACAGATATTATACACCGGCACAGTTTTTTGATTATGATCTGATCCGAATGATGAAATATACCGGCAGCAGTTTAAATGATATCAAATGGTATTTCAGCCACTATGATACGGCGCATTTTCTGGAGATCTTCCGGAAAAAGCAGGAGGAGATAGAAAGAAAAAAAGAGGAATTGGAAGAGATCAGCCGCTTTCTTTCTGATACAATAAAAATGACGGAAAATGCGCTGGATGATGTCTATGATCAGCCGGAACTGAAATATGAGGAAGAGGAATTGCTTTTGGTTACTTCGATCATCCCGCCGGAAGGGGAATATATACACAGTGTAGCCAGGAGAATGGGAGAGCACATGAAAAAATGCGAGCGGTATGGTCTGAAAAACAGGGCGGTTTTTGGATCGATTATCTCAAGATCCAATCTTCTGGCCGGCTGTGAGGAGGAAAACGGATATTTCAGTAAAATCTCAGAAGGTACGAAATGGAGAGGAACAGATGAGAGAAGAAAAGAAAGTAATCCGGGCTCATGCGAAGAAGATATTCGAATGAAACCGGCAGGCTATTATGCCCAGGTCAATCATAAAGGAGATTACTCCACTTTTGGGAAGGGGCTGAAATGCCTGATAGATTTTATCAAAAAAGAAAATCTGGAAATCTGCGGAGATGGGTATGTCTATGATATGATCAGTTATCTTGCAGGAGGCGAGGGTGACACCTACGTTGTCAAAATTATGATTCCGGTCCGATCAGACGGGATGCAGCCTGCCGCCATATGATATGAAAGAGGGCAGCGCCAGAGATAATACTTCCAATATAGACTAAAATACCCGGGGTATTTCCAATTGCGAGGGCAATGGAAGAAAATACTTTCTGTGCCATAGGATAGTCCGGATTGATATAAAACATATTGATGGTGCCGTAGGAATCCAGGGTAAGATCCAGTATAAGCGCAATAAGGCAGCAGACGAGAAACAAAGCGGTGCTTCCCAGAAAACAGGACCATTTGGATGAAGAAGGAAAAATGCAGGCGGCAGTCAGGCCGATAAAAATCAGGACAATATGCCACAGATAGGAATGCACAGTCAAAGGAGCGTATCCGTAGTGCATTCCACTTGTGTCAAAGAAGGCAAAAATACCTCCCAGAAGGCCATAGTCTGTCAGGAAAGCTGCCAGGATCCCCAAAAGGCGGGGATTTTTTACCCATGGTATAAGGAGACAGACATACATCGGAATACTGCATAGCTGGAAGGGAAGATACCAGAGATTATAGTGTCCCTGTCCAAGCACAAAAGTAAGTGTATATTGCTTCCAGATTTCCGATACCAGCATAATTATGCCCCATAGAAAGAAAAAAGAGTGATATTTTTTCATGATTGCCTCCGGCCATGTTTTATGAAGAGTGTAAAGCTTTTCCATTATTATACACCATTTGAAAAATTTCATGAATATGATATACTAATGTACTGCATCGTGTTCTTTTGGATAGATGTACAAGCGAGAAATAAGTCAAGAAAAAGGAATGATAAGAGAATGAGAAAGAAAAATGCATGTATGTTGTTTCTGACAGCCTTTATCTGGGGAACAGCTTTTGTAGCGCAGAGTGTAGGTATGGATTATCTGGGGCCCTTTGGATTTAACGGAATCCGATCATTCATCGGGGGGATTGCCCTTCTTCCTTGCATTTATCTTTTAGGAAAATTAAATAAAGGAGAAAAGGGGAATGTGGAAAACAGCGGCAAGAGAAAGGATCTGATCGCCGGGGGATTAAGCTGCGGCGTGATCTTGTTTGCGGCAAGCAGCATGCAGCAGCTTGGACTTCAGTATACGACAGCCGGAAAGGCCGGATTTATCACTGCTTTCTATATTGTATTGGTTCCGGTACTTGGAATTTTTCTGAAACAGAAAACCGGATGGAAAGTATGGCTGGCAGTGGCTATCGCTCTGGCGGGGCTGTATTTTCTGTGCATTACAGAGTCCTTTTCTATAGGAAAAGGCGATATATACGTGTTCATTGGAGCACTTCTATTTTCTCTGCATATTCTGGTGATCGATCATTTTGCGCCGAAGACAGATGGGGTGAAGATGTCCTGTATTCAGTTTTTTGTGGCAGGTGCTCTCTCTCTGATACCAATGATGTTTTGGGAGACAACTACGGCAGATGGAATTGTAAAAAGCTGGATCCCGCTTTTGTATGCAGGAGTTCTCTCCAGCGGAGTCGCCTATACACTTCAGATCATAGGACAGAAAAATATGAATCCGACCATTGCGTCTTTGATCTTAAGTCTGGAATCCTGTATCTCAGTACTGGCAGGATGGGTAATCCTTGGAGAACAGTTATCTGTCAGAGAAAGTATGGGATGCGTCTTAATGTTTGTGGCAATCATTTTGGCGCAGATTCCCGGACCGAGTAGTGAAATTGCACAAAAGGAAGCCTGCTGATTTATAGGCAAAAGTGATGAAAAACAACTTTTTTCTGGAAAAATATTACAAAAAGTTAATTTGTCTGATAAAATAAAAAGAGACAGATAGAAGAATCCGTCTAATCCAGTTCCTGGATAGGCGGATTTTTGTATAAGGCGAGAGATTATTTTGAGCAGGGAGATTTTTGGGAATAATGGTATTATATTGAAAAGAAAGGAGAATCGGAATGTTTGAAACGGGAGCCTACATTATATGTGGGCAGCATGGCGTATGCAGAGTGGAGAGCATAGGTCCCATCCGGCTTTCAGAGGCATCGGCAGGCAAGGATTACTATACACTTGCACCGCTGTACTCAAAAGGCGGTGTTATCTATGTCCCTGCTGACAGTGAAAAGATTATTATGCGGTATGTGCTCTCAAAAGAGGAAGCTAAGAAATTGATCGGTGAGATAAAAGATATAGACATGCTTGGCATCACCAATGAGCGTCAGCGAGAAGAGATCATGAAAAAGGCACTGCGTACCTGCGATGTAAGGCAGTGGGTCCGGGTAATCAAAACGGTTTATGAAAGGAAGCAGAAACGCCAGGCACAGGGAAAGAAAGTGACGGCAGGCGACGAGAGATGTCTCCATGCGGCGCGGGAAAATCTGTACGGAGAGCTGGCGGTATCTCTGGGAATTGAAAAAAATGATGTGGAGCGCTATATTATGGAAAAGATGGAAGACAAAATTACAGGATAAATATTGACAAGTTCTTCCGATTCGTGGATGATAGAAAATACGAGAATTTATGACATGCGAAAAGGAGGAAATGCAAAATGAGATTCGTGATACAGCGCGTTACAAATGCAAATGTCAAGGTGGACGGGCAGACGCTTGGAGAAATTGGGAAAGGATTTATGGTTCTGATCGGAGTTTCTGACACTGACACAAAAGAGATTGCAGATAAAATGATAAAGAAAATGATCGGCCTTCGCATCTTTGAAGATGAAAACGGAAAAACAAACCTGTCTCTGGAGACAGTAGGAGGAAGCCTGCTTTTGATCTCACAGTTTACTCTGTATGCAAACTGTAAAAAAGGAAACCGTCCAAGCTTTATTGAGGCAGGAGAGCCGAAGATGGCAGAAGAAATGTACGAATATATTATCGAAAAATGCAGGGAAAGTGTTCCGGTAGTGGAAAGAGGACAGTTTGGAGCAGATATGAAAGTCAGCCTCACAAACGATGGTCCGTTTACGATTATTTTGGATTCAGAGAAACTGTAGAGTTTTTTGTTGACAGAAAGAAAAAACCGGAAGAAGAACAGCAAAGAAGTTCTTCTTCCGGTTTTTTTTTGAAGGAGTATCCTAAAGATTCAGGACATCTTTGATAGTATAAAATCCCGGCTCCTTACCTGCCAGATAAGCAGCGCAGTCGCAGGCGCCCCTTGCAAAACATTCCCAGTTGTAGGAATGGTGGGTGATTTCCAAGCGCTCACCCATGAAGCCGAAATAGACGGTGTGGCTGCTGGGGATATTACCGGCCCGCAGCGAGTGATAGCCAATGGTGCCTTTTTCCCTTGGCGAAGAGCCGTGGCGTCCGTATACGGCAATGTCGTCCAGTTTTTTTCCCATAGCCTGCGCCATAATTTCCCCCATTTCTTTTGAAGTGCCGCTGGGAGCGTCTTTTTTCCATTGATCATGCATTTCCAGAATTTCAATATCTGCTTCATCTCCTACAGAAGAGGTGACGATTTCCAAAAGCTTATTCATGATGTTGACAAGTTTGGAAGTGTTGGCGGCATAGAGCATGGGAATATGGGCAGCAGCATCCTGGAATTTCTTCTTTTCTTCTTCCGAGAATCCGGTGGTACCGCATACCAGTGCTTTCTTATGCCGAACAGCGCAATCTACCACTTCCATTGCCATTTCTTTTGTAGAAAAATCAATGATGACGTCACAGGAATCGATTACAGATTCCAGATCATCAACAACTGGGACATTTAAGTTTCGTCCTACCATAGCGACCTGCCCCAGGTCTGTTCCGATATAGTCCCTTCCCCTTGGGGCTACGCCGGCAACCAATTCCATATCCTCGCGCTCTGCAGCGACCTGAGTGATCAGCTTTCCCATTTTCCCGCGGGGACCTATTACGATAAGTTTCATATGAGCGACTCCTTTCGCATGTAATTTTATAATTATTTTAGCATATATTATAAAAAAGAGGCAAAAATCTATATGAAATCTAAAGTGCAGAAAAGAATACAGAAATTGTAAAAAAAGGCTTGCATTATCCGACATAATTCGAGTATAATAAGATTTGTTGACGGGGTATGGCTCAGTTTGGTTAGAGCGCGCGGCTGGGGGCCGCGAGGTCGCAGGTTCGAATCCTGTTACCCCGATTTTTGTATTATTATAGGGAAAGTTTTGAATAAGACAGGCATCGCTGGAGAGCGATGGCTTTTTTTGTCTTACAGAAAACGTTGTGTGAAGTTTGTCAGACAAGCTTTTTGGATAAGTGCGCATTGGCGCGGAGGGGGAATACAGTATGAAAGCAGTAGTCTATCAGGAAAATGGAAAAATCGGTATGGAGGAGCGTCCGGTACCGAAGCTTCAGGAAGAAAGTGATGCACTTGTTAAAGTGACGCTGACAAGTATTTGCACCAGTGATCTTCACATTAGAAACGGAGCAGTCCCAAGAGCAGTGCCGGGAACCATACTGGGACATGAATTTATCGGGATTGTAGAAAAGACAGGCACAAAGGTAAAAAATGTCCGTGTGGGACAGAGGGTGGCTGTCAATGTGGAGACTTTCTGTGGAGAGTGTTTTTTCTGTAAAAGAGGTTCCGTGAACAACTGCCAGGATGAAAACGGAGGATGGGCTCTTGGCTGCAGGATCGACGGAGGACAGGCGGAATATGTGCGTATTCCTTTTGCCGATCAGGCGTTGACTCCTATCCCGGATGAAGTAACAGATGAGCAGGCTCTGTTTACAGGAGACCTTTTATCAACTGGTTATTGGGCGGCTAAGATCGGAGAAATTCAAAAGGGAGATACCGTGTTAGTGATCGGAGCCGGGCCGGCAGGGCTTTGTACCATGATGTGCGCAGCCCTCTATGAACCTGCAATCATCGCAGCGGCGGATATTGAAGGGGAAAGGCTGGATTTTGCTAAGAGGCAAAGGCTTGCCGGAAAATTTTATAATCCGAAAGAGGTATCTTTGGAAGAAGAGATGAAAAAGCTGACGGAAGGAAGAGGGGCGGATGTTGTCATTGAAGCAGCAGGAACCCCGGAAAGTTTCCAGGCGGCGTGGCAGGCGGCAAGGCCGGGAGGAATCGTGGTGATCGAAGCCATGTATGAGGAGGAGCAGATTCTTCCTCTTCCGGAAATGTATGGAAAAAATCTTACCTTTAAGACCGGAGGAGTGGATGCCTGCAATTGTGAAGAGATTTTGGAGCTGATAAGAAAAGGAAGATTAAAAGGAGAATGTCTGATCACTCATAGAGCCGGCCTTGAGGATGCCATGAGAATGTATCAGATATTTGAAAAGAAGGAAGATGGAGTAATGAAAGTGGCGTTAAAGCCGTAAAAGCTCCATAAAAGGGAGGATGCCGGGTGACTGTTTTACCAGTCCCCGGCATGTATTATGAAAAAGTTTATTCAAAAAGTATTTTACTACGTAACGTCTTGTTCTTCATTTGATGGTTTTAGTATACGGCATAGCTGTGAAGAAATAGTGTGCAAGAAATGAAGGTTTTTTGAAAGATAAATGAACAAATTATGAACGAAAAAAATTTACGTAGATTTTACCTGCGCTTCATTGGATAAAAAAGAAAGGACGGTATACTGGGGACAAACCAATAGAACCGGAAAGGAGCATTCTGTTATATGGTAAAAATTTACGTTCTTGATACGAATGTGCTGATTCAGGCGCCGCACGCGGTAGAATGTTTTGAAGACAATCAGGTTATACTTCCTATGGTAGTCCTGGAAGAGCTGGATCGATTGAAAAAGGCTGAAGGAGACAGGGGAAGCAACGCCAGACAGGCGGTTAGGATCTTGGAACAGTTCCGGCAAAAGGGAAACCTGCTTTCGGGTGTGGAAATGGAAGGCGGCGGAACTTTGCGTGTAGAAAAAAATTTTGTTGACGTGTCTCTTCCGGAGGATCTTGCAGCAGAGGTGCCGGATAATCGCATCCTGAAAGTATGTCTCGGACTTTCCAGGGATAGAAGCGAGCAGGTGATCCTTGTCACCAAAGATATCCTTCTTCGAATAAAAGCCCAGATCCTTGGAATCTGTGCGGAGGATTTCACTACAGAACAGGTTTTTGATCATGAAAAGCAGTATAAGGGGAGAACGGAAGTTTATGTTCCGGAGGAAATTTTTAAAGAATTTAAGAAAAAAGGGATCCCCTGCGAAGAAGTTTACCAGGTGGATGAGTCGGGAAAGAGAACAGAAGTGCAGCTTACGGAAAATCAGTTTGTGATCTTGAGAGCAGATCAGTCTTCCGGAAAGACCCATCTGGGACGTGTGGAAGGGGAACGCATACGAAAGCTGGAATATAAAAAGTCAGCCCCTTATGGGATACATCCAAGAAACGCCGGACAGTATTTTCTGCAGGAAGCTCTGATGCAGCCTGCCAAGAACGCCCCTCTTGTTATTGTCAAAGGAATGGCAGGAACAAGCAAAACATTCTATTCTCTTGCTGTGGGTCTGGAAAAGGTGCTGAACAATCCTACCGGCGAATACAGGAGGATACTGGTATGTCGGCCCAATGCACAGTTCGACTCGGATATCGGTTTTCTTCCCGGAGATGAACAGGAGAAGATCTCACCGCTTATGCGTCCTGTGATTGATAATCTGGAGCAGCTTATTGATTCCAGTGAGGAAGAAAGATACAGAGATGAAAAGGAATTGCAGGGGAAGATTGAGGAAATCTTTTCCCGGGGACTGATACAGACAGAAGCTCTGAATTATATCCGGGGAAGGTCTATTGTAAAAACCTATATGATCATTGATGAGGCTCAAAATATGACACCCGGACAGATAAAAGGGATCATTACCCGTGCAGGGAAGGATACAAAGATCATCCTGCTGGGCGATCCGGATCAGATAGACAGGCCGTTTCTTGACGAGAGGACAAATGGATTAAGTTATGCGTCGGAACATATGAAGGGAAGTCCTCTCTGCTGGCAGATCACCATGACGGCAGAGGAGTGCGAAAGGTCGGTTCTTGCCATGGACGCCGTGCGCCGTCTGTAAATCTACATTATATATAAAGGAGAAATATAATTTGGCAGTGAGTTATAAACAGATACGCAGTGATGAAGAAATTAATCTTCTGATCGAAAAAGGAAATAAAATTTTAAGTGAGCTGGGATATACGGAACATTCCAGAAAGCATGCAGCCAGAACAGCTGAAATGGCAGGAAAGATCCTGAAGGATTTAGGATGCGGAAAACATAAGATCGAGCTGGCTAAAATTGCCGGCTACATGCACGATATCGGGAACACGATCAACCGGCACGACCATCCCCACAGCGGGGCGGTTCTGGCTTATCAGATTTTAAAAGAACGGCAGATGCCCCTTAAAGATGTTCTTACAATAGCGTCAGCAATCGGTCATCATGACGAGGGGACAGGAGCAGCGGTAGACGAAGTGTCGGCGGCTCTTATTCTTGCGGATAAGACAGATGTGAGGAGAAACCGGGTGCAAAATTCTGTACCCTCCAATTTTGATACCCATGACAGGGTAAATTATGCGGCTCTGTCCTCCAAGGTAGAGATTGACAGAGAAAAGAGAATCATACGTATGGATCTGGAGTTGGACGATACCATCTGCACTGTAATGGATTACTTTGAAATTTTTCTGAAACGTATGATGATGTGTCAAAGAGCGGCGGAACATTTGGGATGCAAATTTAAGCTGGTTGCCAATGGAAGCAAGCTTTGTTAGGAAAGAGAGAACAAAAAATGGGAAATGAGATCAGGAGAAAAATACAAACAGCATATACCGCACTTCGCCCTTCGGAGAAAAAAGTGGCTGATTATCTCCTGGCTTATCGGGGAAGACCGGGAGACTTGCTGATGGAAGAACTCTCCAGGGATGCCAAGGTAAGCCAGCCTACGATTGTCCGTTTTGTAAAGGCTTTGGGATATAAGGGGTTTAAAGATTTTAAATATGCTATGATAGAAGAGGAGCTTTTAAGCGAACACCGGGAAGAGAATGGAAATATTGAACTTTACGGATTTAAGCTTACCAGCCAGGACAAATTGGAGGAAATTCCGGGTAAGATTATTACCACTTCCATACAGATGCTGGAGGAAACGTTAAAGAGCATACAGACCAGAGAATATAAGAGGGCCGTAGAAGCAATATTGAAGGCGGAGAACATTGTGATCTACAGTGTGGAAAATTCAGTATGCACTGCCAATGACCTCCTGACGAAGCTGACTTATCTGGGACTGAACTGCAGGCAGTACAGTGACTATTATCTGCAGCATGTCAGTGCAGTGAATATGACACCAAAGGATCTTGCCATAGGCATTTCCTATTCCGGATATTCCAAGAATACAGTAGAAATGATGCGCCTGGCAAAAAAGGCAGGTGCAAAGACGCTTGTCCTTACAAATTTTGAAAATGCACTGATCGCTGAATATGCAGATATCCTTTTATGTGCAAGCCATCGGCAGTTCCTGTACGGCGATACCATTTTTTCCAGAATTTCTCAGCTTGCTCTGGTAGATATGATCTATGCAGGTGTACTGAACAGAGATTATGCTCACCTTTCCGGAAAGCTTAGAAAGACAAGCGATATCGTCATGGAAAGGGCCTATACCAGTAAAGAGGAAATGGAAGCTTTTACGAAGATTTAACAAAAGAGAACTTTGCCGGCAAGAGAACAGACAGGAAAGAGCAAAACAAAGAAGAGAAGCAAGAAAAAGCAAGGAAAATTGTAGAAAAAATACATATTTATTTTTGGTAGAAATACAGTATAAAGTGGAAAGGCAGAACATCTCACGCAAAAATAAACAGGCGGGAGAGGTTCTGTTTTTTTATTTAATAGAAAATTTTTCCTACTAAATAAAACGCTCCGCGGGATGTGCGCTCGCGCTTTTAAGGGTTAGAAGTACTTCGCAGGATATGCGCTGATCTGCATGTCTGTACCCGTAGAATTTCTACAAAGTAAATAAAGTAAAAACTATGTAAAGTTTACATTTCCTTTACATGAGTTTAAAAGAAATTTGATAGCTGGATCCGGGTGCCATTGCTATAATTTGCCATGGCTGGAGCGGTAAAGACCAATCTGCCAAAGGAGAAAAAGTTTATTGTTTGGGAAAAAAGAAAAAAGGAGTTGTATTTATGCTTGAACTTAAGAATGTGAAAAAAAGCTATGATGGCGTACCGGTTTTAGAAGATATCAGCATTAATATTGAAGATGGTGAGATCGTTTCCATACTGGGACCTTCCGGATGCGGAAAGACAACGCTTTTAAATCTGATTCTTGGAATTGTAGATTCAGACGGCGGAAAAATTATTTACAACGATGAAGATCTGACAAATGTTCCAATGGAAAAAAGAGGATTTAATATTGTTTTTCAGGACTATGCTCTTTTTCCAAATTTGAATGTATATCAGAACATTACATACGGCCTTCGCAATAACCCTTCTATTTCTACAGAAGAGGAAGTACAGGATCTGATCAAACTTCTCGGACTGGAAGAACATCTGAATAAGAGGATCGGGCAGTTGTCCGGCGGACAGAAGCAGAGAGTTGCTCTTGCCAGGACAATGGTAATGAAACCGAAGATCCTTTTGCTGGATGAGCCTTTAAGCGCTCTTGACGGAGTGATCAAGGAGTCTATTAAGGATAGGATCAAGGCTATTGCGAAAGAATACCATCTGACAACGATCATCGTAACCCATGATCCGGAAGAAGCGCTGACACTCTCTGACAGAGTTATGATCATTAATGAAGGAAAGATTGCACAGTTTGCAAAACCAGAGGAGATTATTAAAACTCCGGAAAATAATTTTGTACAGAAATTTATCCTGCATCAGCTGGAGATCAAAAAGAATAATATTTTCACCCTTTTTGCATCACAGCCTCAGGCTGCTGTGCAGGTGTCATAGAAAGAGGAATCAGTCATGCAGAGAAGAAAAAATAAAGAGATCAAACTTATTTTTACAGTATTGGCTGTGTTCTTCCTGGCTTTCCTGGCAGTGCCGATGGTACAGGTGATCGTAAAGTCACTGACGCAGGATACAGCGGGAATCGGTCTGGAAAATTACAGGGAAGTTCTTACAAGCAAGGGATTTATGCAGGCGGTAGGGAACAGTTTCCTGGTGGCAGGATGCAGCGCGCTGGTAACAACGCTTCTTGCTTTTGTCCTTGCCTATACAGTGCATTACACAAACCTTGGCAGACGTTATAAAGACCTTATTGCAAAGGCAGCTGTGCTTCCTATGCTGCTCCCTACCATTACTTATGGATTTGCAATTATCTATTCCTTTGGAAAGCAGGGACTTTTAACAAGGTTATTTGGACGTCAGCTCTTTGACATCTATGGATTTAACGGTCTTTTATTGGGATATGTGATCTATACGCTTCCGATTTCTTTTATGTTGATCAACAATACCATGGGATACATTGACAAACGTTTTATGATCGTGTCCCGGTTGATGGGGGATTCTCCATTCCAGACGTTTAAGATCACAATACTCCGTCCCCTTTTGGGAACTCTGGCAGCCTCTTTTATACAGACCTTTTTCCTGTGTTTCACAGATTTTGGTATTCCGGCATCTATCGGAGGACAATTTGAGGTTGTTGCAAGCGTTCTCTATGAGGAAATGCTGGGAAGCGTTCCGGATTTCGGAAACGGCGCTGTTGTAGCGATCATTATGCTGATTCCATCTATTGTCAGCATTACGGTATTAAACATTTTGGAAAAATATAATGTACGTTACAATAAGATTTCTCCGATTGAGCTGAAAAAAAGCAAAAAGAGAGACATCACATGCGCAGTGGCAAGCGCGGTTATTATGATAGGGATCCTGTCCATCTTTGCGGTAATCTTTGTTGTACCTTTTACAGAAGAGTGGCCTTACCGCACATCTTTTACGCTGGAACATTTTCAGACAGTATTTGAGGACAGCTCGCTCTATGGTGTTTATACCAATTCATTAATGGTAGCCATTGTGACAGCTCTTGTTGGAACACTGATGGCATATGGTGCGGCTCTTGTGACGGCAAGAAGCAGCGTAAGCCAGAAGCTGAAAGGTACGATTGACAGTATTGCTCTTGTAACAAATACAATTCCGGGTATGGTGATCGGTCTTGCATATTTATTCTGCTTTTCCGGTACCTCCCTTCAAAATACATTTGCAATCCTCATCATCTGTAATATGGTACACTTCTTTTCCACGCCATATCTTATGATGAAAAATTCCCTCTCCAAGATGAACGCATCCTGGGAAACAACAGCAATGCTGATGGGGGATAACTGGACAAAGACCATCATCCGGGTGGTGACGCCAAATGCAGTGTCCACACTGCTGGAGGTATTCAGTTATTACTTCGTAAATGCTATGGTGACGATCAGTGCGCTGATCTTCCTTGCAGGGACAAGGACCATGGTTATTACGACAAAGATCAAAGAATTACAGTATTTCAACAAATTTCTATCCGGAACATCACAACTTCTCTTTCCAGGAAATGTATGAATTTATCAAAGACAGAGGATACGCTATCTATCCGGGAAAGGTAACAGACGCTGATACCTTCCGCATCGGAAATATCGGGGAGATTTACCGGGATGATATCGAAAAATTATGTGATATTTTTGCAGAATTTTTCGCACAGATGGAAGAGAAAAAAGTAAGCTAGGAAGCCAAAAGCGAAAGAAGGATACAGATATTATGAGTAAAATAGAAGCAGTGATTTTCGACTGGGCAGGCACAACAGTAGATTACGGATGCTTTGCACCGGTGCAGGTTTTCACAGAAGTATTTAAAAATGCCGGAGTAGAGCCGACAATGGAGGAAGTGCGGGAACCCATGGGTATGCTGAAGTGGGATCATATCCGCACCATGCTGGAGATGCCGAGGATCAAGGCGGCATGGAGAGAGAAATACGGGAGAGATCCGGAAGATGCGGATGCTGACAAAATGTATGAAAGTTATGAGCCGTCCCTTCTTAAGATACTGGATCAGTACTCTGATCCAAAGCCCTATGTCCTTGAGACGGTGAAAGCTCTCAGAGAAAAGGGAATTAAGATCGGATCTACAACAGGATATACAGATGTGATGATGGGAGTCGTTGTGCCAAAGGCGGCGGAACTGGGATATGAGCCGGACTGCTGGTACAGCCCGGACTCCACCGGAAATATGGGGCGCCCCTATCCTTATATGATCTTTAAAAATATGGAAACATTAAAAGTGACTTCTGTAGATAAGGTCATTAAGGCAGGCGATACCATTTCTGATATCAGGGAAGGAAAAAATGCCGGTGTATTTACGGTCGGAATTTTGGAGGGAAGTTCTCTTGTAGGACTTTCCAAGGAAGAATTCGAGGCCCTTCCGGAAGAAGAAAAGGAAGTAAGACTTGCGGCGGCGGAGCAGAAATATAAAGAGGCCGGAGCAGACGCAGTTGTGCGGGATATCCGTGGAATCTTAGAGTACGTATAGACGACCCGTAGGACAACGAGTTCCGACTAAACAGGAAAACAGGAGGCATGCAGATCATGCCTCCTGTCTTTTGGTCATTAATTCTCTTTTCTGTAAGCAAAGAGCGGGATTCCGTTCTTTGTGGGAAGTTCTACATGTCCCTGAGTAAGAGGACGTACGTAGTCCACAAATTCTTCGCTGATATCAGAGCCCTCGCCGATGATCCACTGTGCGGGAACCGGTTTTTCCTTATTGCAGATAATGTTGACATCTGCTGTGCCGTAGGACAATTCATAGGGAACGCTCTTGTTGCGGATAAAGGTGATCATTTTACCGCTTTCTCCGGCAAGTGCAGCCTGTACGGCGTAAATGCCGGCGTTTACCGCCTCGTCAAGATCCACACGGGAGAGATGAGCGCAGGAGCAGCGCTGGCATACATTCAATTCTACAGAACGTACTTTAACGCCCAGTTTTTCTTTTACCAGGTTTTCCAGGTATTTGCCGGAACCGGTCAGCATTTTGTGACCGAAGTTGTCTGTGCCCACTTCACTTGCATATTCACAGATAAAGGTTCCTTTTCCGTCGTTGATCCCTTCAGAAATACATACCACCAGATTGGGGGTTTTCTCAAGAGAAGAGCGGACTTTTTCAATAAATGCATCGGGATCAAAGGCTACTTCTGGCAGATAAATAAGAACCGGGTTGTCGCCTTTAAACTTCCTTGCCAGCATACTGGCGGCAGTCAGCCATCCGGCATGTCGTCCCATGATTTCTACGATGGTGACAGATTTCTTATTATCATATACAGAAGCGTCGATCGCAATTTCACGGACAGTGGTTGCCACATATTTTGCAGCGCTCCCATATCCGGGAGTGTGGTCTGTTTCTACCAGGTCGTTGTCAATAGTCTTAGGAACGCCGATAAAGCGGATATCACTGTTCATAAAACCGGCATACCGTGACAGTTTACTTACCGTATCCATAGAATCATTTCCGCCGATATAGAAGAAATAGCCGATATTCAGCTCTTCAAAACGGCGGAAGAGTTCCGGATAAACCGGATCATGAAGATCTTCCGGCAGCTTGTAACGGCAGGAACCAAGATAAGCTCCGGGAGTAGTGCGGATCAGTTCCAGCTCATTTGTTTTGTCAAGAGCGCCCAGATCCATATAATTACCGTGGAGAAATCCTTCAATTCCGTTGATCATACCGTATACTGTATCAATGTCAGAAGTTTTTTTGACGCCCTCTGAAGCAACTCCGTACAGGCTTCCGTTGATGACAGCAGTCGGACCTCCGGATTGTCCCACAATGATATTTTTTTTCATGCCTTTTTACCTCCGTTGTGTGTACTTACTATAAATATAACGGAAAAAAAGTTTTTTTACAATCAGACAAAGAAGATTTTGCAAAGTTTAAGTTGGAAAAAAGGCAGGAATACTATATAATACTAAAGAAGTCGAGGAGGAAAAAATTATGAAATACATTTCATTCGCAATTCCCTGTTATAATTCAGAGGCGTATATGACTCATGCAATCGAAAGTATTCTTCCCGGGGGAGAGGATGTAGAGATTATCATTGTCAATGATGGATCAAAGGACAATACATCACGAATAGGACATGAATATGCTGAAAAATATCCGGATATTATTAAGGTGATCGATAAAGAGAACGGAGGGCATGGAGATGCTGTCAACAGCGGACTGGCAGCAGCGTCCGGCAAATATTTTAAAGTAGTAGACAGCGATGACTGGGTCAAGGAAGAATCTTTGCACCGAATCCTTCAGGTGCTTCGTGGATTTGAAGAAGAGGGACAGCAGGTAGATATGCTGATTGCCAACTATGTTTATGAAAAAGAAGGCATGGAGAATAAAAAGTGTATCCATTATCGGAATGTACTGCCCCAGGATGAGATTTTTCACTGGTCTGATATCGGTCATTTCCATCTGGATCAGTATATTCTGATGCACTCCGTTATCTACCGAACAGAGCTTTTGCAGCTCTGCCAGCTGCGTCTGCCGAAGCATACATTTTATGTTGATAATATATATGTATACTATCCTTTGCCCCATGTGAGAAAAATGTATTACATGGATGAAGATTTTTACCGTTATTATATCGGCCGGGAAGATCAATCCGTCAACGAAAAGGTTATGATAAAACGGGTAGACCAGCAGATCTTTGTGACAAAGAAAATGATCGATATGTATCAGATGAAGGAGATAACGAATAAGAAGCTGAAAAAATATATGATAAACTATCTGGCTATCATGATGACGGTTTCTTCTATTCTGTGTATCCGCTCTAAGGAGAGGGAAAATCTTGATAAAAAGAAGGACCTTTGGCTATATTTGAGGAAGAAGGATGTAAAAACTTACTTTAAGATCCGTTATGGGATTTTAGGACAGACAATGAATCTTCCGGGAAGATCCGGACGGAAGATTTCGTCTCTGGCGTATACTGTTGCAAGGAGACTGATCGGATTCCAATAAAATAATGAATAATCTGGCACTGCCATGGTACATACTATAGAAAGCAAATGAAAGGAGTATGTATCATGGCAGTTGATTTTCAAAGAAGCAAAACAAAAGAAAATCTGATGAAGGCGTTCGCGGGAGAAAGTCAGGCAAGAAACCGCTACACCATTGCAGCAGAGATGGCCCGGGAGCATCATATGTATGCAGTGAGCCAGATTTTCCTTTTTACGGCAGAGCAGGAGCGGGCTCATGCCCAGCGCTATTATGAACTTTTAAAAGAGGCAGAGGGGCAGACCATCGAAATATGCAGCGGTTTTCCGGTAGATACCTTTGATTCTCTGACAGAGCTTTTGGCTGCTGCAGAGCACAACGAGACAGAAGAATATAAAGATGTCTATCAGGTGTTTGGAAATCAGGCAAAAGAAGAGGGATTTCTGGAGGCGGCGTCTGCATTTTTCCAGATTGCAGAAGTGGAAAAAATACATGCGAAAAGGTTCGGGACGATCAAAGAACTTCTGGAAAATAATACCTATTTTGAATTTGCCGAAGAGGGGGCATGGATGTGTCTGAACTGCGGGCACATCTTCCGCGGGTCAAAGGTACCTGAGATCTGTCCTTTGTGCCGCCACGAGAGAGGATTTTTTATCCCTCTTTCTATCGCACCATACACAGATTCGGGGATTGCAGTGTGCTAGGAAAGGTTATATTCTTATATTCCGGGCATATGATGTAATAAAAATGCAGTGTCCAAATACAGGACGATACTGCAGAAGGAAAACGAGGTGGCCGGATGAAAAGCCAGAAGGTAGAAAATCTTTTGAACCTTGCGCTGGATGCTACGGAAGAGGAGAGGGAAAAGTCGCTGGAACTGGATGTGGGATATTATCCTATTGACCGGGAGTGGGATGTTATTGTCAAATATTCCGGAAGCCTTGAAAGCGCCAGAGCGATAGCTGTTCAGGTGACAGAGCTTTTGAATGAATACGCGGTGATCACGATTTTGGAGTCCCGCTTAAACGAGCTGTCTTTGCTGCCGGAAATCGAGTATATCGAGAAGCCGAAGCGGCTGTTTTTCCAGGTATATGACGGAAAGCGTGTATCCTGCATAAATGCTGTGCAGGATACACCTTTTTCTTTGAGCGGGAAAGGAACATTGATAGCCATTATAGATTCCGGCATTGACTATATGCTGCAGGATTTCAGATGGGAAGACGGTTCGACACGCATTCTTGCCATGTGGGACCAGTCTGCCGCCCGGGGGACAGAGGAGGCAAAGCCGCCGGAAGGCTACCAGATAGGAGCAGAATATCCGGCGGAACAGATTGACCGCGCTATCCGTGCGGAAACGGAAGGGGAGAGAAGGCGATTAGTACCGGAAGAAGACCGGTCAGGTCATGGGACGGCAGTTGCAGCCATCGCAGCCGGAGGCGGAGGCAGTGAAGGAGACAGGTATGCAGGTGTGGCTCCGGGGAGCAGCCTTTTGATCGTAAAACTGGCATCTCCAAGGGCAGACGGCTTCCCGAGGACAACAGAGCTGCTGATGGGAATTGACTATGCCGTCCGAAAGTCTCTGGAATATCAGATGCCTATGGCAATGAATATCAGTTTTGGTAATACATATGGAGCACATGACGGAAGTTCGCTTCTGGAACGATATATGGATGACATTGCGAACCTGGGACGTACCAGCATCTGTGTAGGGGCAGGCAACGAAGGAAACAGCGCCGGGCACACCTCCGGAAAGATCAGAAGCGGAGAAGAAGTGAAGGTACAGCTGGCGGTCCAGGAAAGCCAGCCTACTTTAAATATCCAGATCTGGAAGACTTACGCTGATGAAGTGCGCTTTTCTATTATTACGCCTTCCGGCGTTCGGACAGAACCTATCCGCGAGGTGATAGGTACGCAGAGAATACGGGTGGGGCCTACAGAAATTCTGATATATTATGGAGAGCCAAGTCCTTATAGTCTGGTGCAGGAGATTTTTATTGATCTTCTTCCGGTGGACAGTTATATTGCTTCAGGAGTGTGGACTGTTGTTCTGACAGCGGGAAAGGTAGTGGACGGAAATTATCAGATGTGGCTTCCGTCGGAGGAAGTTCTCAATCGGGGAACAGGCTTTCTTTTCCCTATTGAGGAAAGAACCTTCACTATCCCCTCAACAGCTTCCAGGGTTATTACCGTAGGGGCCTATAATGCACTGACTTTTACGTATGCAGATTTTTCCGGACGGGGTGCAGATGGAGAAGGATATCGTACCAAACCGGATCTGGCAGCTCCTGGAGTAAATATATCAACCCGGGCTCCGGGAGGGGGAATTGTTTCTGTAACAGGAACTTCTTTTGCAGTGCCTTTTGTGACAGGGGCGGCCTCTCTTTTGATGGAATGGGGGATTGTCAGGGGAAATGATGCCTATCTGTATGGGGAGAAGATAAAGGCATATCTGAGAAAAGGAGCAGCAGAACTCCCCGGTTTCACAGTTTATCCCAATAATCAGGTGGGATATGGAGCACTATGCGTAAGAGACAGTATACCGGTGTAAAGGATATTGCCGGAATCAGTCAGATAAGATATCATAAAATTTATATAGTAGTATAAAAAGTACACAGGAGTACAAAGGAGAAGAAATATGATAAGATTAAGCACATTATGTTATATTGAAAAAGACGGAAAATATCTGATGCTCCATCGGACAGTGAAAAAGAATGATGTCAATAAGGATAAATGGATCGGAGTGGGCGGTCACTTTGAAGACAGTGAAAGCCCGGAGGAATGTCTGCTGCGGGAAGTGTGGGAGGAGACAGGGTACACACTGACCTCCTGGAAATACAGGGGAATTGTCACCTTTGTATATGGGGATTCTGTTACAGAATACATGTCACTTTATACCGCCGACGGATTTGAGGGAGAGCCGCACCCCTGCGATGAAGGAGAACTGGAGTGGGTGGAGAAGGAAAAGGTCTTTGATCTGAATATCTGGGAGGGAGATAAGATCTTCTTTCGCCTGATGAACGAGGACCACCCCTTTTTCTCCTTAAAACTTGTGTACGACGAAACGGATACACTTCTTATGGCAGCATTGGATGGAAGAGCGATGGAGCTTTTTGATATTTTAAACGAGGATGGATCGAAAAGCGGAATTGTTACAGAAAGAGGAGTAGCTCATCTGGAAGGGAGCCTGCATCCTACTGCTCACGTGTGGATCATACGGAAGAATGAACAGAGCGGGTATGATCTGCTTCTGCAAAAGAGAAGTGCCTGTAAGGACTCCAACCCGGGATGTTATGATGTTTCATCAGCGGGGCATGTGGAAGCAGGAGATGATTATCTCCCGGCAGCTTTGCGGGAACTAAAAGAAGAATTAGGAATAGATGCAAAAGGAAGCGATCTTCGGTTTGCGGGCATGAGGTACAGTGCTTTTGAAGATGAATTTTACGGAAAGCCCTTTCGGGATAATGAGCTTAGCGCTGTCTATCTCTACGAAAAACAAGTAGATGAAAGAAACCTGAGTCTTCAGGAAGAAGAGGTAGAAGAAGTAATGTGGATGGATTTTGAAAAATGCAGGGAAGCGGTAGAAAAAGGGACTTTGAAAAACTGCATTTACAAAGATGAGCTGGAGCTTTTGAGAAAGGAACTTTTTCAATAGGATAAAAGAGGAGACAGGAGTTTTGCCAACTGTCTCCTTTGTTGCACTATTCTTCCGAATCCCAAATTGTCCCCCAGAAATTTTTTCTAAAGTCTTTTGACCATTCTACTGTGCCGTCTTCTTCGCCAGCGTCGGTCCCTTCTGTATTTTCCTCCATTTGTGCATAATCTTCTTCCATCATGGCACGTTGGTCGGCGACTAGTTCTTCAATCTCTTGGGGAGCTTGTGAAAGAGGCTGACCTTTTTCCCACAGAGCGAGAATCTCCCCGCCTTTTCCTATGCAATATACGCCGCTGGTATCCTGAATGACAAGCCTGCCTTCAGAAGGATTTTTGACATCATCGGGCCAGGTTCCGGATTTTTCAGGTACAACCATATAGAATGTCGTCGCCTCATCGCTGCTGTTTATATGAAAAAGTTCATTGATGCGATCATCTATAGATTTTTGAAAAGCCAGGGCATTGAAGTCTGTAAAATAGTTTGTATGAAGTTTCTGTTCTCCATCCTGATCCGTCACATAACATTCCGAGAAAGAAGAAAAAGAAGAATTGACAGTAAAGGAACAGTAGATAGAACCGTCTTCCAGACGGTAGGCATCGCCGGGAGTAATCTTATCCGTGGAAATTCTTGAGTCAAGAACCGGTATGGTCTCTAGTACGGTTTCCTTCGCTTTGTCAATGAACGGAGAAGAGGCAGAGGAAAAGTCGGGAGAATTGAGGAAACAGCCAATGATAAAAACAACGATCAAAGTAATACCGGTGATCATAAACTGCCGGGATGTAATATGGCGGCTTAATTTTCTTATCATGGCTTTATCATCTAAAGGGTCTGCAGATTCTTCCGGATCAATATTGATGTCGGGAACATCGGCAGACATTTGATCGTAGTATTCCCGGCAGTTTTCGCATTCAGTCAGATGGTTTTCTATCATATCTTTGCTTTCTTCGCTGCATACCTGGTCCAGGTAAAGCGGGAGAAGATCACGAATGATATTACAGGATATTTTCATAAACTCACGCTCCTTAAAAATTATTCTTGAATTTTTTTCTGGATCTTCATACGGGCCCGGTAATAGGTTACTCTTGCCCAGTTTTCCTGTTTTCCGAAAATCTCGCCAATCTCCCTGAAGGAAAGATCACCCAGCGTGCGCAGTGTAAAGACTTCCTTATAGGGTTCATCCAGATAATGAAGGATTTTGTAAAGGGAAAGAGCCTGTTGATTTTGTATACAAAGATCTTCCGCGCTTTGTTCCGTAGATATGTCCGTTACAGGGATATCCTCGGTGGAAAGGGCAGGCTTTTTTCGCTTCTGGCTGATGTATAAATTTTTGGCAATCTGACAGAGCCAGGATTTCACGGAGCAATTTCCTTTAAAATGCCGGATTTCTTTCAGAGCTCTGAAAAACGTTTCCTGTGTGATTTCTTCAGCAATGTAAGGATCTCCGCTTGCAGCAAGTATAAATAAATATACATCATGAAAAAAGCGTTCATAAAGCTCTTCAAAGTCAGCGTTCATTTTGGCATCCCTCCCCTCTTTGCTTATTAGACGCATGAGCATATTCATTCGTTACAGAAGATTATAACAAAATAATGGAATTTTTACATGGCGGGTACAATGTGATATGATTACATAGGTATGTAGCAGTGGTGTACAAGGGAGCGTATTGACTTCTTGTACACCAACGCTATCTTGAAAAACAATGGAAAGAAAGGGAAAACGATGGCACGGATCGGGATTATAGAGGATGACAAAATGCTGAATCAGGCTCTAAAAATCGCACTCCAAAAAGGCGGGTTTGCAGCATCTTGTGCTTATGATTGCAAAGAAGCTGTACAAATGCTGAACAACGGCGAAAATTTAGACTTGCTGCTGATAGATGTGACCTTGCCGGATGGAAACGGAATCCGGTTATACGAAGAAATATTAAGAAACGGAATAAAAGAACTTCCGGCTATCTTTCTGACAGCCAGGGATGAGGAAAGAGAAATGCTGGAAGCCTTTGACGCCGGGGCAGATGACTATGTAGTAAAACCGTTTCAGATGAAAGTTCTGCTGAAACGGATAGAGGCTGTTCTTAGAAGGACAGATAAAGACAAAGTATTCATTTTTGATGATCTGGAAGTCTGGCCGGAGAAAAGAAGAGTCTTCCGGGGCGGAGAAGAAATCATGCTGACAGCCAGGGAATATAATCTGCTCGAATTTTTTGCCAAAAATCAGGGGCAGGTTCTGACAAGAGAAATGATCCTTGAGAGCGTATGGGGGATTGACGGACAATTTGTAGAGGAAAATACAGTCAGTGTCACGATTGGAAGGCTTCGCAGAAAAATAGGAGATCAAAAAGTGCAGAAAGCTCTGATCAAAAACGTATTTGGTCTGGGCTACCGGTTTGGAGAATGAGAAAAAAGTACAATGGCGGGAGGAAGAAAATGTGGATTTGGCTTGTGACGGCAGCTGCAGCAGGTATTGCAGCTGGAGGAACGATCTCTATTTGGATAGAGAGAAAGCAAAGAAGACGGGAAATGGAAACATTGCTTGAGCTCACGGAACTTGTGCTGGAAGAAAAAGAAGTGACCAACAGAACAGCCGGGGAAGAGACAATCTATGCGAAGATAGAAGACCGGCTGATTCGGATATGCAGGATGGCGAAAGGGCGTCAGGAAGAGGCAGAAAAAAGCCGGGAAAAACTTCAGAAACTTATTACGGAAATTGCCCATCAGCTTCGGACTCCCCTGGCAAATATCCAAAGCTATCTGGAACTTGCAAAAGGGGAAACAAAAGGGAGAAATGAAGAGGCATATCAGTATATCCAGTCGGCAGAGGGAGCTAAAGAGAAAATCCGGTTTCTCACAGAAAGTTTCATCAAAATGTCACGATTGGAACATGACATGATACAGATAAGAAAGGAATCGAAAGATATTAGAAGAACTCTGCTGAATGCCCTGGGACAGATACAGGCACAGGCAGAAGAAAAAAAACTGGACTTCCAGGTATCGCTTCCTTCTGATCTGGAACTTAGGCACGATCCAAACTGGCTTGGCGAGGCCTTTTTCAATGTGCTGGATAATGCAGTAAAGTACAGCAGTCAAGGCGGACATGTGGAAGTAAGCGCGTTGCAAAATGAAATGTTTCTTAAAATTTCCGTGAGAGATTACGGAATTGGCATTGAAGCCGGGGAGGAGAACAGAATATTCCAGAGATTTTACAGGGGAAAGAGAGTCCGTGTGCAGGAAGGATTTGGGGTGGGCCTTTATCTTGCCAGACAGATCATCCTGGCGCAGGGAGGCTTTATCCGGGTAAAGAGACAAACAAGAGGACTGCTGATGGAGATTTTCTTTCCCACAGAAGAATAGATGCTGTGCAGACAAAGGAAGAAATGTGAGAACGAAAAAGCGGACAGGACAAAAAGCGGCCTGTCCCTTTTTTGTCACAGGATTGTAAGATTTATATAGTATTCTCTTTTTATGGCAAATATACCAGCATATACTGGGAAATTACCGGAGGAAGAAAAGATGAAAATTGTAAAGGCAGTTGGACTGAAAAAATATTTTGTTACAGAAGACTATGAGGTACATGCCCTGGACGGTATTGATCTTTCTGTAGAGGAGGGCGAATTTCTTGCGGTTGTAGGAACATCGGGAAGCGGAAAAACTACACTTCTGAATCTTCTTGGGGCCTTGGATGAGCCTACAGAAGGAGGAGTATGGATACGAAACATAAGCTTAAAGGATATGACGGCAGAGGAAAGGACTGTCTTTCGGAGACGAAATATCGGATTTATCTTTCAGCAGTATAACCTGGTTCCCATGCTGGATGTGTATGAGAATATTACGCTTCCGATACGCCTGGACGGGGGAAAGCTGGATGAGGCATTTTTGGAGGAAATGCTGAAAATTCTGAAGATAAAAGAAAAGCTGCATCAAATGCCGGAGACATTATCAGGCGGCCAGCAGCAAAGAGCGGCTATTGCCAGGGCTCTGCTTGCCAAGCCTGCGGTTATCCTTGCGGATGAGCCTACAGGAAGCCTGGATTCAGAGGCCGGGATGGAAGTAATGGGACTTCTTAGAACATGTGCTGCACGTTTTCATCAGACCGTTATTGTAGTCACTCATCAGGAGGAGGTGGCTCAGATGGCCGATCGGATCATTTGTATGTCTGACGGAAGGCTTGCAGCGGATTCTGACGAAGAGAAAAGATGGGAGGAAAGATTCTGATGGCGCAAAGAGGACATGTTTCAGAAAAAAATCCTTCTGTGATACGGATTCTTGCGGCGAGAAATGCGGCCGGGAGCCGTGGAAGGAATATGATACTGTTTTTGGCGGTGGCTTTGGGAATCCTTACACTTACCATGGTATTTGGTACGGCAAAAGGGAAAATGCAGGCAGAGTATCTCCGGACGGTTCGTCGGGATGGAACGGCGGCTGCTACAATTTTGGAAGATGGCACCAAAGAGCAGTATGTAAAAATAAAAGAACTTGGATATATAGAAAAAGCAGGCCGGATGGAGAGAGTCGGATATGCTTACAACGAAACAGAATCGGTATGTGGGATTGCGGTACTGGACCAGATTGCATGGGAAGAGATGATGAAACCTGCATACACGGATATCCAGGGACATTACCCGGAAGAAGAAAATGAGATAATGCTTCCGATAAGGGTCCTGGAACAGATGGGAATTACAGAACCAAGATCAGGGATGAAGATTTCTCTTACTGTGAAGATCGGTCTTTTTGAGCAGAGAGAGGCAACCTTCCTCTTAAGCGGGTGGTATCGGGATTACACCAATCCCGCCTCCCACCCGGCACAGGGGTATGTTTCAGAAAAGAAACTGAGAACATGGGGCGGAAACCTGGATGAAGAAAGTGATATTCTGATCTGCCAGGATGACCGGATAGACGGACATACTGCAGAGGAAAAACTGTACGAGGATGTGAAGATGACAGACGACGCACAGACATTTACCGGAGGAAATACCTACGCTTATGAAGCACTGAACCGTTTTCTGGGAGGATATGAAATGGCTGTGTTAGGGGCGTTTCTTGTTCTGGCTGCAGTTTATTTTCTGATTTTTAATGTACTTTGGATTTCCATGACCGGAGATATCAGGCAGATTGGTCTTTTGCATACACTTGGAGCAACAAAAAAACAGCTTCGAAGTTTTTATTTTCGACAGATAGGGATTGTGTTTTTAGGGGGGACAGCAGTTGGAGCCGGAAGTTCCTGGATATTTTTGTCTGCATGGCTGCCCCGTGTCCTGGGCAGGCAGTATCTGTCACAGTATGGGGGAAGCAGAGGTCTTTCCGTATTTTCTATTTTGCTTCTGGCAGGAGCGATTCTTTTTGTTGGAATTGTAACAGCAGCGGCAGCAGGAGCAGTAGTATTTCGGGCAGTGGAGATGTCCTGTCTGGAGGCTATGCACTATACAGGCAGAAAAAAAGGGGAAAGGTCGGAAAAAAGAAGAAAGAAAAACGCAGAGAAAAAGACGGAGAAAAATACATGGAAGGAACGCCGGGAAATCCGCCGTATGGCGTGGCAGAATCTTTTTCGGACCCGCGGCAGGCTGATATGGACGGTTCTTTCACTGTTTCTTGGGCTTGAGACGACGATGGGGGCAGTGGTGATCACTGAAGGAACAGATTACGGCAACGTGTTTGATAATATGCCGGATTTTGTGATTGCCGGAAGATTTGCCCCCTGGGCAGAAGCAGAGGGGTGGGGAAAAGAGTATCTTGGAAGAGATCCGGGAGAGGATCCTTTCCTGACAGAGGGAAGCATGACCGGACTTTTATCGGAAAATGCTTATGATGAATTTTCTCCTGTCTCTGAAGAAGTAAAGAACCAGCTTCTGAAAGTGACAGATCATAAACCGGAGAATGTGCATCTGACGGAAGGCGCCTATATGGACGTCTGTTTTACTCAAACAGGCATTCGCCCGCTTGTGGATGATCCGGATGAGGCGAAGACAGAGCAGATGATTATAGAGACAGGTGGATGTACCATTCAAATTCTGACAGGCAAAGAAATAGAACAACTCAAGGCATTTGCGGAAGAACAGTCGCTGAAACTGGATATGGAAGCTTTGGAGGAGGGCTTTGGAGTACTTCTCCTGCAGGATCATATTCTGTCTAAGGAAAAGCAGAAGCAGGCGGAAGAAGCAGTGGGAGAGCCGGTCTGGTTTACCTCTCTTCGGACAAAAGAGGAAAGAGAAAAGGAGTCGACAGAAATGACACTGTGCGGCTATATGGACACAACACTTGAAGGTTTTCCGGAATTGAAACAGACATGGCATGGACCGAGACTTCTGTACTTTGCAATTAGCGAGAAAGGATTTGAGAAACTTCAGACAGAAAAGAAGACCTTTTCCGTGGAAATGAATGTACAGGAAGGGGAAGAGGCAGCGGCAGAAAAGGAAGTACAGCAGATTTTATCCAGAGAAAACCAGATAAGAGAGGAGAAACAGGAAACGGGACTTTTCCAGATCAGCAAACAGATACTGCAAAAGGAGGCGGAAGGCTATGTGAATGGCAGCCGGCTGCTTCTCGGAGCGCTTGGAGCAATTTTGCTTCTTGCAGGGATAATGAATTATTTTAATGTTATGGCGGTAGGAATCCTGACAAGGCAAAAGGAATTTGCTGTTCTGGAAAGTCTGGGAATGACGAAACGGCAGCAAAGAAGAATGTTGGTAAATGAAGGAGTTGCTTATTTCATTCTGACGCTGGTTTTGCTTGCTGTTCCTGGCATACCGGGACTTTTGCTGCTGTCCTTCTATATGGAGTCCAGGCTGGATTATTTTGTATTCCAATGGCCTGTAGCTCAGGCAGCGGTTGTGTTGGGAGGTCTTCTGATTTTATGCGCAGCAATGCCGGCGGTCATCTGCCGCTATGCGGAAAGAAAAAAATAATTGCCATATTGCAGGCCGGAGATTGATTCGTTATACTAGGAGTTAGAAGTATCAGCAGATACAAAAAGGAACTGTATGAGGAGGAAAGCAGGATGTGAGATCCTGCGGAAAGCACCATGAAAAAATCACCGGTTTTTAAAGGATTTCTTTTGGTTATTGGCTGTTTATGCTGTAGTATTGCAACCAACTGGATCATGATTCCCAACGGACTGGCTACGCCCGGTATTACTGGTATATCTATGACTGTAGAAAAATTTACGGGAATTAATTATGCGCTTATTTACTATGTCATTACGATCCTTATTTTGATTGTTACATGGATGACTCTGGGGAAGAGAGATGTGTCCAATATTGTTATCCTGTCTATCCTGTATCCCATGGTATTGTGGGTGCTAAGTTTTATTGATATACAGATTATTTTTGAGGAAAAGCTGATCGCACTGGCCGCGTTCGCTGTCCTTTATGGAATTGGAGTGGGAATCCCGTATCGTATCGGATTTTCCTATGGCGGAGATGATACGGTGGCTAAAATATTGAAAAAGACAATCTGGAAGTCAACAGAGCTGAAGAAGATTTACTATTTTGAAGAAGTTTTGATCCTCCTTATTATGACTCTGGCATTCAGCCTGGATCAGCTGGCTTATGCATTTGCGGGACAGCTCATTTATGTGAACAGTATGAATTATGTTGTATTCAATCTGGGCCCCAAACTGTATGATGTGCAGATGATCGGGAAAAATATGGAAAAGATTGAAGATTTTATTATTCACAAGATTCATAAGAGTGTGACGATTTATCATGACGCTATGGGCGGCTACTCAAAAGAGCCGAAGATACAAATGAGCTGTGTGTGCAACTCCCGGGAATATGTGCAGCTTCGAGAATTTATAAAAGAAGGGAATTTTGAGTGTTTTATTAAAGTACTGCCTCTGATCCATGTATTTGGACAGAATCGGGATTTTCACAGGCTGGATGATGAAAATATTGAATAATGTGAACAGACCGGAAAGGCTGCAGGGAAAACCTGCAGTCTTTTTTATTTAAGGGGAAACTTTGTTCCCCTTAAATAAAATGCTCTGCGGGATGCGCACTCGCGCGAAGCGGAATTCTTTGTCCTATATAGGAGAGTCAAAACTTTAAGGTATATATTCCGCAACCAATACATGGCTTCTCCGGTTCATTTTTTTCAATTATACTGTGTTTAGATCGGATACATAAGGAGGTAAAAAATGGTGAAAAAATCCAGACTGTTTGCAATATTTCTGACGGTCATAGCGATAACAACAGGCTGCGGACGGGACGGAACAGATGAGAGCATCGGAGAGGAGAAAGCATCCGAGGAGGGGGCAACCACGGAGGAGACGACCGCTGCATTCCCTGAAGAACTGTCACAAATTCCGGAGGAATATTTTGGAGAGTCAGAGCGTCCGGGCACACTTGTGGAGCTGGAGTACGATACTTATGAATCAATGAGTTACGAAGAGCAGGAAGGAGGCACTCACAGCGGAGAGTATGCAATGGAATATTTTTACAACGGATTGTGCTGGATCTGGCAGTAGGTTTTCTTTTTTACAATTTATTCAAAAAGTGGATGCAGGGAGGTTTTTCAGAGCATGAATAACTTCATCTATGAAAACAGGACAAAAGTTTATTTTGGACCGGGATGTGTAAAAGAATTTCTTGTCAGCCTGATAAAAGATTACGATACTGTGATGCTGGCTTATGGAATGGGATCCGTTAAAAAAAACGGCATCTACGACGAGATTCTGGGGATTCTGATAAAATCCGGAAAAAACGTAGTGGAATTTTCCGGTATCATGCCAAATCCCACTTATAGAAAAGTGATGGAGGGAGCCAGACTGGCAAGAAGCAGCGGAGCCCAGATCATTCTTGGAATTGGCGGCGGCTCTGTTATGGATTGCTGTAAGGCGGTTGCCCTTGTGGCATATTGTAAGGGAGATCCGTGGGAGAATTACTGGGAAAGAAAAGGGGTCATTCATTTTGAACCCATTCCTGTGGGAGTGGTTGTCACAGCGGCGGGAACCGGAAGCGAATGCAATGGAGCAGCCATTATTACCAATGAAGAAAAAAGGCGAAAGACAGGATATGATTATCCGGCATGTAATCCCCGGTTTGCACTGATGGATCCTACCTATACATTTACCGTGCCGAAAGAACAAATGATATCCGGAGCTTTTGACAGTTTGTCCCATGTCATGGAAACATATTTCAGCGCTCCGGATGAACGGAATGTATCCGATGAGATTTCGGAAACACTTATGCAAAGTATTATAAGAAATATCAGGATGATACTGAAGGATCCCCAAGACTATGGGGCCAGGAGCAATCTTCTGTGGGAGTCTTCCCTATCTGAAAACCGTCTTATTAAACTGGGAAAACAGTGTGATTTTGCCTGTCATCTGATGGCTCATCAGATCGGCGCTTATACGGACTGCAGTCACGGGCAGGCAATGGCCGTACTGCATCCGGTCTACTACAGGCATATATACAAAAGCGGTGTTGAAAAATTTTCAAGATTTGCCAGGAATGTGTGGAAAATCCGGGAACAAGGGAAAACAGATGCGGAGCTGGCAAAAGACGGGATCGATGCACTTGAATCTTTCATCAAAGTGACAGGACTTCCCACGACTTTAAGAGAACTTGGAATAGAAGACCAAAAAGAGCTGAAGGAGATTGCGGATTCCTGCCATTATTCTCCTGGAAGCTACCGAAGAATCCTGCCGGATGAAATCCTGAAAATATTTCTGGAGTGTTTTTAAACAGACAGATAAATGGAGACAGGAAAAATGATTCAATATTAATTGGTCATCATATAGAAAGGAGGAAACAAAATATGAAAACACGTATTTTAGGAAAAGATTTGGAAGTATCGGCCATTGGTCTTGGCTGTATGGGGATGAGCCATGCTTACGGTCCGGCGGCGGACAAAAAAGAAATGACAGATCTGCTTTTAAAGGCAGTAGAAGAAGGGTATACATTTTTTGATACAGCAGAGGTTTACGGAACAGCTGAAAATCCCCACGATAATGAAGAACTTCTGGGAGAAGCCCTGAAATCTTGCCGTAACCGGGTCGTTCTGGCTTCCAAGTGCGGTATCCGTTTTGATGAGGAATCAAAAGAAGTGAATAAACCGTTGATTCCGGACGGAAGACCGGAGACGATCCGGACATCTCTGGAAGGGTCTTTGAAGCGCCTCCAGACAGACCATTTGGATCTATATTATATTCATCGGATAGACCGCAAGGTTCCCATCGAGGAGACTGCAGGAGCCATGAAAGAGTTGATTGAGGCGGGTAAGATTACTCATTGGGGGATTTCCGAGGCAGATGAAGATACGTTAAGACGCGCCCATGCAGTCTGCCCGGTGACAGCAGTACAGAATCGTTATTCTATGATGTATCGGGACTATGAGAAATTGTTTCCGGTGCTGGAGGAACTGAATATCGGATTTGTGGCTTTCTCTCCGCTGGCAAACGGCCTTCTGTCTGCAAAATATAATAAAAATTCAAAGTTTGATGCACAGACAGATTACCGGAGCGCAATGCCGCAGTTTACTGCCCGCGCATTTGATAAAAATGAAAAACTGATCCGATACTTGGAGGAAATGGCAGATAAGAAAAATGCAACACCGGCGCAGATTTCTCTGGCGTGGATGCTGGCAAAGAAGCCGTGGATCGTACCGATTCCCGGAACCAGGAAATATGACAGGCTGATCGAGAACGGAAGATCAGCGGATGTGGAACTCACAAAAGAGGAAGTAAAAGAGATTGACCGGATGCTTGACATCCTGCCAATGTCCGGAGTATTCGGCGGGTCAAAAGTAGAGTAAGATATCGAAACTAAAAGGTATATACTGTTTAACGAAATGGAACTTCTGGTATGTAAAAAGAAGGGCTATACTGAAATTGTAAAGAAGTAAGCGATATAAGGAGGAATTATCATGGAATATGCAGTATTAAACAATGGAGTGAAAATGCCAATGGCAGGAATCGGTACATTTCTGCTGACACCGGATGAAGCAGAAAGCGCCGTTGCACATGCGCTGAAGGACGGATACCGTCTGATTGATACCGCCAACGCTTATGTAAATGAAAAAGCAGTGGGACGCGCCATAAAGAAATCCGGTATTGACCGAGGAGAGATCTTCCTGGAGACAAAACTGTGGCCGTCCTTTTATGAGCAGGAGGACGCCGTAGAGAAGACGCTGGAGAGATTAGATACAGATTATATTGACCTGCTTTTGATCCATCAGCCGGCAGGAAACTATACAGCAGGATACCGCTTGATGGAAAAGGCGTATAAAGAAGGAAAAGTAAAGGCGATCGGTCTTTCCAACTTTAACGAAGAGCAGATTCGGGAAATCCTGGATATGTGTGAGGTGAAGCCGGCGGTTCTTCAGACAGAAGTACACCCCTACGATCAGGAGAAAAAGCTGAAAGAATTTCTTGAAAAATCTGATATTGTGATCCAGGCATGGTATCCTCTGGGACATGGAGATGCCGCACTTCTGCAGGAACCGGTATTTGCAAAACTGGGAGAAAAGTACAAAAAGAGTCCGGCCCAGATCATTCTGCGCTGGCATATTCAGGACGGCAATATTGTAATTCCAGGTTCCAAGAATCCGGATCATATCCGCGATAATTTTGATTTATTTGATTTTGCTCTGACAGAAGAAGAGATGGCAGATATCCGCGCTTTGGATCAGAACAAGAGATACTATACCAGTACGCCGGAACTGCTGAAACAGTATGTATCTATGGTTCCTCCTGTTGACGAGCAAAAGTAAAACCGGCCGCTGTATCCGCAATAAGGAGAAGCTTCAGATGGAGATGTTATTAAATATGAAAGAAAAAGGAATCCTGTCGGTTATTTGTTTCTTTATTTTCATCTGTGTCCTGGTCCTTTCAGGATGCGGCAGGCAGGAAGAAGAAAATCTTCAGACCGAAGGACAGCCTTCAGGAGGCGGAGGAGACTATACTTTGGAGACAAAAGTAACAGATGTGATAAACGATCCTGTGTTTGAAGACTATGGAAGACTGATTTTCCCGGTAGACCGGACGATTGATGATAATCTCACACTGCAGGATGTTGGAGAAATCCTGGTATGGTATCATAATGTAAATCCGAACCGTACAGTGGAGATTGTAAATTACCTGAAGGATCAGGCGGCATCGGGAGAGCAGATTTTCTACGATATTTATACAGAGGAAGAAAAGGCGGAGGATCCGGAAAAAGAGAATACAGGGCTTTTTTTCTTCCGGGGAGAACCAGGGGCGAAAACAGCTGTTCTCAATGCAGGCGGCGGCTTTGTTTATGTAGCTGCTATGCATGACAGTTTTCCCCAGGCTATGGAACTGTCCGAAAAAGGCTATAATGCCTTTGCGCTGATCTATCGTCCCGGTGCAGATACTGCATGCGAAGATCTGGCAAGAGCCATTGCCTTTCTTCATGAAAATGCAGAGGAACTGCAGATTGATATGACAGACTACTCTTTATGGGGCGGCTCGGCCGGAGCACGTATGGCGGCATGGCTTGGCTCATATGGAACAGCGGCATTTGGAGAAGATGACTATCCAGCACCGGCGTCAGTGATCATGCAGTACACCGGACTGTCGGAAGTCACAGGTAATGAACCTCCCACCTATGCATGTGTGGGGACCAATGATGGGATTGCTTCCTATCGATCTGTGGAAAACTACATCAGATGGATAAAAAACAACGGGACAGATACTGAGATTGAAGTGTTCGATGGTCTCCAACATGGCTTCGGACTGGGAGAAGGAATGGTGGCTGAAGGTTGGATTAACAATGCAGTTGATTTTTGGGAAAGAAACATGGGACAGACAGAATGACAATAAGAAAACAGAAAGGAAAGTGATGATTATGAAAGCAGAGAAATTACTCTCTATAATACTGATTGGAGCAGCATCAGTAAGCCTGCTGGCAGGATGCGGCTCTAATACATCGGACACACAGGCCGACAGTGAGGATGCCGCACAGACAGAATCTTCGGACAATACTGCACAGGCAGATGAGCAGGAAAGCGCAGAGGATAATGAGGATTCTTCTTCAGGATCCGGAAATGTACTTGTTGTTTATTATTCGGCAACGGGAAACACTGAGGAAGTTGCAAACTATATTGCCGATACTACAGGAGGAGATCTTTTTGAATTGGAACCAGTAGAACCATACACAGACGATGACCTGAACTGGTCTGATGACAACAGCCGGGTATCCCAGGAACATGAAGATGAGAGTTTAAGAGATGTAGAGCTGGTTTCAACAGATGTAGAAAATTGGGATTCCTATGACACAGTCTTTATCGGATACCCTATCTGGTGGGGGATCGCTGCATGGCCGGTTGACAGCTTTGTAGAAAACAATGACTTTACAGGAAAGACCGTTATTCCGTTCTGTACGTCAGCATCCTCCGGAATAGGAGACAGCGGACAGCTGTTAGAGGAAATGGCAGGAACCGGCGACTGGCAGGAAGGAGAGAGATTCCGTTCCGGCGCTGATGAGGCAGATGTGCAGGAATGGGTGAATGGACTGGGATTGTAATTACTGGAATAGAATATGTAGAAATGTGGGCAGGGTGTATGGCATCCTGTCTTTTTATGTGCCATTTAAAGTGCCAGAAAGTATTTTTTAATTTCAAAATTGTGTTTAATAGGAGATTCATAGGGCGCAAATGTGAGAAAGAAAACTGGTTGACATATTTTATCGGATGCCATATTATAACCTATATACGATAAAAATTAGGAATCAAATGAAGAGGGATCAGCTCATGGAAAAAACCGTGAAAATCATTACAGACAAAGATGGCAGGAGACTCGTTGTAATTTCTAGAATTTTGTTTAAAGGGAAACGGTGGATTTGCTGGGACGAAGTAAAAGAGTATTTGAGACAGTATGTAGGTGATTCCTATATGGTTGAAGATACAAAAGATACAGTTTATATTGGGAGTGATTTTCCAGACGAATATGCAGGATCGAAATACACTTATTCTTTGAAAGGAGCCAATGCTAAAGCAAAGGCAAATGCTGTGCAAGGAATTCCAGAGATGATTGAGATTGCAGAAGGAAAACATTTCCGAGAGAATTCTGGAAATAAGCATTTGCGAGATGCAGCTTTTGGATGGTATCGGTATGATTCCAGATTCGCATTGCCTGTTTATAACGAACAGGGAATGTTGGAACGGTATAATGTATATCATGTTTCCATGTTGATCCGTCATGCAAAAAATGGGAAATATTATCTGTATGATATTTTAGGTATAAAAAAAGAAACGAGCAACCCGTTCAGATTTTAAAATCATACTTGGTACAAACCCATTTCTCTCCTTTATACTAATGAGAACTGACGGTTTTGTCAAGATGAAATAGAATAGATCTGGCAAAAAATTCTCCCTTGACAAATTTTCAATGAATCTGCAGTCATTGGAAGGAACTTATTTTAAATATGAGGTGCAAAATAGTTTACATAATTAAAAGGATGCGATAACATAAGGTATATAAAATGAACAAAAAAACAAAGTAAATGATTCGGTTAATAGGCCATCTGAGATTTATTCTACGCTATTAGTTTGAAAATAATCGCGCCAGTGGACTGGAATAAAACTATGGGGAAAGAAACTTATGGGAAATGAAAAGGATATGCTGTAAATCATAACCGCATGAATCAGTTGAATGAGGTAATACAGGTTATGAAAACAATTTCCTTGTTTTAAGGGCCAATAATCTCTTGAATAAAAAATAGAGAAATGGTGAATGAACGAGATATGGGAGAATATCCTGTATCTCGTTTTTAATATTTTAAAAACAAAAATAGAACAAAAGTGAAACAAACAAGATATATGCTACCTTCTGTAATCAAACAAAGAAAAGAGGAGGATTTCAAAATGAAGAAAAGTAGTTTTGTTACATTGATTTTAGGAGCTATCAGCTGTCTGTTTTTTGCAATGGGAATGTGTATGGCTATGATCCCGGAGTGGAATGTATTCAGACCGGGAGTTATCGTGGGGTGCGTAGGAATTGTATTTGCATTGCTCACTGTGTTTGTATGGCGAAAAATGGAGCATAAGCAGCCAATAAAGATCAGCGGAAAAGCAGTGGTGACAGCGATTGTCGGGATTGCAGGAACTTTGGCGTTAGGAGTTGGCATGTGTTTGACAATGGTATGGGGAAATATGATCTTAGGTATTGTTGTCGGTATGGTCGGTATCATCATACTGCTTTGTCTGATTCCATTATGTAAAGGTTTGAAATAAGCATAGACATTATCAAAAAAGAGGAAGGCAAAATGAAAAAAGTGATTGTTGCCATTTTAGCATTAGTTGCCGGAGCAGCTGCAGTTATTACTGCAATGAAGGGCCATGAAGAAAAATGCGGTTATTAGGAATGGCAGGGGAGGAATGTTTATTTTGAAAAAATCAGAACAATATTTTGCTATATAATTCCAGGAACAGTGATCTGCGCCAAAATACCAGGAGGAAAATAAATGGATGCTTTATATGATGCCCCAAACACAAAAGTCAGAATCATAGAACATATTATTTCCAGATTTACAAAAGAACTATTGAGGAAGGATTCAAGGGATATCAGCAGCTTTGTTATGAAAGAACAGGAAGCAAGAGACTGTTATATCCGTGAGAAAGATGTTGCAATCGAAATCCAGGATGGATTTAATAATAACCTTGTTATTCAGCATTATATGGAAAAGGGGAAAAAGAAAAAAATTATTATTTATATTCCTCAAAGCTGGCAGAAAAAGATCACAGTAGAGGTGACGGGAGGGAACATTTTTTGCAGACAAAGGGAGCCATATAAAGGTTTGCAAATGTCGGTAATATAAGGTGAGAGATGGAATGGGAAGCAGATATACGAAGAAAGGCAACAAAGCTTCGTGCATCTGCTTTTTTGCGTCCGAAGAATCAAAGAGATGTACGAATAATTTAAATAAACACCGTATAACAGTTGACAACACTAATATACTGTTATATACTGTTTATACAAGGAGGATGAATATGAAGATCATCATTAACCATTCATCCATGGTTCCTATTTACGAACAGATCGTCGAGCAGATCAAAGCTTTGATCATGGAAGGAGAACTGACAGAAAACACAGCGCTTCCTTCCGTCCGGACCTTGTCCAAAGAGCTGAAGATCAGCGCCCTGACGGTGAAAAAAGCATATGACAGCCTGGAGCAGGAAGGATTCACAGTTACTGTACACGGAAAAGGTACCTATATTGCCGCGTTTAATACAGAACTGATGAAGGAAGAAAAGCGAAAGGAAGTAGAAGCCGATTTTGAACTGGCCATTCAAAAAGGCAGAAGATATGGAATGAAGGATGAAGATTTAAAAGAATTATTTACACTCATTTTGGAGGAATAGGCTATGTTGAAATTGGAAAATGTTACGAAGCATTATGACCGCTTTACACTGAACTGTTCTCTGCATGTAGAACCGGGATGCATTACCGGACTGGTAGGGCAAAATGGAGCCGGAAAGAGCACAACCTTTAAGGCTGTTCTCGGACTGATCCGGCCGGACGGCGGGAAAATTACCATTATGGGCAAAGACGCGGCTTCCCTGACTATGAAAGATAGACAGAAAATAGGAGTCGTTCTGTCTAACTCCGGTATAAGCGGTTATCTGACCGTCAAAGATACAGCGGCAATGCTGTCAGGATTCTATCCGGATTTTGACAAGGGAAAATTTCTTGAAAGCTGCAGAAAATGCCGCCTGCCGGAAAAGAAGAAGATCAAGGAGTTTTCGACCGGAATGAAAGCGAAGCTGAAGCTTTTGATCGCTCTTTCCCACAGTACGGACCTTTTGCTTCTTGACGAACCGACAGCCGGACTGGACGTGGTGGCAAGGGATGAACTTTTGGATATGTTGAGAGAATATATGGAGGAGGACGAAAATCGTTCCATTCTCATCAGTTCCCATATTTCCACAGATCTGGAAGGAATCTGCGACGATCTGTATATGATCAGCGACGGAAAGATTATTTTTCATGAGGATACTGATATCCTGCTTAGCAGGTATGCTGTTTTAAAGGTGGATCACAAGGAGTTTGCCCAGATGGATAAACAATATATTCTCCGGGTAAAGAAAGAAAATTTCGGATACAGCGCTCTGACAGATCAAAAGCAGTTTTATGCCGAGAATTACCCTAAGGCAGTGATTGAGAACAGTGGAATTGACGACGTGATTATGATGATGATTCAGGGAGAAGAGTTATGAAAGGATTATTGATCAAGGATTTTAAACTTTTGATGGGACAGAAGAATTTTTTTGCTGCTGTATTTGTTGTGGCGATCTTTCTGTTGATTTCCGGAACAGGAGGAGCGGCTGCCTCCGCCTCCTATGTTGTTTGTTATGTCGGTTTTGTCAGTTCGTTTTTTGTACTGAGCACCATTGGATACGATGAATATGACAACGGAAATGCCTATCTGTTTACGCTTCCTTTCCGCAGGAGCACTTATGCAGTAGAAAAATATATTTTCGGACTGTCTATGGGAATTTTGACGATGTTTATTATGCTGGTTATTGAGGGAGCCTATTTCCGGGTTCAGGATATTTCAGCAGACTGGACCATGCTGCTTGTGACATTTGGAAGCGGAGCGGCATGTCTGGCCGGATTCCTTGCGCTGATGATTCCTTTTCAGCTAAAATTCGGAGCAGAAAAAGGAAGGATCGCCTTGATCGCAGTTTTTATGGCAGTATTCGTAGTGGTCTATGGACTGGCAAAGGCATTGGATGCCAATATCATGAATCTGAATCGGCTGATCGAAACAGGTCAGAAGCTGGGAACGGCAGGGGTTGCAGCTGTAATCGCCCTGATTGCCGTAGCTGCCCTGGTCGTATCTGCCGGGATCAGCACAAGAATTTTAAGCAAAAAGGAATTTTAAACGATCAGTCCGGCATCCTATCGGTGGGAAGCCATATATTCCCTTGGAGTGCAGTCCATAAAGCGGCGGAACAGTTTTGTATAGTAGGAGGGACTGGAAAAACCGCACTGTATGGAAATATCAGTGATACTGTCTTTTCCCATAGTTAAAAGAGGCAGGCTCTGACGGATCCGGTAGTGAAGAAGATAGTCAAAAAGCGACTGTTTCATGTTTCGTTTAAACAGACGGCAGCACTCGCTTTTGCACATGCTGGCGCATGAGGCGATATCCTCCAGTGTAATGTGATCCATGTAGTGTTCATGAATAAATGTAATGATCATGCGGAGACGCTCCAGTTCCCTGGCATCATTCAAAGAGGGCTGCTGGGAGAAATCCAGATGACGGTAGAGAAGCGCCCAGATCTGGTACAGACGGATCAAAAGCTCCAGTTCATAGTCAGATGTTGGTTCCTGATAGAGCTGCCAGATCTGCTGCATGTAAAGGAGAACCTCCTTTCCCCATGCTTCCCCTTCGGTAAAGGGGACAGATGGGAAGAGGGGGTTTTTTGTAACCGGCTGAATGTATTTTGTCTGTATAAGGCTGGCTTCATAACCGTAAAGGAGCGACGGGTTGACAGTGACTGACAGATAAGTACAGTCCGAACTGCCTGCTCTTCTGCCGGTATGGAGCATGTTGGAATTGCAGAATACGCCTTCTCCGGCTTTGAGGCGATACGTGTGGTCATTGATCTGGTACAGTATTTCACCTTTCAGGATTAAAGTAAATTCAAGCTCCGGATGCCAATGGCAGGCGAAACTGCTCATCTCATAGGCAGACAGATGTTCCAGGCTGATAAGAAGCGGAAACCCGTAGTCTCCGTGAGATTTCATTTCCCGGCCGTCACCTCGAAGTGCAAGCTGCATAACGTCCCTCCTTATGGCGGTCTGCGCCGCCCGCAAAAGTTCTTTTACAGACATTATACAAAAAACTTTATAAAGAAGGAAGTGCCTTGAAAATTTTTGCATCAAAAGTCAGGCGTCTGCTGCCGCTGTACTTCACAGATCCGTCCGGGGATACAGTGATTGGCTCTGCATGCTTATCCAGGTCAAAATCTTTGCTGATTCCGTCATCATCGTACAGGGTGTAAGTACATGGACCGTTCAGATACCCGATTAATGTCAGATGAGAAGGATCCAGATCTTTTACACTTTCGGCGGCCGGTGCAAGCGGAAGAAGATGTCCCCGGCGCAGGAAGAAGACAACCTCTGTCAGAGAAGCTTCTATATAGTGATGTCCGGCGCTCATTTCCCGGAAACGGATATCATCCGGACCGGAGGCGGTAATAAGGAGCATGTCTTCCGGCAGATAAACATAACGTCCGGAAGCATTCTGCTGATATACGGGACAAAGCATCAGTCCGTCGCCCAGAAGGAGCTGGTCTTCTACCTTGGATGCAAAAGGATCCTGCGGATAGTCAAAGGCCAGGGGCCGGAACATCATGTCGTCTGTAAGGGCTGCCTTCATATACTCGCTGTAGAGATAAGGAAGAAGGCAGTAGCGCAGTTTTATGGTGTTTTTCAGTGCTTCCATATTGTCGAACTGGTAAGCTTCCTGTTCCCTTGTTCCCATGGCGGAATGATTTCTCATCAAAGGAGTGAAGATTCCGAACTGCAGCCAGCGAAGCAGGAGATCTTCCGTGGTATCTGCCCCGAATCCGCCCAGATCTGCGCCGGTATAGAGAAATCCGCACATGTTGAGGGAAGGCATCATTTTGATGTTCAAAAGGAGATGGGACCACCAGGACAGATTATCTCCCTGCCAGATTCCTCCGTACCGGTGCATACCAATATAGGAAGAACGGGAAAACATCAGGATTCTTTTATCCGGTTCCAGCTCATCGAAAGCTTCCCCGGCAGCCCGGGTCATATTGAAGCCGTACAGGTTATGGACTTTGTCATGGCGGACTTTTTCCCAACCATTTCCCGGTTCATGGTAAAAGCTTCTGTAGTCTTCCGGGTTGTTGGCAAGAGTATTGACAAGTCCCAGCATTTCATTATTTTTATTCAGGTCAAGATTCTGGCCTTTTAAATCAGCCACCTGATCCAATACTTTTTGCAGACGTTTTTCAGAGTAAAAAATAGCGGGTTCGTTCATGTCATTCCAGAAGCCGTCGATTCCCATATCAAGAAGATACTTGTACTTCAGTCCGAACCAGCGGCGGGCTTTGGGGTTGAGCATGTCAGGGAAATGGGCTCTTCCCGGCCAGACAGCTCCCACGAAATCTGTGCCGTCCTCTTCTTTACAGAAATAGTTGTTTTGCACGCCTTCTTCGTAGACGCTGTATCCCTCTTCGATCTTTACGCCTGCATCAATAATGGGGACAAGGTGTATGCCCTGGGATTTCATATCCTGTACAAGGGTGGGAAGATCCGGAAACTTCTCTTCGGATACAGTGAAATCCTCATAGCGGACCATATAGTCGATATCCATATAGATGGCATCCAGAGGAATGCCGGCTTCCCTGTGTCCTTTTGCAACTTTGCGGATATCCGCTTCATTTTGATAACCCCAGCGGCTCTGCCCGTAACCGAAAGCCCACTTTGGCGGGATATAGCTTTTCCCGATGAGCTGTCGGAAGAGGCGTACAATAGAGACAAGGCGGTCATCAGGGGATTCTATGATATAGATATCCAGATCCCACTGTGAAGGCTGGATGTACATTTGATCCCGGCGGGTATATCCAATGTCAAAAGTAAGCGTACCGGGATAGTCAATAAACACACCGAAGGGGTGGGAAGCGCCGATCAGAAGAAAATTGTGGGCGCCGTAGAGGGAATGAGTGTGTTCCAGATGATTGGGATCATCAGTAGCATTGCTGACATAGAGCCAGCCTCTTTTATTAATGCCCCTTACCTGTTCTCCAAGTCCATATACAGGGATGTCATTTTCAAGCGGAAGACTTAGACGATTATCCTCTATAGAAAAGAAAGGCAGTGCATCAGTTTCATAAGGCAGCTCCTTTACAACTGCCTCTGTAGGAAATGGTTTTCCAAAAGTATATCTGCGAATCATTGTTTTCTCCTTTCAGCTGACGATTGATTATGCTAATATTATATAAACTGCAAGATGAGATTTTCTTGCATATTTCTAACAGATTCTAACACAATCCTGCTGTGAGGTGAAAATATGGAACAAAAAGAAGAATATTTGGAAAAGACAAATCATGGAAGTCCCCTCTTTCCCATAGAATATTATCACTGTCTGTACCCGGCGGGACTTTCCGCCTTGCCGGTTCACTGGCATGAGGAATTTGAAATCACATATATCAGGAAAGGGAGCTGTACCTATCTTGTTGACCTGGAAGCCTGTCATGCCGGCGAGGGAGATCTTCTGTTTTTCGCTTCCGGGATGCTTCACGGTATACCGGAAGGGCAGGTCAGAGAACTGGAAACGGACAGTTTTGTGTTTCATCCTCAAATGCTAGGAACCGGAAAGGATGTATGCGGGGTAAAATACGTCGGACCTGCCAGAGCGGGAGAAGTGCGCTTTCCGGCGGTTATTAAAAAGGATGCGGTGGAAAGCTCCGGCCTGGCAGAGGTGTTTGAAAAGCTGAAAAAAAGTTTCCTTGGAAAGGGAGAGGGCTATGAACTGGAGTCAGAGGCGCTTTTATATCAGTTTTTCTATCTCTTGTACAAATATGTCCCTCATAAAAGAATCACATCAGAGAATGAAGAAGTGCTGGAAAAGCTGAAAAATGTGATCCGGTATATAAAAGAGAACTATCAGAGACAGGTGACAGTATCGGAGCTTGCCGGGATATGCCATTTCAGCGAATATTATTTTATGCGTTTCTTCAAAAAATATATGAATATGACCTGCATTGAATATCTGAACCAGTATCGAATGGAGATCGCTGCCGGAAAATTAGCCGAGAGCAGTCAGAGCGTGACAGATGTGGCGCTGGATACGGGATTTCAGAATATTTCTTATTTTAACCGGGTATTTAAAAAAAGTTACCACATGACACCCACACAGTATCGCGCTTCTATGCAGGATATATCCGAATAGTATTGTTAAATTATCTACTTACGGCAAAGCTGGTTACATCCGGAAAGTTGAATGGTATAATATGCGCATAGGCAATGAGCCGTGCAGAAATACAAGAGGTACAAATGCATGCTTGCATGCAATTTGGACATCTTGTATTTCTATAGGGCGAAGCCCGCGAGGGAGAACCCGAAGGGTTCGAGCTTGCAAGGCGTGGCAGGAAGCTGCTGGAGGGCTTCCCCAGGGTACTAATAACATTGAGAGGAAAGAAGGAAAAGAAATGAGCAGATTAGAGATTGTATCTCCAAACAGAGCGCGGATCGTCATGGAAGGTCTCTACAAGGATCTGGAAAGAAGAATTGAATCCAGTCCTCCGGGCTTATGTCCGGTAGATATGGCAAGAGCCTTTCTGGAACTGTGCCATGCACAGACGTGCGGAAAATGTGTGCCGTGCAGAATCGGACTTGGCCAGCTTAATCGTTTTATCAAAGATGTGCTGGACGGAAAAGCAACAATGAAAACGCTGGACTATATGGAAGAGACAGCACTCTCCATTATGGAATCAGCAGACTGTGCCATTGGCTATGAGGCAGCCAATATGGTTTATAAAGGACTGATCGGATACCGGGATGACTATATTGAACATATCCAGAACGGACGCTGTACCTGCACCTACAATCAGCCGGTTCCCTGTGTGGCCTTATGTCCGGCTCACGTGGACGTTCCGGGTTACATAGCGCTGGTAGGAGAGGGACGATATGCAGATGCCGTACGGCTGATCCGGAAGGATAATCCGTTCCCTACTACATGCGGATTTATCTGTGAACATCCATGTGAGGCGAGATGCCGGAGAAATATGGTGGATGATTCCATTAATATCAGGGGACTGAAGCGAGTGGCAGCAGACTTTGCAGGAGAGGTGGATCCGCCGGAATGTGCGCCGTCTACCGGTAAAAAGATAGCGGTTCTTGGAGGAGGACCTGGAGGATTGAGTGCCGCTTATTACCTGCAGCTGATGGGACATCAGGCAGTTGTATATGAGATGCTTCCAAAACTTGGAGGTATGCTGCGATATGGAATCCCTAATTACCGTCTGCCGAAAGAAAGACTGGAAGATGATATCAACTGCATTTTGAAGACTGGCGTACAGGTAAAATACGGCCTGAAGATCGGACAGGATATTACAATCCAGCAGCTTCGTAAAGAGTATGACGCTGTGCTGATTACGATCGGAGCAAGTACGGATAAAAAACTGGGGCTGGAAGGAGAAGATGCTGACGGAGTTCTCTCTGCAGTACAGTTCCTTAGAAACGTGGGCAAAAATATGATCATGGATCTGACCGGCAAGGAAGTTGCTGTTATTGGAGGCGGAAATGTATCTATGGATGCAGTGCGTACTGCAAAACGCCTTGGTGCAAAGAAGGTCAGCATTGTTTACCGCCGCCGTGTGGCAGACATGACAGCACTGCCACAGGAAATTGAAGGAGCAGTGGCAGAGGGAATTGAATTGCAGACTCTGAAAGCTCCGGCAGCAATCGATGTAGATGAAAACCATCATGTAAAAGGTATCTATGTAACGCCGCAGATGGTAAGCGCCATCAAAGATGGAAGAGCCAGTATCCGTCCTACCGGAGAGCCGGATGTATACATCCCTTGCGATGTGCTGATCGTAGCCATCGGGCAGAATATTGAAACGCGGCATTTTGAGGAGGCGGGAATCCCGGTAGAGAGAGGGAAGATCCGTACGAAGAGTACCGGAACCTTTGAAAATATGCCTGGTGTATTTGCAGGAGGCGACTGTGCCAGTGGCCCGGCTTCTGTAATCACTGCTATTGCGGCAGCAAAAGTTGTTGCGGCAAATATTGATGAATACCTTGGCTATCACCATGAGATTTCCTGTGATGTGGAGATCCCGGAGGCCAATCTTTCCGACCGTTCTCCTTGCGGAAGGGTAAACCTGACAGAGAGGGAAGCATGCGAACGTGTATGCGATTTCGAGGGAGTGGAAAACTGCATGACAGAAAAGGAAGCAAAGCAGGAAGCGGGACGCTGTCTGCGCTGCGACCACTTCGGCTATGGAATATTCAAAGGAGGGCGTGAGAGATTATGGTAAACCTGACAATAGATGGAAAACAGATTTCCGTAAAAGAAAATACAACGATTATGGAAGCTGCAAGGCAAAATGGGATACCAATCCCAAAGCTGTGCTACCTGAAAGGGATTAATGAGATTGCAGCCTGTCGTGTTTGTGTGGTGGAACTGGAAGGGAAAAATCGTCTGATCACCTCCTGCAATAATGTGGCAGAGGAAGGGATGGTGATCCACACAAACAGTCCCAAAGTGCGTAAAGACAGGAGAACGAATGTGGAACTGATCCTGTCGCAGCATGACTGTCAGTGTGTGACCTGTGCAAGAAGCGGAAACTGCAGCCTGCAGAAAATCGCAAATGATCTGAATATTTTGGATATTCCATTTGAAAAGGAGATTGAGCGTCAGCCGTGGAATCAGGATTTCCCGCTGATCAGAGACTCTGCAAAATGTATTAAATGTATGAGATGTATTCAGGTCTGTGACAAAGTACAGAAACTTTCCGTGTGGGATGTAGAAGGGACAGGTTCCAGAACAACTGTAAATGTAGCCGGACATGGAAAGATCGAGGATGCCCCCTGTTCTTTGTGCGGACAATGTATTACGCACTGTCCGGTGGGCGCGCTTCGTGAAAGAGATGATACAGAGAAAGTATGGGATGCCATTGCCGATGAGAAGAAAACCGTTGTGGTTCAGGTGGCTCCGGCTGTCAGAACATCCTGGGGCGAGCAGATCGGTCTGAAACCGGAAGAGGCAACTATTGGAAAGATTATGGACTCCTTGAAGAGAATGGGAGTAGATTATGTATTTGATACTGTGTTTTCCGCTGATCTGACCATTATGGAGGAAGCCAACGAGTTTGTGCAAAGATTTACGTCCGGAGAACTCAAAGACCGCCCGATGTTTACATCCTGCTGTCCGGGATGGGTGAGATTTGCAAAATCCCAGTATCCGCATCTTGTAAAATATCTGTCCACGGCAAAATCTCCACAGGAAATGTTCGGGGCAGTTATGAAGACTTATTTTGCAGAAAAAATTGGAAAATCTCCGGAGGAGATTTATACCGTTTCCGTTATGCCATGTGTGGCAAAAAAGGCAGAACGGGAGAAAGAACTTTTCTATAATGAATATGCAGGACATGGTGTAGATACTGTTATTACTACAAGAGAGCTTGTGAAGATGATGCGCTCTGCTCATATCAGTCCGGATACCCTTCAGGACATTGAGAGCGATTCACCAATGCACGACGGAACTGGCGCCGGCGTTATCTTCGGTGCAACCGGTGGAGTTATGGAGGCTGCTCTTCGTACCGCTTACGCTATTATTACCGGAGAAAATCCGGAGGCGGATGCATTTAAGGCAGTGAGAAGCTCCGGGTTTAACGCAAATGACGGTGTGATGGAAGCAGAGCTTAATATCAACGGAATAAAAGTTCGCACTGCAGTTGTCAGCGGGCTTGGAAATACGAGAAACCTTCTGGATAAGATGGAAAAGGGAGAAGTCAAGTATGACTTTGTAGAAGTTATGGCATGTCCGGGAGGATGTGTCGGCGGCGGCGGACAGCCGATCCATGATGGTGAAGAGCTGGCATTTGAAAGAGGAAAGACGCTGTATGCACTTGATAAGAATGCAGATTTACGTTTCTCACATGAAAATCCGGATATTCAGAAATTGTATGATGAATATATGGAAAAACCGATGTCGCATAAGGCGCATATGCTTTTGCATACCGAGCATTAAAGGAAAATAGAAGAAAGCTGCAGTATCAATGATTAAGAAATCATAGATGCTGCAGCTTTCTTTGTTGCGTCTTTCGTTCGCTCAAAATATAATGAATGTAAAAGTTGGAGGTATAATCATGGGCTATATAACACGGAAAGAATTTGACTGATTCCCCAAAGTGCGAAAAAACCATTAGATGGCAGACGAAAATCTGATCGTCAGAAGGGAGAAGAATCATTGTGATTGAGGTTTATTACGCGGAAGATGATGAAATCATTGCTAAATCCGTAAAAGAATATCTGGAACAGAAAAACTGCAAGGTAACCATCTTTGGCGCTATTACCGATATAAAAAAAGCACTGATCAGCCATTTGCCTGCTGTTATTTTGCTGGATTGGAATATGCCGGATGGTCACGGAAACGAATTGTGCCGTTGGATTCGGGATAGATGGGATGATTTACCCGTTATCTATCTGACGGTTCGCGGCGACTCCGGCGATATTGTCAGCGGTTTTCAGAATGGTGCAGACGATTATGTGGTAAAGCCTTTCGATCTTGCCGTTCTTCATTCGCGTATTCTGGCACTGCTTCGCAGAGCAAAGGGTGCAGAAGCAATGAAATTGTTTTGCGATGACCTGATGTTGGATAAAGAAAAAGCTGCCGTCTATTATCAGCAGCAAGAAGTTATTGTTAGCCAGTTGGAATATCAGCTTCTTCAGCTGCTTTTGGAAAACAAGGGAAAAACTGTCACTAGGAGACAACTTTTGGAACAGATCTGGGATAACAGCGGGAACTATGTCAATGACAATACGCTGACGGTTAGCATGAAACGGTTAAGAGAAAAGCTGCATCATCCGCTCTGTTTAAAAACAATCCGTAGCTTTGGCTACCGCATGGAGGATACGAAATGAATGAAAGAAGAAAACAGGGAATCCTACTGCTTTTTCCAGTCGCGGTTCTCTTGATGGGGATAATTTTCACAACCGCGTTGTTTTATCATACCTATCGACAGATAGCCTATCAACATATTTCCGCATTCAGCGAAATCATTCTGGAAACTTCCCCCGAAGCCGAGCCACAGTTGTTGTCTGGTTTGAAAGGGTATTACTCAATGAGCGAACAAGAGATAGTAAAAAATAATTATTTGGGGAAATATGGTTATCGTGCAGAGGAGTTTTGCAAAGGGATTCCAACGTATACTTTTATTCTTCCTGTCATGTTATTTTTTATGGTTTCTGGAGCATTTGTCTTAGCAGCATGGTTGTTTCACAGGCGTAGTCAAAAACGTATTGTTGATTTGACGGAGTATTTGGAGCGGGTCAACATAGGGGCTGGGGAAACCCTGATACAGACACAGGAAGACGATTTTTCCAGATTACAGGACGAGATATACAAAACCGTTACAACGCTCTATCAGACCAGAGAAGCAGCCGTTTCTGCAAGGAAAAACTTCGCCGAAAACCTGGCAAATATCGCACACCAGCTAAAAACACCGATTACCGCAGCATTCTTGTCTTTACAGCTTATGAAGAAGGAAGCAGCCAATGAATATGCCGATCGGATTGAAAGGCAGTTGGATAGGCTGAACCGTCTGGAAGAATCCGTGCTTATGCTTTCTAAGATTGACGCAGGAACGCTACTGTTAAAGCACGAAAAAGTTGATCTTTATACAGCACTTAATCTGGCAGCGGAAAATCTGAATGATATATTGCAAGATAGTCATATTTTTATCGAGATACTAGAAAACGGCTGTATTGAATTTTTCGGTGATCTGGAATGGACAATGGAAGCCTTCATCAATTTAATGAAAAACTGTATGGAGCATTCACAGCCTGGCGGGATTGTCTATTGTGAGTATTCAGGTAATCCTCTTTATGCAGAAATTCGGATATGGGATGAAGGGACAGGTTTTGATGAGGAGGACTTACCACATCTTTTTGATCGCTTTTATCGTGGCAAGCGTGCAGTAGGAAATGGTATCGGAATTGGTCTGGCGCTTGCCCGTTCTATCTTTGAGTTACAGAACGGGACGATTATTGCCTATAATCGACGAAACGGCGGTGCATGTTTTGAAATAAGGCTGTACAGTCACTGAAATGTCACTTTACTTTGCTATACTGTACGCAAGATAAACTGCAGTACAGAAAGGAGAAAGCGACGTGGAAATACTAAAGTGTGAAAATTTACGAAAGGTATATGGCGCTGGAAATAATCAGGTCGTGGCTCTGGATCATATTGACATTTCCATCCAAAAAGGAGAATTTGTGGCAATCGTGGGTGCGTCTGGCTCAGGAAAATCTACCTTGCTGCATATTTTAGGCAGTGTGGATAAGCCCACAGAGGGAAAAGTAGTGATAGAAGGAACAGATATATCCAAGATGAACCGAACACAGGCAGCGATTTTCAGGCGTAGAAAAGTGGGGCTGGTCTATCAGTTTTATAATTTGATTCCAACGCTTACCGTCCGAAAAAATATCCTTATGCCGCTCATGTTAGATAAACGGAAACCCAACCAGGAATATTTTGACCAGATTGTCCGTTCGCTAGGTATTGAAGATAAGCTGGATTTTCTTCCCAACCAATTATCGGGCGGGCAGCAACAGCGCGCGGCCATTGCCCGTTCTTTGATCTATCGTCCTGCCCTCTTACTTGCTGATGAGCCAACAGGGAACCTTGATCGGAAAAACGGAGAAGAAATTATTGATCTATTGAAATTGTCAAACCGCAACCTGAACCAGACTATTCTGTTGATTACCCATGACGAAAAGGTTGCTTTAGAAGCAGATCGCATTATAACCATAGAGGATGGGAAAATCATCAGCGATCAGAAAGGTCGGTGAAGGATATGTGGAAAGACTATTCAATCGGATTTATAAAAAAGAATCGTGCCTCCAGCTTATCCGTCCTTGTTGCCGCGTTTATTTCGGCTTTGTTTCTGTCTTTGCTGTGTGGCTTGTTCTACAATTTCTGGAATTACGAGATAGAATCCATTGTCCTGGAAGAAGGAAACTGGCAAGGTCGTATTACAGGAACATATAAAGAAAATGCGGTATTCGACATTGAACACTTTGCCAATGTGAAAACCGCTGCTGTCAATGAAGAATTATCGGATGGGCAAACCCTTGTAATTGATATTTGCTTTTACAACATGAGGACAGTATATCAGGATATGCCCTTGATTGCACAGAAACTGGGAGTCCCTGACAGTTCCGTGGCGTATCATGAATCGCTGTTGTCAACATATTTTATCCATGATCCACAGGATGCCAGCCCTCCCTTATTGCTGGCCTTTTATTTGGCTCTGCTTCTGCTTGTATCGGTATCTTTGGTTTTGATTATTCATAACTCCTTTGCCGTATCCATGAACGCCCGTGTTCATCAATTTGGTATTTTTTCCAGTATAGGGGCAACGCCGGGACAAATTCGTACCTGCCTTTTGCAGGAGGTGGCTGTTCTTAGTGCCATCCCAATTTTGCTCGGAAGTTTTATCGGGATTGCCTTGACTTTCGGAACTATACAGATTGTAAATGTCCTTGCAGATGGCATTGTGGGCAGGCGTGATGCGGTATTTACTTATCATCCTCTTGTATTTGTCATCACAATCCTGGTATCTGTTCTGACAGTGTTGATTTCCGCATGGCTGCCAGCCAGAAAACTAAGCAAGCTGACTCCGCTGGAAGCTATTAAAAATATAGACGAGTTGCAGCTAAAACGTAGGAAAAAGTCTCGTATCCTTGCACGGCTGTTTGGAGTAGAAGGCGAATTGGCCGGTAATGCGCTGAAGGCGCAGAAGAAAGCCTTAAGAACCTCTACGTTGTCCTTAACCCTTTCCTTCCTGGGCTTTACACTCATGCTGTGCTTCTTTACTCTTTCAGGAATCAGCACGAATCATACGTATTTTGAACGATATCAGGACGCTTGGGATGTCATGGCAACCGTAAAAGACACTCCGATAGAGGATTTTACTTACGAAGATGAAATCCATGCGCTGGATGGTACAGACAGCGTGATTTATCAAAAGGCGGAGGCTTATAGTTCTGTTCCCACGGAGGCCATCAGCAAGAAAGTGGAAAGTCTGGGAGGGATAGAGGAGTTGGCCGGAAACTCTGTCAGTGCTGCCGATGACACCTATACTATCCAGGTCCCTATTGTCATTATGGATGACAGCAGCTTTGCTGCATACTGTGAGCAGATCGGCGTTTCTCCGTCAGGGACAGGGAGTGTGATTCTGAACCGTATCTGGGACAGCGTAAACAGCAATTTTAGGTACAAAGAATACGTTCCGTTTTTAACTGAGGAACAGGACACCATCATCTTACAAAATTGTGATGACGCGTCAACTGCTGTCACAGTCTCTGTTTTGGGCTATACACAGGAGCCGCCGGTTTTAAGAGAAGAATACGGTAACTATGTATTGGTTCAGTTCCTTTCGGTTTCAACGTGGAAACAGATCAAAGAAGTGATTGGGAATGCAGAGCAAGACGCATATATTCGCGTACTGGACACGAAAGATAGAACCTTAACTGAATTGAATAAGATAGAAATGGAACTGACAAATATCCTGGAGCATGAATTTATGCTTGAGATAGAAAACCGTGTCCAGGAAAAAATAGACAATGACGCTATGCTAAATGGCTATAAGCTGATTATTGGGGCAGTGTGTGCATTACTTGCTCTGATTGGAATTGCCAATGTCTTTTCCAATACATTGGGTTTTATCCGGCAACGGAAAAGAGAGTTTGCGAGGTATATGTCTATCGGTATGACGCCGGAAGGTATGCGTAAAATATTTCGAATTGAGGCTCTTGTTATTGCAGGGCGTCCTGTTCTGATTACGTTGCCGGTCACTGTATTGTTTGTCTGGTTTATGATAACGGCAAGTTACCTGAACCCAATGGAGTTTTTGTCAGTGGCTCCGATTGTTCCTATCGTAATTTTTATCGCGGCGATTTTTGGCTTTGTTACACTGGCATATTATATAGGGAGCAAAAAAATTCTGAAATGCAATTTGGCAGAAGCACTACAAAGTGATTATATGGGATAAATACGCACAAATACTAGCCTTCCGGACGACGGATTCTTTTACTGTCATCCGGAAGGCAATTGTCACGTTCAAAATAGGATATGTCGGGAAATAGGGTGCAGGGGTTATTCCTCTATGCCCTCGTTTTCAAGAAATTGTGCCGCAGTCATGCACTTTGGATGTTCCATGTCCAGACTAAGGAAATCTTTGTCACCGGTGACGATGATGTCCACATCCGACACAATGGCCGCGTTTAAGATCGGTTGGTCTTTTGCGTCGCGTATCAGCTTTTCCGCGTGGTCTACCGCAGGAATTAACTCATAGGACATCTCTGCCAGCAGCACTTCCGCATCCGGGAGATACTTTGGCGCTTTCCGTCCGAGGATATTCCGCAGCTCCGCAATATTGCGATCGCACAAGACGATTTCGTGATTGTCTGCGATGTAGAGCAAAGCCCGCGCGGGTTTGGAACGGGGAAAAACCAATGCGGAAAACAAAATGTTTGTATCTATCAATATCCGCATTTTACCCTTCCTTTCCGTAACGTGCTTTGTCTACAAGCGTTTGAATATCATCTTCATTGGATACACCTATCGCTTCGGCGGCTCCGGTAAAGGCCGCTTGCGCTTTGCGGATAGCCGCAGCGGAGGCGTTGCTGACAACGATCTCTCCATTTTGATTTTGGAGGAACAGAATTTTATCGCCGGATTTTAGACCAAGTTGCCGTCTGATTTCTACCGGCACAGTGATTTGACCGTTTGCAGAGATTTTTGCCAAATTCATATAATTCACCCTTTCTATTCTTTAGAACTCAAGTTTTCTTTATCTTTGCTTATATTATATCCAATGTACCGGGGAAAGTAAACTTGTGTAGTTAAAAAAGGTTTTTCATTTGCAGCATTATAAACAATATTATTGCATGTCTCCTTTGCTTCACTCCTTTGAACAGTTGTCAATATAAGGCTCTCATGGTACACTTGTGAAAACGGAGAAGTTTTATCTGTGGACCGCCGGATATGATATGTGGAAATGGGAGAAAGGAACTGAAAAGGCAAGATGAAAAGAGCAGCATTGTTTTTTGATATAGATGGAACTCTGTTGAGTGAAGTGACGCACCAGATCCCGGAGAGTGCAGTACACGCACTGGAGGAGGCAAAGAAAAAGGGGCATTTGATCTTTGTTAATACCGGGCGCACGATCTGCAGTATTCCGGAAGAACTGAAGAGACTTCCGGTGCACGGATTTTTATGCGGATGCGGGATTTATGGAGAATTTGAAGAGGAGATTTTCTTTGAAAAGCACCTGGATGGAAAGTCTGCGGATGCGATTGTGAAAAAAGCGCAGGAATGCAGGGTAGACGCTTTGTATGAAGGAAAGGACGATGTGTATTTTTCTTCACGTATCTCCCGCTTTGACAGCCTGGAAAATACAAGGAAATATATGAATAACAGAGGACTTGGTCTGGAACGCTGTATTGAGCAGGGCGGCTGTGCTTACGATAAGCTTTTTGCCTATGAGGATGAGCACAGCAACAGCAGAGAGTTCTTTGATTTTCTGTCAGATTATCTGGAAATCCTGGACCGGGGGAATCACACTTATGAATGTATTATGAAAGGGTATTCCAAAGCAACGATCATGGAAGTGGTCTTAAAAAAATTCGGAATCGGCAGGGAAGATTCCTATGCATTCGGAGACAGCAGCAATGATCTGGCTATGTTCCGGTACGCAGGACATGGAATTGCCATGGGCGTTCATGATCCGGTTCTTGATCCCTATGCAGAATACATTGCGCCTGCAGTGGAAGAGGAGGCTATCTGGCAGTCAATGAAACATTATGGGCTTATTCTGTAAAAACGCAATATTTTTATAGTTTTGACCATGATGTTTATAGTATTTCCGGCGGGAAAAATTTATAATGGTAGCAACGTAAAAGCAAGGGTATTGTGGGCCAAGCAATGAGAGAGGTGTGTGAAAAATGAAAGAGAAATTGTACAGTGCATTTATCGGGAAATATGGAGACGGCGGAGATATCCGCATGTATTTTGCACCCGGACGTGTCAATCTGATTGGAGAGCATACGGATTACAATGGAGGTCATGTATTTCCATGTGCCCTGACACTGGGAACCTATGGAGTGGCAAGGAAGAGACAGGACAGTAAACTGCGGTTTTATTCCATGAATTTTGAGAGCATAGGGATTGTGGAGTCAGACTTAAATGATCTGGTACCTGACAAAAAAGCAGGATGGACCAATTATCCAAAAGGAGTTTTGTGGGCTTTTAAGGAAAGAGGATACCAGATGGACTGCGGGATGGATGTGTTGATCTACGGAGATATTCCAAACGGTTCAGGGCTTTCTTCTTCTGCATCTTTGGAGGTGCTGACAGGGGTAATGCTGAAGGATCTGTATGGATTTGAGGTTTCCCTTCCGGACATTGCGCTGATCGGACAGTATTCCGAAAACAATTTCAATGGATGCAACTGCGGAATCATGGATCAGTTCGCAAGTGCAATGGGAAAGAAAGACCATGCGATCTTTCTTGATACCAACACACTGGAATATGAATATGCTCCGGTGAAACTGGAAGACGCCAAGATCGTGATCACTAACAGCAAGGTAAAGCACAGCCTGGTAGACTCCGCGTATAACGACAGGAGAAATGAGTGCGAGAGGGCTTTAAAAGAGCTGAAAGAGGTGACAGACATTCAGGCTCTGGGTGATCTGACAGAGGAAGAATTTGAAAAATATAAGGAAGCGATCAAAGATGATGTGTGCCGCCGGAGAGCGAAACATGCGGTATACGAAAATCAGCGTACCATTCATGCAGAAGCAGCTTTGAAAGCAGGAAATGTAGAGCAGTTTGGAAAATATATGAATGAATCCCACGTTTCTTTAAGAGATGATTATGAAGTTTCATGCGAGGAGATCGATGTGCTGGTAGAGCTGGCGTGGAAGATACCGGGAGTGATCGGATCCCGTATTACCGGAGGCGGATTCGGCGGATGTACAGTCAGCATTGTGAAAAATGAGGCAGTGGATACTTTTATCGAAGAAGTGCAGAAAGGCTATCAGGAAAAATGCCATAAGAAAGCAGAAATTTACGTGGTAGATATCGGAGATGGCGCACACCGCCTGTCATAGGGAAGAGGCAGAGCAATTTAGGAGGAAAGAGTTATGCTTTATGAGAATATAAAAAAATTAGTAGAATATGGAATAAAAACCGGACTGACTCCGGAATGTGAGAGGGTTTACACAACAAATCTGCTTCTTGATCTTTTTGGGGAGAACAATTATGAAGATGTGGAAACAGATATGGAAAACCTGGATCTGGAAGAAATCCTGGCAGGGCTTCTTGAGGAAGCGAAAGAAAGAGGACTTGTAGAAGACAGCGTTGTTTTCCGGGATCTGTTTGACACGAAGCTTATGAACTGTCTGCTTCCAAGACCGGCACAGGTACAGCAGGAATTTTGGAAGGAATATGAAAAGTCACCGGAGGCTGCGACAGAATTTTTCTACAAATTCAGTCAGGACAGTGATTATATACGGAGATACCGGGTTAAAAAGGATATGAAGTGGAAAGTGGATTCCCCTTATGGAGAGATCGATATTACCATCAATCTGTCCAAGCCAGAGAAAGATCCAAAGGCAATTGCGGCAGCAGGGGCAGCAAAGGCAGTCAGTTATCCGAAATGTCAGCTCTGTATGGAAAATGAAGGATATGCAGGACGCGCGGATCATCCGGCAAGGGAGACACACCGCATCATTCCTCTGACTATCAACGGAACCCGCTGGGGATTTCAGTATTCTCCTTATGTATATTATAATGAGCACTGTATCGTATTTAACGGTCAGCATGTGCCGATGAAGATAGACAGGGATGCGTTTGTCAAACTGTTTGACTTTGTAAAACAGTTTCCTCATTATTTCCTCGGATCGAATGCGGATCTGCCGATCGTTGGAGGTTCCATTTTAAGCCACGACCATTTCCAGGGCGGTAACTATACTTTCGCAATGGCAAAGGCACCTATTGAAATACCGGTTTCCATACCGGGATATGAGGATGTGGAGGTCGGGATCGTGAAATGGCCTCTTTCCGTACTTCGTATCCGCAGTAAATATGAGAAACGCCTGATCGACCTGGCGGATCATGTGCTTCAGGCATGGAGAAATTATACGGATGAGGAAGCCTTTATCTATGCGCATACAGAGGGGACTCCTCACAATACGATCACTCCGATTGCAAGAAAACATGGGGAGATGTTCGAGCTGGATCTGACATTGAGGAACAATATTACCACAGAGGAGCATCCTCTCGGCGTATATCATCCTCATGCACAGTACCATAATATCAAGAAAGAAAATATCGGTCTTATTGAGGTAATGGGACTTGCGGTCCTTCCGTCCAGACTGAAGGAAGAGTTGGAGATTCTGGCAGAGTATATTGTAGAAGGCAAAGAAATCCAGAGCAATGAGAAGATTGAAAAACATGCTAATTGGGTAAAATCCTTCCTTCCGAAATATGAAAATATTTCCAGAGACAATGTAATGGATATCCTGAAAGAGGAAGTTGGCATTGTATTTACTCATGTTCTGGAGGATGCGGGCGTCTACAAGTGCACAGAAGAAGGACGAAAGGCCTTCCTGAAATTTATAAACAGCTTATAAATAAATCTTTAAAAATTTTTAAGACTTCTTTTCATTAATTATCACAAATTAAGTGTACACTTAATAACAGATATTCATGGAAAGGAGTCTTTTTTATGCGTGAGGAAAACAAACCTTTAATCAGCATCGTTGTTCCCTGCTTTAACGAAGAAGAGGTGCTTCCTGTTTATATAGAAGAAATGGGAAAGATCATAGATAAAATGCAGAGGGCTGAAGTAGAGCTTATTTTTGTGGACGACGGCTCTACTGACAGGACGCTTTCGCTGCTTATGGAATTTCACAAAAGAAATGAAAAATGGCGCTACCTGTCCTTTTCCAGAAATTTCGGCAAAGAAGCGGCAATGTATGCAGGCTTTCAGGCGGCAAGGGGAGATTATGTGGCTGTGATGGATGCAGACCTGCAGGATCCGCCGGAATATATTCCCTTAATGTATCAGACTTTGAGAAAAGGGGAGTATGACTGTGTGGCCACCCGGAGAGAGGACAGAAAAGGTGAGAAAAAAATCCGTTCCTTTTTGTCGGCCTCTTTTTATAAATGTATCAATCGGATTTCAAAAGTAAAAATAGAAGAAGGAGCCAGAGATTTCCGTATGATGACAAGAAAGATGACGGATGCGGTCCTGGCTTTAAGCGAGTGCAACCGCTTCTCAAAAGGATTGTTCGGCTGGGTGGGATTTAAGACAAAGTGGCTGCCTTATCACAATGTGGAGAGAGCAGCCGGAGACACAAAGTGGTCTATTTTTAAGTTGTTTAAATATTCCCTGGATGGGATACTGGGCTTTTCCACTCTTCCTTTGTCAGCGGCGTCTTACGGCGGCATTCTGTTCTGCGGTATTGCGTTTTTTATGATCGTATTCCTTGTCATCAAGAACCTGTTCTGGCACGATCCGGTGGCAGGCTGGCCGGCTATGATGTGCGTGATCTTTCTGATCGGGGGTATACAGCTTCTGTGCCTGGGAATTATCGGTCAATATCTTGCCAGGGCCTACATGGAGATCAAGCACCGGCCAATTTATTTATTAAGGAGTTCCAGTGATGAAGAAGATCAGATGCAGGGACAAAAGGAAAATCTTATTTCCCTTGATACTTACAGCGATACCAGTCATAGTATACCTTCTGAAAATAAACGGCGGATACCTGGCCGGATCTAAAGTAGACTGGCTTTCACAGCACAGTGTATTTCCGGAATATTTCCGACAGAGATTTTACGAGACGGGAAATCTTTTTCCGGATTTTTCCATGGAGCTTGGCGGCGGGCAGAATATTTACAATTTCGCTTACTACGGCCTTTATAACCCATTGTATCTTTTGTCCTACCTGCTGCCCTTTATTGAAATGACAGATTACCTTCAGATCCTGGCGGTCCTGGAACAGATTGCAGACGGGATTTTGTGTTATGTCTGGCTGAAGGGGAATCAGTTTAAGGAAGAGGAAAGTTTTTTTGCTTCCATTGCAGTTGTTCTTGCGGGACCGGTTATTTATCATTCCTCCATGCAGTTTATGTTTGTCAGTTATCTGCCTTTTTTGTTTCTTGCACTGATTGGATATGACAGATACTGCCGTACCGGAAAGTATGCCTTTGTGACGCTGGGCGTATTGGGGATGGTGCTGAACAATTTTTATTTTGCCCTGGGAGGTGTAGCCGCTCTGGTTCTTTACGGACTGTGCGGATGGAAAAAGGAGTGGGCATCCTCCCCGGCAGTTTTGATAAAATCTTTGTGGCATCAGTTTTATCCGGCGTTTTTTGGGGGTCTTTTGTCCTTTTTTTATCTTGTCCCTACCTGCTGTGCCATGCTGGCAGGCAGGAGCGAAGGCAGCAGCGTATCCTGGAAGGAGCTTTTCCTGCCGGAGATCGAATTGGACAAGATTCTATACCATCCTTACGGAATGGGACTTACAGCGGCAGCGGTGATCGTGGTCGCGATAAGTCTGTTTTACCGGAGAAGCCGGGAGAAATATATGGCAGTGTCACTTACCGTTCTGCTGCTGTTTCCGGTTTTTGACTGGATTTTGAACGGTACTCTCTATCTTAGAGAAAAGGCGTTTATTCCCTTCCTTCCACTGGTCAGTTATCTGACAGCATCTTTCCTTGTCCGGTTCAAAAAAGGAGTGATAGCGCCGAGAAAACTGGCGGCAGGATTCGGGGCGGCGGCAATTTTTCTTATCATAGGAGTACAATATGTCAGATCATCAAAATATGATACTTATGAAATATATGTGCTTTTGTCGGATATGATCCTGATGGGGGCGGCGCTGCTGGCAGGATGGAAAATCTGGAAAAGGGCTGTGTGTACCGGGATTCTTCTGACAATGTGCTGCAGCTGTTTTTTGCAGATTTCTCTGACGAAGAAAGAACTTGTGACAGAAGCGTGGATGGAAAAATATGAGAGCGATGATGTGACAGAAGCAGTGAAGAAGGTGCTGGAAAAAGAGGACGGGCTTTACCGGACAGAGACAAGAGGAACCGCAGAACAGAATAAGGCGGCGGACAATGATATCCTGGTCCCGGGACAGAATGTAACTTCCTGCTATTCGTCGGTGACAAATCCTGATTACAAGGCATTTCGGGAAGAAGAACTTCAGTTAAGCAGGCCCACAAGAAATCTTCTTATGCAGGAATTATCAAATAATCCGTTATTTTTGAAAATAATGGGAGTACGGTACCTGATCGTAAGAGAAGGGAGCGGTGCGGAGGCACCGGAGGGATATCAGCTGATCGATACCATAAACGGCACCTGCATTTATGAAAATGAAGATGTGCTTCCGGTGGGCTATGTAACAGACCAGGTTATATCAGAAGAGGACTTTCACAATCTTTCCTGGCAGGAAAAACAGATGGCGCTCCAAAACTGCGCTGTGGCAGGAGAGGGGTCTGAGGATACCGATGCAAAAGAAATGGCAGGAACTATGCGGGAAGCTGATCTGACAGGATTTCAGGACAGCTTTCACATACAGTCAGATAAGACAGAGAAAATTACCCTTCCCCTGACGGAAAGAGAAAAGAATGACAGCCTTCTTTTTATTTCTTTTGATGTAAAAAATAACCGCCGGTCTTCTGATGTTTCGGTTACAGTACAGGGTGAGAAAAATAAACTTACAGCGAAAAGCGCTGTTTATTATAATGGAAATACAACATTTTGTTACACCTGCAGTCTGACAGAGGAGACCGACAGCTTGGAAATTGAATTAGGCAAGGGAGATTATGAGATTTCTGATATCCGGGCATGGTATGCCAGCCCAAAAGAAGAGGATACGGCCTGGTGGAAAGATGCAGGATTACAGCTTCAAAAGGACGGCGACACTCTGAAAGGGAGTTTTCATACAGAGAAAGACGGATGGCTGATCACATCCATTCCGTATGACGAAAATTTTGAAATACGCATAGACGGCAAAGAAACAACTGTTCAGAAAGTAAATGAAGGATTCACCGGAGCCAAAGTGACAGCCGGACAACATGAGATAGAGCTGATCTATCATGCGCCGGGAAAAAGAGCAGGAGCGGCGGTGACAGCAGCGGCAGCCCTTCTGCTTTTGCTGGACAGATTGTTAAAACGTAAACGGGGGACGTAGCAAAGTTTAACTTTACTACGTCTCCCGTTAATTTTTAAACGAAAAAAATTTTACAATATTTAAACTATAAGCATAGCATTATCCTTACAGTGCATGTTAAAAATGAAGACTTTCCAATAAAATAAGAATACGACTGACGGAGGTAGTGCTATGGATTATGCAAAGCTTGGACAGCGGATCAAAGAAACGCGGAAGCAGCGGAATATGTCACAGCAGGAATTATCTTATGAGATAGAGTACTCTGTTCCCCATATCAGCCATGTGGAAAATGGCAGCAGGAAACTCAGCGTAGATTTTCTGGTTAAAACAGCCAATGCACTCCAGGTCACAACGGACTGTCTTTTATGTGACAGCCTGACAGAATCGGCGAAGATTTATCAGAGTGAGATCATGGAACAGTTGGAGAATTGCAACGGAAGGGAATTGAAGATCATTAACCGGATGATTGCTGATATGAAGTCAAATCTGAAAGAAAATCTGTAAGACGGACAAAGGAACCAGTAAAAATGACAGAACCATATAAAATCGGAAACAGGATCCGTAAATTCAGAACAGAGCACGGTCTGAAACAAAAAGAGATGGCAGAAAAGATAGGTGTGGACCGTACTTCCCTGTCATCTTATGAAAATAACAAACGTGTTCCGGATATTTTTATGCTGTGCCGCATTGCTGATGTTTTTGAGATCAGCCTTGATCATCTGATCGGAAGAGAGGCACAGTAATTTATTTTTCATTTATCCTGTCACGGAATATTCCATAATATAGTCATCCATATAGAAACCGTTTCCAATGTCATTCTTTTCGGAGCGGATAGTATGAAAACCGAGATGATCATATACTTTTAGTGTATGATCATTATGTTTGTTACAGGTGAGCCAAATCGAAGAAAGATTTCTTTTACGGCAGAGTTCTGTGAGAAAATGAAAGGCTTTTGTACTTAAATGTTTTCCGCGAAAATCTTTGTGCAGATAAAGCTTGCTTAAAAAGAGTCTGCCATCTTCCGGATGTACCCCGGTATAGCCTGCCAGCTGCCCGCCATACATGATCTGATAATATTCATACCCGTCGGCAATCTGCGCTTTAAGTGCCGGATAGGACTGAAATTTTTCTACCATATAATTCACTTGTGCTTCTCCGATAATATCTGTGAAATGTTCATGCCAGATTTCTTCAGCAAGAACCGCAACCCGGCGGATGTCTTCGTCACTTTGTGCTTTCACAAATTCTACTTTTTCCATTATACCACTCCATTCTTAAAATCTTATAAACTTCCAATACAGAACATTACAATTTCTATTATAAGTGATATAATAATTGCATACAATGTAAAATTTCAGTTCGGGAGAACATTATCCACAGGAGGTACTTTATGCCTGAATTTGTCTCTTTGAAAGACGTAAAAAAAATATACCATATGGGAGAAGTAGATATTGCAGCAGCAGATGGGATCTCCTTCCAGATAAAAAAAGGCGAATTTGCAGTTGTAGTTGGACCAAGTGGTGCCGGAAAGACCACGGTGCTGAACATACTGGGCGGAATGGATACAGCCACCGGGGGCGAGGTGTGGATCGACGGAAATGATATTACAAAATACAGCGGAAAGGAACTGATCTCCTATAGAAGAGATGATATTGGATTTGTTTTTCAATTTTATAATCTGATCCCCAATCTTACCGCATTGGAAAATGTGGAGCTGGCGCTGCAGATCTGCAAAGACCCTTTGGATGCAAGAGAAGTGCTGCAGCATGTAGGCTTAGGAGAGCGGGTGGATAATTTTCCGGCGCAGCTTTCCGGAGGAGAACAGCAGAGAGTTTCCATCGCCCGGGCGCTTGCTAAAAATCCCAAACTTTTGCTGTGCGATGAGCCTACAGGTGCTCTGGATTACAATACAGGAAAGGCGATTTTAAAATTACTGCAGGATACCTGCCGCCAAAGAGGAATGACAGTGATTCTTATCACGCATAATTCGGCAATTGCGCCTATGGCGGATCGCGTGATCAAGATTAAAAACGGAAAGACAAAAGAAATCGTGGAAAACCCCCATCCGGTTCCGGTAGAAACGATAGAATGGTAGGGATTGTATGAAGAAAAAAAGGAATATGTTACATAAGGACTTCTTCATGGAGATCAAAAAGTCCCGGGGCCGTTTTATTTCTATCTTTTTCATTGTAGCGCTGGGAGTTGCTTTCTATGCGGGAATCCGATCTTCCGAACCCAGTATGAGAGTTTCCGGTGATGCCTATTTTGACAAGGAACATCTGATGGACATTAAAGTCATGGGAACGATGGGGCTTACGGAAGATGATATTGAAGAAATAGAAAAGACGGAAGGCGTTGAGGCGGCAGAAGGAGCCTACAGTACGGATGTGCTCTGTTCCGTGGGAGATACGGAAAAGGTTGTCCATGTCATGTCCATACAGGAAAATTTTAATGATGTGCAGGTAGCGGAAGGGCAGCTCCCTCAAAAAGAGGGAGAGTGTCTTTTAGATGAGGACTTTGCAGCCAGCGAAGGGTACAAAGTGGGGGATACCATCACAGTTTCCTCCGGAAGCGGCGACTCTCTTTCGGATACTCTCACAACAGATACTTATGAAATTGTGGGAATCGGAAACAGCCCTCTTTATATTTCCTTCGGGAGAGGCAGCAGTACGGTAGGAAACGGCGAAGTCAGTGGTTTTATTGCGGTGCCGGAAGAGAGTTTTTGTATGGATGTCTACTCGGAGGCTTATGTCCGGGTGGAAGGAGCGGCCGATGAGACGGCATTTACCGACGAATATGAATCAGTTGTTTCTGAAACGGCAGACCGTCTGGAAGAAATTGCCGACGCCAGGTGCGAAGTGCGGCGACAGGATATTATGGATGAGGCCTACGAAGAAGTGGACGACGCACAGCAGACGGTAGACGAGGAATCAAAAACCCTTGCAGATGCACGGAAGGAACTGGAAGATTCTAAAAGCACGGCTGCAAAAGAGCTTGCAGACGCCAGAAAACAGTTGGAGGATTCCCAGGAGCTTCTCGAGCAGTCCAGGCAGCAGATTGCAGATGGGGAAGCCCAGCTTAAGTCAGGAAAGCAGGAACTGATTTCCCAACAGGCTTCGCTGGATGAGGGGAAACAACAATATGAAAGCGGTGCGGCACAGCTGGAGCAAAAAGAAAGCGAGCTGCAGAGCGCAAGGGCAGCTTATCTTGTAGAATACAATCAGAAAATGCCTCTGATCACCGGGGCGAAGCAGGAAATTGCCAGGCAAAAACAGGAGCTGGATGAGCAGAAAGAATTGCTGGAACAGGGAAAGGGCGAGATCAACTCATCTCTGGAACCGTTGAAGCAGCTGCAGGCTGCTTTTCAAACCTGCCAGGATAATATTGACCAGGTTACAGGACAGATGGAAGAAGGCGCGGTGCATTATGAAGAAATCCTGAAGATTCCGGAGGAGGAAAGGACACAGGAGGAGACAGAATTTCTGGAACAGTGGGATTCTGTAAAGGCCGGACTGGAAGAAAGCCTTGCCGGATGGAATCAGCAAAAAGATGCTCTGACCGCACAGATGCAGGGACAGGGCATTGAAAGTGAAGAGGCTCTCAATACAATGATCGCGGCTCTGGAAAGTCAGCTTGCAGATCTTGAGAAGAAGGAACAGGAGCTGGAAGCGGGAGAACAGCAGCTTCTTGAAAAAGAACAGCAGCTGACAGCCGGCGAACAGGCGCTTATAGAAGCCGGGAAGCAGATCCGGGATGGCGAGGCTCAGCTTAAGCAGGCAAGAGAGGAGCTGGATGCATCGAAAAGACAGATCGATGCCGGGCAGGCCCAGATTGATGCAGCGTGGGAGATGCTAAACGGTCAGGAAAAAACTCTTCAGTCAGGGAAAAACGAACTGGCATCCGGTGAAAAAGAAATTCAGGACGGATGGTCCGAATATGAGAAGGCGGCAGCTGAGGCAGCGCAGCAGATCGCAGACGGAGAAGCAAAGATTGCGGACGGTGAGAGACAGCTTGAGGAGGCAAAGCAGGAAATCGCCGATGCCAGAGCAGAAATAGAAAAGATCGAAAACCCTGAATGGTATGTGCAGGACAGGAGCAGCGCACTGGCGGAGTATGACGGATACGGGGACAACGCCGACAGGATGAGAGCTATCGGGCAGGTATTTCCGGCTGTATTCTTTCTGGTAGCGGCGCTTATCAGCCTTACTGCTATGACAAGAATGGTGGAGGAGCAGAGAATCCAGATCGGAACGCTGAAAGCTCTTGGATACAGCAAATTGGCTATTGCGGGGAAATATATTACATATGCTCTAACAGCTACTCTGGGCGGAAGCATTGTCGGTGTACTTTTAGGAGAAAAGATCTTTCCGTGGATCATCATATATGCTTATAAGATCATGTATCAGCATATTCCCGATATGCTTGTGCCCTATCACATGAGCTATGCATTGCAGGCAATTTTGATCGCTGTGCTCTGTACTCTTGCGGCAACACTTATGGCCTGTTATAAAGAACTGGCAAGTGTTCCGGCCCAGCTGATGCGTCCTCCGGCGCCAAAACAGGGGCAGAGGATTCTTCTGGAGAGAGTGGGACTGATCTGGCGGCATTTGAATTTTACGTGGAAATCTTCTATACGAAATCTGGTCCGCTATAAAAAACGGTTTTTTATGACAGTGTTTGGTATAGGAGGCTGCATGGCTCTGATGGTAGTGGGCTTTGGGCTGAAGGACAGCATTTTTGAGGTCCCGGATCTGCAATATCAGGAGATTCAGCATTATGATGCCGCAGTTTACTATGATGATGGATTATCTGCAGAGGAAAAAGATGAGATCGTAAATGCGGTAAAGGACGAAAAGGCTGTAGACGGAGAACTCCAGGTCCGGATGCAGAATCTGGAGGTGAAATCAGACAGTGAAACTCTGGATGTCTATCTTACAGTACCGGAAAGTACAGAACATATTGAGGATTTCCTTACATTCCGAAGCAGAACCTCATCAGAATCCTATACGCTGGAAGGCGAGGGAGCTATCCTGACAGAAAAAGCGGCGGAAGCCCTTGGCGTGGAAACCGGAGATACCGTGAAGCTGGAAGATAACGGTCTTGGTGAAAAGGAAGTGACGGTAGAGGCTATCTGTGAAAATTATATAGGACATTACATTTATCTGTCACCGGAATATTATGAGGAGCTATTTGGAGCACAGGCAAAATATAATGGAGTCCTTGTGAAACTGCAGGATGGAAAAGAAGATCAGGCGGAACAGATCGGAAGCCGTCTTCTGGACAATGAAAATGTGCTGAATATCAGTTACACTACCAGTATAGAAGGCAGGCTGGATGATATGCTTCAAAGTTTAAATCTGGTCATTGTTGTACTGATCATATCGGCCGGAATGCTGGCTTTTGTAGTACTTTATAATCTGAATACCATTAATATTACAGAAAGAAAACGGGAACTTGCAACCATCAAAGTACTGGGATTTTATGACATAGAGGTGGCTTCCTATGTATACCGGGAGAATATTCTTCTCACATTGATAGGAGCCCTTGCGGGAATGGGGCTTGGACGGCTTCTGCTTCAGTTTATTATTGTCACTGTGGAGGTAGACGAGATCATGTTCGGCAGAGTGATCCATTTCCCGAGTTATCTGTACAGCCTTCTCTTTACATTGGGATTTTCCATGTTCGTAAACTGGGTAATGTATTTTAAACTGAAGCGCATTGATATGGTAGAATCCTTAAAGAGCGTGGAATAAATTTATGAAATTTTTATATTTTTAAGGGAATTATTAGCACTCTTGTCAAAAGAGTGCTAATTTTTTATTGACATTTAAAACAGAGGGTATTATCATATTTTTTAGACGAGAAAAAGAGAATTTATAAGGAGTGATATAAATGGCAGCAAAAAAAGGAAATTTATCTATCAGCAGTGAGAATATTTTCCCAATCATTAAGAAGTGGGTGTATTCTGATCACGACATCTTCGTCCGTGAGATGATCTCAAATGGGTGCGACGCCATCACAAAGCTGAAAAAGCTTGATATGATGGGAGAATATCAGATGGCGGATGATTATAAACCGCAGATCCAGGTGATCGTAAATCCGGAAGAAAAGACACTGAAATTTATCGATAATGGTATCGGTATGACAGCAGATGAGGTGGAAGAGTACATTACTCAGATCGCCTTTTCAGGAGCAACAGAATTTTTGGAAAAGTACAAGGACAAAACAACGGAAGATGACATGATCGGACATTTCGGACTTGGATTTTATTCAGCGTTTATGGTGGCTGATGAAGTTCATATCGATACTCTTTCCTATAAGGAAGGATCCGCGCCGGTGCACTGGGTCAGCAATGGCGGGACAGAATATGAGATGTCAGACGGAAATAAAGAAGGAGTCGGAACGGAAATTACTCTTTTCCTGAATGATGACAGCCTGGAATTTGCAAATGAGTATCGTGTAAGAGAAGTTCTGGAGAAGTACTGCTCTTTTATGCCGGTGGAAATTTTCCTGTCCAAAGCCAATGCGGAGCAGGAATATGAGACGATCGATGAGGCTGACCTGAAAGAGGATGACGTTGTTGTAGAACGGATCCATGAGGAAGCCAAGATGGAAGAGAAGGAAAATGAAAACGGGGAGAAAGAAATGGTAGAAGTATCCCCGGCAAAGGACAAAGTAAAGATCAACAAGCGTCCGGTTGCGATCAATGACATCCATCCTCTCTGGACAAAACATCCGAATGAATGTTCCAAGGAGGATTATATAGAATTTTACAGAAAGGTGTTCCTGGACTACAAGGAGCCGCTCTTCTGGATTCATTTAAATATGGATTATCCTTTCAATTTAAAGGGTATCCTTTATTTCCCGAAGATCAACACAGAGTACGATTCCATTGAGGGAACCATTAAGCTGTATAACAACCAGGTATTTATTGCTGATAACATCAAAGAAGTGATTCCGGAGTTCCTGATGGTATTAAAAGGAGTGATCGACTGTCCGGATCTTCCGTTGAATGTATCAAGAAGCGCGCTTCAGAACGATGGATTTGTGACAAAGATTGCAGATTATATCTCCAAAAAGGTAGCTGATAAACTGAGCGGCATGTGTAAGACTGACAAGGAAAATTATGAGAAATACTGGGATGATATCAGTCCGTTTATTAAATTCGGCTGCCTGAAGGACGAAAAATTCTGTGACAAGATGATGGATTACATTCTCTTCAAGAATATCGACCATAAATATATGACTCTGAAAGAGTGTGTAGAGGAAAACGGCGGAACTTTAATCGATCCGAAGGATCAGAAAGAGGAGACAGAGGGTGAAGAGAAGAAGGAAGAGCCGAAGACTACTATCTATTATGTGACAGATGAACAGCAGCAGAGCCAGTATATCAATATGTTCCGCACTCAGGGACTGGATGCGGTGATCCTGAACCACAATATCGACTCTCCGTTTATCACACAACTGGAACAGAGGAACCAAAATATACAGTTCCAGCGCATCGATGCTGACATTACAGAATCTGCAAAGGAAGAAGTGAAGGAAGAAGAAAAAGAAAACTTCCAGAAAACAGCGGATACTTTAACAGAGGTCTTTAAAAAAGCTCTGGATAATGATAAACTGAATGTAAAGGTTGAAAAACTGAAAGATGACAAGGTGGCTTCTATGATCACTCTGTCAGAGCAGAGCAGACGTATGCAGGAAATGATGAAAATGTACGGCATGACGGGAATGGATCCGTCCATGTTCGGTACAGACAGTACGCTGACTCTGAATGCCAACCATCCACTGGTCCAGTTTGTAGTTGAAAACAAAGATAATGAGAAGGTTCCGGTGATCTGCAGACAGCTTTATGATCTGGCAATGCTGGCTCATAAGCCTTTAAGCCCGGAAGAGATGACAGCTTTTGTACAGAGAAGCAATGACATTATGATGCTGCTGACAAAATAAAAGCGGATGGGACACTCTTTTGACAAGAGAAGAGGATGACAGAACAAAAATGGAAAGGAGAGAAAGTATGGCAAACACGATTATTACAAAACAAAAGGATCTTCCGAAACTGGCTTTCAAAACACAGGCTCTTGCCGCATTTGCAGCGGTAGCAGGAGCAGTTGTAATTCCACAGTTATTTCATGTAATGGGAGCGGTATCGGGACTTGGTACAGCACTTGGAGAGACATTTCTTCCCATGCATCTTCCGATCATTCTGGCAGGACTGATGGCAGGACCTTATGCGGGAGCAGTTGCCGGAGTGTTTGGTCCCCTTGTAAGCTTTGCGCTGTCAGGAATGCCGGGAGCAGCTATGCTTCCGTTTATGATGATCGAGCTGGCAGTTTACGGACTGGCGGCAGGTCTTCTTAGAAATGTAAGTATGCCTGTACTGGCAAAAGTAGTTCTTGTGCAGATTGCAGGACGTCTGGTGCGTGCAGCTGCAATTGTAGCCGGGGTTTCTCTGCTGGGTGTACAGGGAATCCAGATGCCTGTTATCTGGAACAGCATTGTTACAGGGCTTCCGGGATTGATCCTGCAGTGGACTCTGCTGCCGCTGCTTGTATTCTGGATCAATAACAGGGCAAAAAATGAGCAGTGATCTTAGAAGAGCGGTAGAAATTCTTGACAAGAGCAGATACACCTGCGTTCTCTGCAGAGGGGAACAGATACTGACAACAGAAAAACGGGGAGTTCTGCCGTTAGTTGAATGGCTGGAAGCCGGGGAGGATCTGAAAGGGTTCTCTGCAGCGGATAAGGTAGTAGGCAAAGGGGCAGCGTTTCTTTACGTGATGGCAGGAGTAAAGGAAGTCTACGCGTCGGTTATGAGTGAGAAGGCAGCCGCTCTATTGTCTGATTACGGTATTGACGGCTTCTGCGGGCAAAAGGTTGACAGGATCCGCAATCGTCAGGGAACAGGAAATTGTCCCATGGAGGAAGCAACAAAAGATATTGAGAGCCCTGAAAAGGCCTGGGAAGTAATTCGGCAGACGTTGAAAAGGCTTGCGGCCGGAAAGTAAGAATAGAGGATATAAAAAGCAGGCGGATGTGATATCCGCCTGCTTTGCCTGCTATAAGTATCAGGTTACTTCAACTGTCCAGTTCATAGGGAATCCCGTTTTGGAAGAAAAGTTCCTGGACTTTTTTATCCCACGCCTGCTCCACAGATTTGTCCATGATAAACTGACGGAAGGAGGTTCCGGTAGTGCAGGTGAGTTTGGAACCGTCATACCGGAAATTCAGATAAAGTCCCTGGACATCAGACAAAGGAAAATCCAGTCTGCTGTCAGAGAGAAATCTCCCGATTTCTTCCGGGGCGAGAGAAAAGATCAGGCGAAAGCTCAAAGGGGTACGTTTTCCACGGATAATAGAATAGCAGTAGTCTCTGAAAAGTTTCCAGAGAGCATATTCTTCTTTGGGAGGTTCGTCAAAAAAACTCTTTTGGAGAAAGCCGCTCATAGTAAATTTCCCAAAGGTTATAATTTCACCTTCTATAAAAGAAAAATGATCGAATGTCTCATGAGCCAGCAGATGAGACATGCAGGTCTTTGTCTCAGGTGTCAGAATGATCATACAAAAAGTCCTTTCTTTTAAGGATGTATAGCGTCGGTGCACAACAGGTATATTAACAAGCATACACCGACGCTAAATTCATTTTAATACAGACAGGATGTTTTTACAAACGAAAAGTTGTCGAAACCAGAACACAGATGTTATACTAGGAGCAATTGATGTGAAAGAAGAAATCCGTTTAAATAAATATATTACAGAAGCAGGAATCTGTTCCCGCCGTGAGGCAGACCGCCTGATCGAATCCGGAAAGGTCTATGTGGACGGCCAGAGGGCAGTTCTTGGAATGAAGATACGAAAAGGTCAGAAAGTACAGGTTGGAAAAAAAGTAATCAGCGGTAAGGAAGAAAAGGTTGTCCTGGCAGTTTATAAGCCGGTAGGCATTGTCTGTACAGAAGATCCAAGGACACGGAATAATATTGTCCGTTTTTTAAACTATCCGGTACGGATCACCTATGCCGGCAGGCTGGATAAAGATTCCGAAGGTCTTCTTCTCATGACAAATGACGGAGATATGATCAACAGTATTATGCGGGCGGCCAATTTCCATGAAAAAGAGTACAAGGTAACGGTAGATCGCCGGATTACAGAAGGATTTATCAGGGAAATGTCCGAAGGAGTCCATATTACAGATAAAGAAAAAAATCTTGACGCTGTAACCAGGCCCTGCCGTGTATATCAGGAAGGACCTTATACTTTTCGGATCATCCTTACACAGGGGCTGAACCGTCAGATACGAAGAATGTGCGATGCCCTTGGATATCAGGTGAGAATGCTGAAAAGGATCCGTATTATGAATATAGAACTCGGCAATATGAAGCCGGGACAGAGCAGGCCTTTGACGGATCAGGAGCTGGCCGGACTGCACCGTCAGATTGAGGAACACAGTACAAAGTCCGGAGAAAAAAAGGAATAGGAGAATAGCAGGAAAATGGCAGATCATCAGACAGAGAAGAAAAAGAGACTGAAGGAACTGACAGATCTTCTTAACCGGGCCGGAAAGGCGTATTATCAGGATGCAGAGGAGATCATGAGCAATTACGAATATGATGCCCTGTATGACGAGCTTGAAGCGCTGGAAAAAGAGCTTGGTATGGTATTGTCAAACAGTCCCACTGTCAATGTGGGATATGAGGTGTTAAGTGAACTTCCCAAGGAGAGGCACGAAAGCCCGATGCTTTCCCTCGATAAGACAAAAGATATTGAGGAACTGAAAGAGTTTGCCGGGGATCAGAAAGTGGTGATGTCCTGGAAAATGGACGGCCTTACTGTTGTGCTCACTTACCGGAACGGGGAACTTGTAAAGGCAGTTACCCGCGGAACTGGAGAAGTGGGGGAAGTAATCACCAACAATGCCAGAGTTTTTAAAAATATTCCTTTAAGGATAGCCTACCAGGGGGAGCTGATCCTTCGGGGAGAGGCAGTCATCGGATACCGGGATTTTGAGAGGATCAATGAAGAAATTCCCGATGCGGATGCAAAATATAAAAATCCCCGTAATCTCTGCAGTGGTTCAGTGCGTCAGCTCAACAATGAAATCACAGCAAAAAGGAACGTAAACTTTTTTGCTTTTGCGCTTGTAAAGGCGGACGGAGTAGATTTCCATAATTCGAGATCATACCAGCTGGACTGGCTGAAACAGCAGGGATTTGACGTAGTAGAACACCATGTTGTAACCAGGGAAAAAGTAGAAGAAGAAGTTATTAAATTTTCAGAAAAAATCAGTCAAAATGATTTTCCATCAGATGGACTTGTGCTAATATATGATGATATAGGATATGGTCAGTCTTTAGGGAGAACTTCTAAATTTCCACGGGATTCTTTCGCATTTAAATGGGCGGACGAGACAAAGGAGACTGTGCTGGAAGAAATCGAATGGAGTCCTTCCAGAACAGGTCTTATTAACCCGGTTGCCATTTTTGATCCTGTGGAGCTGGAGGGTACCACGGTCAGCAGAGCAAGCGTTCACAATATCAGCATTATGGAAGAACTGAAGCTGGGGATAGGAGATACCATTGAAGTATATAAAGCAAATATGATCATTCCCCAGATTGCCCGGAATCTGACCGGAAGCGGGGTGAAAGATATTCCCAAGGTCTGTCCGGTATGCCAGGGAAAGACGGAGATACGGCAAATCAGCAATGCAAAGGCGCTTTACTGTACCAACCCCGAATGTCAGGCGAAGCAGATCAAATCCTACGCCCTGTTTGTCAGCAGGGACGCCATGAATATAGAAGGCCTTTCGGAGGCGACGCTGGAAAAATTTATAGCCAGAGGATTTATCCGCGAATATACAGATATTTTTCATCTGGACCGCTATCAGGATGAGATCCGGAATATGGAAGGTTTTGGAGAGAAATCTTACCGCAATCTGATCGAGAGTGCCAGGAAGGCAAGAGTTACTACTTTGCCGAGACTGATCTACAGCCTTGGGATTTCCAATATTGGTCTGGCAAATGCAAAAATGATATGCCAGGAAGTGGGAAATGATCCCGAACGGATCCTGGAACTTGACAAAGAGCAGTTAAGTTCAATCGCAGGAGTTGGGGAAGTGATCGCCGGGGCTTTTGTGGATTATTTTCAGAATGAGCAGCATAGAGAACAGTATAAAAAGCTTTTAAAAGAGGTGATCCTTCCGGAGGAAGAGGAGAAGGAGAACGGAGAGATCCTTAAGGGAATTACCTTCGTGATCACCGGAAGCGTAGAACATTTTGCCAACCGGGGAGAAGTAAAGGAACTGATCGAAAGCATGGGAGGCAAGGTGACCGGATCTGTCACATCTAAAACGACATATCTGATCAACAATGATACAGCATCCACATCGTCCAAAAACAAAAAGGCAAGGGAGCTTGGGATTCCGATTTTGTCGGAGGAAGCCTTCCTTCAGATGATAGAAGAGAGAAAGAAATAGAAAGGAGTCATCATGTCAGAAAGAGATCAGAACAATGAAAATGAGATTGAAAAAGTAAATGACTCAGAAGTAGAAGTAGAAAAAACCAAGAAAGAAGACGAATATGAGAAGATCTGTTTCATTTGTCACCGCCCGGAGAGCACAGCAGGAAAAATGATCGATCTTCCCAACAATATTTCTGTCTGCTCCGACTGTATGCAGAAGAGTTTTGACGCCATGACAAACGGGCAGATTGATTACAGCAAGCTGATGAATATACCGGGCGTTCAGATCTTCAACATGTCTGATCTGGAAAATGCAGTGCCAAAACAGCAGAAGATCAAGAAGAGAAAAGAGGGCGAGGAGAAGAAGCCCCTTCTTGATATTAACAACATTCCAGCGCCTCATAAGATCAAAGCAAAACTTGATGAGTATGTGGTAGGGCAGGAATATGCCAAAAAGGTTATGTCCGTGGCTGTATACAACCACTATAAGCGGGTAGCTACAGATACTATGGATGATATTGAGATTGAGAAGTCCAATATGCTGATGATCGGACCGACAGGATCCGGAAAAACCTATCTTGTAAAGACGCTGGCGCGGCTTCTGGATGTACCTCTTGCCATTACGGATGCCACATCTCTTACAGAGGCCGGTTATATCGGCGACGACATAGAAAGTGTCGTGTCAAAGCTTCTGGCAGCGGCGGACAATGATGTGGAGAAAGCAGAACAGGGAATCATTTTTATCGATGAAATCGATAAGATCGCGAAAAAGAAAAACACCAATCAGAGGGATGTAAGCGGAGAATCCGTACAGCAGGGAATGCTGAAGCTTCTGGAAGGGAGCGAGGTGGAAGTTCCGGTTGGAGCCAACAGCAAAAATGCCATGGTTCCGCTGACCACGGTTAATACCCGGAATATTCTCTTTATATGCGGAGGAGCTTTCCCGGATCTGGAAAATATTATAAAGGAACGTCTTACAAAACAGGCTGCCATTGGATTTAATGCAGATCTGAAGGATAAATATGATCATGATAAAAATATCCTTGGAAAAGTGACAACAGAAGACTTAAGAAATTTTGGTATGATCCCGGAATTTCTCGGGCGTCTTCCTATCGTCTTTACTTTGCAGGGACTGGATGAAGATATGTATGTAAAGATACTGAAAGAGCCGAAAAATGCGATTTTGAAGCAGTATCAGAAATTGCTTGCTCTGGATGAGGTGAAGCTGGAATTTGATGATTCCGCATTGAGGGCTATTGCAAGAAAAGCGATGGAGAAGGATACAGGGGCCAGAGCGCTTCGGGCAATCATTGAGGAATTTATGCTGGATATCATGTATGAGATACCAAAAGATGATTCTATCGGACAGGTGACGATTACAGAAAGTTACATACAGGGGACCGGAGGACCGATCATTACTTTGAGAGGTCAGGAACCAGCACTTCTGGAAGGATAAAATATTAGAGATTACGAGGGGACAGGAAATGGATTATAGTTATTTGCTGGATTTGGCGATTATTTTACTTTGTACCAAACTTTTAGGGCTTGCAACGAGAAGAGTGCAGATGCCTCAGGTAGTAGGGGCGCTTCTTGCGGGGCTTATCCTTGGCCCGGCTGTATTCGGGATTCTTGAAGAGACGGCCTTTATTACTTCCGTGGCAGAGCTGGGAGTGATCGTGCTGATGTTCTGTGCGGGAATGGAAACAGATATTAATGAACTGAAAGCCAGCGGCAAGGCGTCTTTTGTCATTGCCATGTGCGGGGTGCTTGTCCCTCTTGCAGGCGGTTTTGCCCTGTCCTATCTTTTTAACAGGCCTGGCGTGATCGAGTCAGATGCAGCAGCCAGCCTTATGCTGCAGAATATATTTATCGGTATCATACTGACAGCCACATCGGTGAGTATCTCGGTAGAGACTTTAAAAGAGCTGGGGAAATTAAAGACCCGCTCCGGAAATGCGATCCTTGGCGCGGCTATCATAGATGATATTTTAGGTATCATCGGGCTTACCATTGTAACCAGCATGGCAGATTCTTCTGTCAGTATAGCGGTAGTCCTGCTGAAGATTCTGGGATTTTTTGTTTTTGCCGCAGTGGTTGGAGTTGTGGTGTACAGATGGTACCATTCCTGGGTAGATCATGCAGAAAAAGGATTGAGAAGACATGTGATCCTTGCTTTTGTATTCTGCCTTGTCATGTCTTACTGTGCAGAAGAATTTTTCGGTGTGGCGGATATTACCGGAGCCTTTTTTGCAGGTCTGATCATCGCCAATACCGAGAAAGCAGAGTATCTGCAGGAAAGATTTAACACCATTTCCTATCTGCTTCTGTCACCGGTGTTTTTTGCCAGTATCGGGCTGAAAGTTGTCCTTCCGAAAATGGATTCCACCATTGTGATTTTTTCCGTTCTGCTCGTGATCGTTGCTGTTGTGACGAAGATCATCGGCTGCGGATTTGGCGCAAAGATCTGCCATTATAAGAATTATCAGTGCAGAAGGATCGGCGTGGGTATGATCTCCAGAGGTGAGGTGGCTCTCATCGTGGCAAACAAAGGTATGGCTTTAGGACTTCTGGGGTCCGTATTCCTCGGGCCTGTCATTATTATGGTCGTCCTGACGACTATCGTAACCCCGGTGCTCTTAAAGATTATTTTCCGGAAGGGACCGGATCTGCCAGTGCCGAAAGAGCAGGAGATTTCCAGTTTCTACGAAAATATGGGCGAGAAAAAACAGTGAAATACAGGCGGAAATCTTTGACTGCAGGAATAGAGTTTTTGATACCTCATATACTTAATTGAAAAAGCATATGAGGTATTTTTATGCCTGATTTTAAACTTTGCCGTCAGAGAATCTTGTCAGAGGAGTATCGGGATTTTATCGTATCATCCAGAGGGGGAAGAATTGATTTTCAGGTTCCGGAGGAAAAGCTTTGCCGCCAGAGGACACAGGCGGGGTATGATGTGATCTATATTGATCAGCCTCTTGCGGATCCTATAGGATTTGAACGGTTTCCATACAGTTCTGTCCCCAAATGCTATGCTCTCCTTGATATGGAAGCCATGAATCAGGCCGGGATCACACAGGTACAGAATTATCCTACTTTAGAGCTGATGGGAGAAAACGTGATGATCGGTTTCGTAGATACCGGGATCGATTATACCCATCCGGTGTTCCGTGCTCTGGATGGAGGCACAAGGATTGCAGCCATCTGGGATCAGACCATACAGGATGGAATGACTCCGGAAGGATTTCTCTACGGTACAGAATATACAGAGGAAGAAATCAACCGGGCTCTGGCATCAGAGGATCCTTTTCAGATCGTTCCAAGCATGGATAGAAACGGACACGGAACATTTATTGCCAGCGTGGCTGCAGGAGGAGCAGATGAATCCGGTAAATTTCTGGGAGCAGCTCCGGAAGCCACGCTGGCTGTGGTAAAGCTGAAGGAAGCCAAGCAGTATCTGAAAGAATTTTATTATATTGCTCCGGAAGCTGTATGTTACCAGGAAAATGATATTATGCTGGGAGTACAGTACCTTGCGGATCTGGCAGAGCGGAAAAATATGCCGTTGATCCTGTGTATTGCTCTTGGAACCAGTATGGGCGGACATAACGGGACACTGCCCCTTGCTGTTCTTTTGGAATATTATTCCAACATCATCAACCGCGGGATCGTGACAGGGACAGGAAATGAAGCGGCGGGACGGAGGCATTTTTCTGACAGGCTTGCGGACAGGGATGACAGAAGCGAGGTAGAGATACGGGTCGGGGAAGGAGTGGGAGGTTTTGTGACAGAGCTCTGGTCTGACATTCCCAATATCCTGACAATTTCTCTTGTGTCTCCCTCCGGGGAAGTGAAGCAGGGAATCGGAGTGCAGCCTGGAGGAAACGCAGTGTTTCAGTTTGTGTTTGACCAAACAGAAGTCTCGGTAGATTACCGTCTTTTGGTAGAGAGGAATAATTCCCAGTTGATTTTTTTCAGGTTCGGGCATCCCTCACCGGGAATATGGAAAGTAATCGTAGAGCCGGTACAGCTGGCAGGAGGTGAGTTTCATCTCTGGCTCCCTGTAGAAAATTTTCTGAACGGTGAGGTGTTTTTTCTCAGGTCTGATCCCAATACAACGCTGACGGCGCCATCAGCCGTAAGTTCTGCCATTTCCTGTGGCTTTTATAATGGAACAGAGAATAGTATTGATATTAATTCCGGTAGAGGATATACTAGAACTGGAGAGATAAAACCGGATCTTGCAGCGCCGGGTGTCGGCATTATAGGTGCCGTTCCGGGAGGAAGATTCCAGGAAAGATCAGGCTCCAGCGCTGCCGCAGCCATTACCGCGGGAGCCGCCGCGCTGATGACAGAGTGGCTCCGCTATCATGTGGGAAGCAGCGGAGTAGATACGCTGCAGCTTAAAAACCTGTTTATCCTGGGAGCCAGGCAGAGACCGGGAGAACCATATCCGAACAGGGAATGGGGATACGGAACCCTGGATCTGTACCATACTCTGGATCGGTTAAGACAGATATGAGACAAAGGAGAGATGATAAATGGCAGATTTTTTTGATGAATTTGGAAAAAGAGTATCTGATGTGGCAAGTGATTTAAGCAGACGTGCCGGAGATTCCCTGGAGATACAGAGACTGAAAGGGGAAATCCGTTCTTTGAAGAGAGGAAACAGAAGGGATTTTGAAGATATCGGCAGATCGATATACGAGAAATTTACAAAGAATGAGATCCAGGATATGGATATGATCGCATTGTGTGAAGCTATTGAGAAACGGGAAGAGGAAATTGAAAAATACGAAGAACAGATTGTACGCATTAAAGAAGAAATCTGAAATTAACAGAAAGAAACATATGACGGTATTTCTGCAGTCTATTCCGATTTTGACAGCAACGGCGGATATTTTGATCAAACAGTCTGTAGAGCGGAATCTGGGCGAGTCAGACGAAAAAGAGATCATGGGAGGCCGCGTGATCCTTCGGAAGGTTTACAATGAAGGGTTTGCTTTCAATATTTTGGAAAAACGGCCGAAAATTGTAACAGGCGTTTCCTGTGCAGTGGGCGCCGCTGTTTTTCTTTATGGACAGTTTCTTATGACACAGAAGAAAAGAGTTCTTGAAAAAACGGGGATCATGCTTGCATCAGGAGGCGCATGGAGCAATTTTTTTGACCGCGCTGTCCGCGGGAGAGTTGTGGACTATCTTGCAGTAAAGACAAAATGGAAGAAGGCGCAGGCTGTAACATTCAATATAGGAGATCTGTGTATTTTTGCCGGGGCATTGTCTGTGCTGGCCGGAAGACTCCTGTATAAAAGAAAAAAACGATAGAGGTGACAGATATACAGAAGAATATCCGAGAGAATCAGGACAGCAAAAAGGAAAGAGAGAAGAACAGCAGAATTGTAGAAATAAAGGCGATGTGTATAGGAGCAGCCTTGATTCTGGCAGGAGGGGCAGCAGGCGGGTATGCCTTAAACGAAGTGAAAGCAGAGAGGGAAAAGGCGCAGGCGGAAGCCAGAGAGCAGGCGGAACGCGAAAAGGCGGCAGACGAACAAAGGAAAGCCATGGAAGAAGAGGAAGCGTCCAAGACGCCGGAGGAAAAGAAAGCAGAACAGATTGCGGCGGCAAAGGAAGAAGCAAAAGAGGAAGGTTGTCCGGATGAGATCATAAGCCTGGTAGATAAAAATGATGAGCTGATTGATTTTGTAAAAGATTATGCCCAGAATAAAGATAAAGAAATTCCGGATACGGTAGAAGGCCCGACGGAAGAGGGACAGATTCCCCATTACCTGCAATGGGATGAAAGATGGGGATATGCTTCCTACGGAACGAGTATTATCGCTTCCAGCGGATGCGGGCCCACCTGTATGTCCATGGTGATCGTAGGATTGACCGGCGATGTAACGGCAACGCCCTACAGGATGGCAAAATACAGCGAAGAGCGGGGCTATATCGATGAAAGTAATAATACATACTGGGCGATGCTGGAGAGCGCGGCGTCAGACTGGGGCCTTCGCTGTCAGGAAACCATGCTGGATGAAAGCTCGCTGGCGGCAGAACTGCAGGCAGGTCATCCGGTAGTCTGCAGCATGCTGCCGGGCGATTTTACAGACGTAGGTCATTTTCTTGTGCTGACAGGATATAAAGATGGAAAAGTAACCCTAAACGATCCTTTCAGCAAGGCAAATTCGGAAAAGGAGTGGGTGTTTGCGGACATTCAGGATCAAATCCGGCAGATGTGGGTATTTTCACTACCATCTTAGATTTGGTCTGTTTTATGAAAAATAGGGAGCGACACAGTGAAGGAAGTGCCGCTGTCAGGCATGGAGGAAGCAGAAATGTTTCCTCCATGTTCAATTGTGATGGATTTGGCGATATAAAGGCCCATGCCGCCATTTTCGCCGCCTTTACGGCGGGTAAAGAACTGTTCAAATATATGGGGGAGATTTTCAGGCGCAATGCCGCTGCCATTGTCCCTGACTATGATACAGGCATTGTTATCCTTCAGGGACAGGAAAAGTTCAATCTTTCCTTCTGCAGGTACAAATCCTACCGCATTATAAACTAAGTTCTGAAGAAGACTGATCAGTTTAATGTGGTCGCCATAAACGAAAAGCGGTTCTTTGGGGGAGATATGCAGCAGAAAACGAATGCCTGATACATCCATGTCAGGCAGATTCTGCTCATAAAATTCCCGGATCAGGTCCGTGAGATTTATGACAGAAAAGTCGGAAGGTGTATCCTGATAGGAAAATTCCTGGAGCAGTACCAGCCGATCCCTCATTTCTCCTGCTTTTTGCCGTATGGTATCAAGATACTGTTTTGTTTCGTCGCTGAGATCCGGCTGCTCCATCTGTACCAGCCGCGTAAAGGTAGTGATGGATGTGATCGGAGTTTTTAAATCATGGGCAAATCCCAGAAGAAGCTGACGCCGCTCCTCCAGAAGAGAATTTAAAGAGGCGGTTTTATGCTCCACTTCTTCTTGAAGGTGGCGGTTCAGCCGGATATTTTCCCGGACGATCCGAATATTGTGGATAACCATACGGACGGAAAAAAGCAGGATCAATCCATAAATACCCCACTCATCATACCATCCGGTGCGGGCAGGTTCATAGCGTCCAAGGCAGAGCATGTGCGCACACAGGGAAAGGGCATAAAATCCAATTCCGGCAAGAAGAGGGAAATTTTCGCTGCTTTTGCCGGTTAAATGTTTAAGGACAAGGAAGAAAAGAAACAGGGAAATAATCAGTTTATACCAGAAAAGCAGTTGTCCGTAAACAGCAGCAAAGGCCGGGAGAAGAGGAAGAATTACCATAGGAGCAGCAGCGCTTAAGGCAACAAATCCAAGGGAGATGCCTGGAAGAATACGATCTGACAGAAGCCCTCTTTTCAGACAGACTAAAGAGACGATCCGTATGATGCAGAAGATGCCAAGAGCAGCCATGGCATCCTCCAGTGCATACAGGGGACGGATCAGGGGGACTCCCGCCAGCCGAAGGAACGGATAACAGATGCGGATAGAAAAGGAGAGCGCAAGGATACCGAGGAAGAAGTTTTCCCGGGAGCGGGGGTCATGACGCAGGCCGATCCATACGGCGGAGGAGAAAAGAGCCAGCGTCAGAGAAGTAAAGCACAGAAAGCCGTAAAAGATCATGCGTTCTGAGATAAGACGGCTGACTGCTTCCGAACTTCCAACAGCAGGGGGATAAGTGACGCCGCTATAATAATGACTGTGATTTGCTGTCTGGACCACAACTTCTGCCTGCCTGTTTTCAAGGGGAACAGTTACGATGGTATCTTTGATTAAGGGACGATAGGGGGACAGTGAGCCGGCAGAAGCAGTAAGTTCTCCATTTACATAAACATTACAGGCTGAAAAAACCTCCGGAAGGAGGAGAGAATAGCTACCTGACTTACCGGTCAGGACAATACGGTATGTACCGGATCCATAGGGAGAATGGTTCTTATGGAAGGAAGAAAAACTAAAATATTGGCCAATATAGATTTCTTTTGAAGTATAGTCCGACAGTTCATCTGGAGAGGCTTCCACATCCGGATAAAATTCCCAGCCTTCTGCCAGGTAGGTGATTTTGTGAGGATCAGAAGAGTCCCCTTTTATGACTGAAAAACCTTCTTGTGACAAGGAAGCCCTCATGATATACTTGTTGTCAAAGCGATATAGAAGAGAAAAGAGTCCGATAGCACATAACCCTGTAAGCAGGAGCAGACAGGTCAGTATAGAAACTTTTTTTGTGTACATAGCAGTTTACCTCTCTGGAAAGGAAGAATGGCATTGATGAAAGCCAAACGTCCACATTTAGTTATAGTTATTATAGCAGAAGTCATAGTTTTTGCGACAATATTATTTTTCCTGAATTTTGCCTATGTTCATGCCTCTGAAACGGAGGACAATGATACAGTAGCTACATACGAAGAATGGAAGAAGTGGCTTGAGAGTCACAGAAGCGAAGGCGGAACTGTTGTATTGACAGATGACATTATAGTACCGGAAGATGAGAATTATCTTTATGATAACGGAAAATACAGGAAAAATATTACAGTGAAAACAGCCGGACATACAATTTATGTGAAAGGACAGATGGAACTGTGGCCCTTTTTGTCTCTGGAAGGAACCGGAGGAAGTGAAGGGATTTTCCATGTTTGTCCCGGGGGCAGTCTGACATTAATTTCCGTCAGCATTTTGGCGGGTTCGGCAGAAGATACTGCAGTTGTACAGGAAGAAGGTTCTTTCTTTGTCTATGGGGAAGAAACAGGAATGGGGCTTCCCGAATTTTTCTGTCAGGGCCGGATGATTCTGGCAGATAAGCCTGTTGTATCAGCGGCATCAGCGGAGAACTATCAGGATATGCCGGTCATTGTGATTCCGGAAGAAGAAAATTTTTCGGTTTCCTGTCTGCCTGCTGAAGATGATGTGACGATCAATCAAAGCGGGAAGACAGATAGTACAGCAATTCCGGTGATCTGGCAAGATACGGACTTCCCGAAAGAAAGAGTCCGCACAGTTATAACGGGTACTTATCCGGATGATTATGTTGTTTTCAGAGATCAGAATCCGAGGTGCCTGGTGGTGTATGGCTCCAGTACGAATCCCTACTTTCTCCTGGCCTTTGCAGAAACTTATCAGAACAGCGGCCTTATCCTTCATATGGACGCATTTGTTCCGCAGGAGGGAACAGTTACGCTGCAAGGCTCCGATGATAAAAGAACATGGAGCGATCTGGAAAGCCAGGAAGTATCTGAAGGAGAGCAGATAAGCTGGTATCCTGCATATAATCTTCTGGAAGAGGAAAGTTATACTTATTATAAAATGAGCCAAAGACTGTCGGATGGGACAACTCTGGATTCAGACATCCTGGAGCTGACAGAGGAATACACGATGGAGGGAACCGGTATCGAAGGCAGCAGAGGCGGAGAGACAAGACCTACAGAGGGAGAGGATGTGTTGCCGCCGCTGACGCAGGTGCCGGGAGGAAGCAGTGGAATGGGGAATGTTTCAGCGTCATCGGCCTCGGATAGTGACAATGCTTCCGCTTCCGATGCTGCATCCGCCGGAACCGGCTCTTCCAGTGTGTCTTCCGGTAAAAAAGAAGAAAACAAAGAAGAAAATAAAGAAGCAGGCCTAAAAACCCCGGACAGGGAGGAAAATCCAGAAGAGGATACGAATTATCCCTCCGAGTCACTGCAGATAGGAGTCGGTATAGTGCTTTCAGTTTGTGTGGTGGGAGGAATCCTTCTGGTTTTCCTGTTCAGAAGGAAAAGACGGTGAGAAATCCTGGTCCTTAGGCGGTGAAAAGCAGTATCCTTTTCGGGATACTGTTTTTATATATTGTTTTTCATTGCAAAGGGCAGTAAGTTTGTGACGTATAGTAGAAACGGTAACCTGAAGATTGTGTCTGCTGCCCACAATAGGAGTTTTCCAGATGCGGTCGTAAAGCTGTTCATAGGAAAAGACCTTTCCGGGATTTTGAGCCAGAAAGGAAAGAATATCAAACTGCAGAGCAGAAAAGTATTCTTCTTTTCCATTATAGCTTACTATCCGTCGATCCATATCAATAACAAGCGGACCAAAGGTGAGCACATCATTGTAAAATACGGATTCACTTCGTCGGATTCTTGCCCGGATCCGGTATTCTAATTCCAGAATGTCATAAGGTTTGGCCAGAAAATCGTCACCGCCGGATTGAAAACTTTGAATCCGGCTTTCTGTATCTGAAAATCCAGATAAGAAAATGACAGGAGCCCGGCTTTGTTCGCGAAAATGGCGGCAGAGAGAAAAGCCGTCGATTTCAGGCATATCAATATCAAGGATCACACAGTCAAAGGCTGTATTTTGAAGAAGTTCCCAGGCTTCCTTCGGAGAACTGCACTGATAGACTTTATATCCCTTTCGGGTGAAATAAATCCGATTGCTTTCCAGAAAATCCAAATCATCATCAATAAACAGAAGTTTTTCCATATCCTTCTCCTTCTAGCGTATCATGTAAAGCGGTTTCTGCGGTTCCGCAGAAACTACCTTATGCACAGGTATAATTTATTATACCATGCCCTGAGAAAAAGAAGAAAAGAGAAAAACAGAAAAAAATCAAAAAACAGTCAAATTGAATTGGAAATGCCCATTTCAGTGTCATAATATGCTAATATAAAGTTAATAAAAGATATGGTAAGAAGCGTTTGGCAGAGGCAGAGTGCAGAAAGGACTGTATGCAGAATGGAAGAAAAGGTTACAGGAAAAAATGCGATAAAAGAAGCGTACCCGGTGATGGTCAGTTTCCTGGACTTTTATTTCAGGGACAGGGATATTACAAAAATCATATCCATGGTTGACGAGAATATGTATTTTGTGGGAGCAGGCAGAGATTATACGGCAGTGAATCGGGGACAATTTCAAAGACTGATGGAAAGGGAAAATGAAGAAATGATGCCAATCCGTTCCGGATATGAAATCGTGTCTTATCATGAGGAGAAAATAGGAGAAGAAAGCCGAAGATGCCTGTGTAAAGCAGAGCGTAAGGAACCGCCAAGCTGCTTTATTTTTACAGCGTTGGTATATAAGAAGAAAGAGAAAGATGTGATATCTATGCTCCATATATCCAGAGTAGACGATGCTGTGGTTGAGATGGCCGGGTATATTCATGATCTGATCCGGGAATCGAGCAGAGATTTTCTTACAGGCGTATATAACCGAAAAGGAGGAGAAGAGAGGATCGTAGAGGTAATGCAAAAAGGAGTTCCTTTTGTATTCCTCATGCTGGATTTGGATGATTTTAAGAAGGTCAACGATATATATGGCCATGGAGCAGGCGACAGTATGCTTTGTTATATGGGAGAAAAACTAAAGGAATGTTTTCGGAAGACAGACATTATTGTACGCCTGGGTGGTGATGAATTTGCGGTTTTTGCCCAGCCGTGCCTGGATATCAGCGCCGTTAAAGAAAAAGTCGATCAGCTGGTTTTTTCTTATACAGAAGAGGCGAAGAGGAGATATCCGCTTAGCAGGACATCGGTATCGGTAGGAGGAATCTACGGAAAAGAGCCGGAAAGCTTTCGTAAAATATATCATATGGCAGATCAAATTTTGTATGCTATCAAACAAAATGGAAAAGGCAGATGTGAATTAAAAGAAGATTCCAGTGAAAAAAGATAAAGATCAGCAGACGGTTTCTTTTAGATGTTGTGAAAAAGAAACCGTCTGCTGATCTTTGTAATATGGAAAATTTTATTTTCAAAATAATTATAGTACAAACAGATGCAGGACGCCCAGAATGGAAGATGCACTGACCAGCAGATATGCTGCGTAGCAGCGGGCTTTTACTTTTGCTTTATAGTGTACGACAAGGCCTGCAATACTGAGAAATCCAAAAGCCCATGCAATCAGTTGTGATACGATATAATTACTTGGCTGGCTTGTTGCGCTGAAAACGGCGATCAACATTCCCCAGACTGCCAGAAAGTAAAAGATACCTTTTTTCTTTCGTTCATCTTTTGTGAGAAAAAGTAATAAAATTCCCAGAACGCTAATTACGCTGAATACAATAAATGCAATAAATAATAATCCAAGTGTCATAAAATATTTCCTCTCTTTCTTTGTTTCCTTCGTTGTTATGCGTTTATTATACGACAGTGTTCTAAAGAAAAAATGCAGGTAATTCTGAAGAATTCTAAAGAAAGGAAGGAAAATACAGTTGAATCTGTATCTCAAATATATCGTCATTCTGTAAAGCATCTGCGCTGCCCCGGTATTTGTCAGCTGTTTTCTGTATATTTTCCAGACCTATTTTTGAACTTTCGGGTATATTTCCATTCAGAGAACGGATTTTGTTTTTCTGGATCATAATAACCGAAGTTTCATCTGCTTCTATAGAAAACTCTACCAGATGATCTGGGTCTGCATATTTTTCAATATTGGAGATCAGATTATCAAAAATACGGTGCAGATCACTGACGGAAAGGAAACAGGAAAACTCTCTGGGGCAGGTGAGCGTTGTATGGCATACAAACTGATCCTCCAAAAGGCTTTCCCACTCGTCAAGAAACTGCCGGAACAGAAGATGAAGATCGGAAATTTCATCCAGAGGTGTTCCGGGTTCCTCGGCGGACTTCCCTGTCTCAAGCAGCTGTTCCGTCAAAAGTTTCATCTGTCCCGCTTTGCTGTGGACAAGGCTGATAAAACTTCGAACCTCTTCAGACTCCAGCTGTTCTTTTTGCTCCAGATATTCCGAGTAGGACAGAAGGGAGGTGAGGGGCGTGCGGATATCGTGGGAGAGGGAGCGGATCAGCTCCTCCCGCTTCCTGGAAATTTCTTTTTCCCGGTGATTCAGTTCTGCCTGCGTGGCAGCAAGAAAATTAATCCCTTCTGCCAGAGCGGCAAATTCATCCTGTCCCTCTACAGGGATGGAAAAGTCCCCCGGATGTTCCCGGAGAGATTCCACGCCCTTGATAAGGACGAGAAGGTAACTAAGTCTCTGACCCAGAAGGAAGAGAAACAGAACAAGAAAGAGGAAAACTGCTGCCAGTATACAGGCGCTGCGAAGCCACATATAAAAGGCGGCCGCCTGCTCTGAAGTCACCCGGATCGCTCTGTCCAGTACATAGGTTTCGGCAATGGAAATGCACGTATGATACAGGAAGTAAAAAAGAAAGGCGGATACCAGAAAAGACAGAAAAAGATATTCCAGCACTTCTCTGGCAAAGGATTTCCCTTTGAAAATCTTATTTTTCTTCTTAATCCACATAATATCCCTTTCCCCAGGCAGTCTTTATATATATGGGATTCCTGGAATTGTCCCCCAGTTTTTTTCTTAAGTTTTTAATATGTACCATGATAGTACCGTCCCCCACGGCGTCTTCCTGCCAGATAGACTGGTAGATATGATCCAGGGAATAGATCCTGCCGCGGTTGGAAATAAAAAGCTCTAATATCTGAAATTCGGTCCATGTAAGAGAAATGGTCTGTCCGTCTTTTTGAACAGACTGGCTGTCAAGATCAAGGACCAGATCCTTGTAGGAAATTTTATTTTCAGACGAAGAGGAGCCCTGGGCGGGGCTGTAATCATAGGCGCGGCGTAGTAGAGAACGGACCCGGAGCAAAAGCTCTGTGTTGGAAAAAGGTTTGACAATATAGTCGTCCGCTCCGGCGGAAAATCCCATAGTCTTATCCGATTCGCCTGAATAAGCAGTCAGGAAAATAATGGGAGCATAAAATTTTTCACGGATTTTAACCGCTGTTTCATAGCCGGACATGCCGGGCATATTAATATCCAAGATGTACATGCCGATGGAAGGATCAGCCAGATGCACAGCTTCTTCTCCGCTTTTGGCGGCGGTAACTTCATAACCTTCGCCTCGCAGCAGAAGAGTCAGAATGTCGCGGATTTCCTTTTCATCATCAGCAATCAGTATTTTAACAGGATGATCTGCCATAAAAATTTTCTCCTTTGTATATTTTCATTTATTATAACGAAGAGAACGGAAAAACACAATGAAAACAGATAGAAGCAATTTTTTGAAAAAATATGGCAAGATATCAGCTTGAAAAGCCATATGAAAACAAATATTATGAAAACAGAATCAGAGGGTGCACAGGAGGAAACAAAATGCCGGAATTAAGATTTGAAGACAGGATGATAAAGGGAGCCGATCTGGGGGAAGAGGCCAGCGTGCCGGATCTTCTGGGGGAACATATCCTTCAGAATGATCTGGAGTTCCATTTGGATGAATGGGATGAGATCTATGAAGGATACGGACGGAGAAAAAATGCGTATCCCTATCGGCAGTACAACAGTTATACAAGAGAACTGAAGGAAAAAGAGATCAGAACAGCAGTACTGGAAAATCAGTATTTAAAAGCTGTATTTCTACCGGAATACGGCGGCAGGCTTTGGGAACTGTGGGATAAGGAAACCGGAAATAATCTGCTTTACACCAACGATGTTATCAGGTTCAGCAACCTGGCTGTGCGAAATGCATGGTTCAGCGGCGGCGTGGAATGGAATGTGGGAATCATCGGTCATAATGCTTATACGGCAGGACCATTGTATACAGCAGTGACAGAAACGGAAACCGGAAGTCCGGTTCTGCGTATGTATGAATATGAGCGTGTAAGGAAAGTGCCTTATCAGATGGATTTCTGGCTGGAAGAGGAAGATAAGTTCCTGAATTGCAGAATAAGGATCGTGAATGAAAGCAAAGAAGTTATCCCTATGTATTGGTGGAGCAATATAGCGGTTCCCGAATACGAAGGCGGCCGGATAACCGTTCCTTCAGAAAAAGCTTTTACATATGCAGACGGCAGAGTTTTTAAGGTAGATATTCCGATCGTAAATGGGATTGATGTGACAGATTATAAAAAGATTCCAAAATCAGTAGATTACTTTTTTGAAATCGATGACAGAAAACCAAAATATATTGCGAATTTGAATAAAGACGGTTACGGACTTTTGCATACATCTACACAGAGATTAAAGAGCAGAAAACTTTTCTCCTGGGGAAATGGACGGGGATCTGACCATTGGCAGGAGTTTTTGACAGATAAGGCAGGAAGATATGCAGAAATACAGGCAGGGTTGGGGAAGACACAATATGGCTGTATTCCGATGGCGCCCCACACCGCATGGGAATGGATGGAGCAGTATGGTCCCATAAAACTGGAAGAAAATCCTAAACATCATCAGGAGAGAGAAAAGAAGCTGACAGGCATCCTGGAGGCTTCCGGCCACTCTGCTTATATGGAAAGAAAACTGCGGGAAACAGCCGCTATGGCGAAGACAAAGGCAAGGCTTGTTATGCCGGGCAGCGGATATGGAGCGATGGAAAAGCGCGGAAAGTGGTCGGAACATTTGGAGTTTGTCATGACATCAGACTCTTTAAAACAATGGAATTGCTTTTTTGAGACGGGAGTTTTGCATAGACTATCCGTAAGCGACGCGCCGGATGAGTTTCTCATAGACGGCGGAAATTTAAAATTTCTCATAGATACACTGGAGTCTGTAAATAAAGAAAACTGGTACGCCTATTATCAGGCGGGAATCGGCTGTTTTTCAGAAGAGAACTATAAGGAGGCAGAGAAATTTCTGCTCCGGTCATGGGATGTGGAGGCAAATCCATGGGCGTGTCATGGCCTGGCATGTGTTTACCTTCTTACAGAACAGCATCAGAAAGCAGTGAAATGGATGCTTGAAGGTCTGAAAATGGAAGATAAAAAGGTCTCTTATTTAAAAGAAGGCTTAAAAATTTTATTTCTCTGTAAAGCCTATAAAGAAATTGCCGGTTTTTATGAAAAGCAGGGAGAGGAAACGCAGAAGATAGGAAAACTTAAGTTTTATTATATCAATGCGCTGCATCAGCTGGGAGAAGACAGGAGAGCGTATGAGATGCTGGAAGAGGACGGAGGGCTTGTCATTGACGATATCCGTGAGGGTGAAGATTCGATTTCCCAGCTTTGGAGCGAATTATACGAAACAATACACGGCGTAAAGGCAGAAGTTCCGTATCGGTATGACTTTAAGGCAATTTAAATGAATTAGCACTCACCTCTTGGCTCGTTTGGGGTGGTTTTGTCCTGTGGTGTCAGAGCCCGTAAAGCCTTATTTTACAAGGCTTTTGCGGGTTCTTACTTTTTATCTGGATGCGTCAAAAATCGTCATTTTTTGAAAAAATGGTGTAGTAAATGGTGTAGTAAAATTGGCGTGGACCATCGAGTGAGGCGTGAAAAATAAGTGATAAAGAATAGTACCAGGATTTGATAGAATTAAGATAAATGTGATTTTCGTATTTGGCAGAGAACGAGTTGATTTTTAGAATCAATATATGATGAAACATTTTCAAGAATATGAACTGTTCAGCAGAGGTAATGGCTGATTGTTTACTTTGTATAGATTACTGTTTGTTTGTGAAATTAATAATTATGATGCAGAGGCTATTGGCAAACATTTTCTCTAGGTTTTGGATCAAATCAAAAATAATTAGCAATTCTCTTTTCTTGATCCGTTGGGGGGAAGGAGTTTACTTTTGTGTGAAATATAAAAAAGCATATTAATACTACATTTTAATACTACATTTGCTTGTTAATGCTACAATATTGTGTTATCATGCTCTTAGACAGGAGGGCAAGCATGAAAACTTATACTGTAAAAGAAATTTCTGAAATGCTAAATACCAATCCGGAAACAGTTCGTCGTTGGATTCGTGACAAAAAACTCGATGCAACCATAGAGTCAAAAAAGGGCGGTCACATCGTTTATGAAGCAGCTCTTAGAGAATTTTTAAAGACCTCTCCTAAGTATGCAGCCATGGCCAAAACTTCTTTGATAGGAGCCGCTGTATTGCCAACAGTTATGGTAGGTGGCTTGATTGCACAAAAGTTAATTGATTCGGAGCAATTAAAGAAAGCCAGAATCTCGACGCAGGATGTTATTTTGTTCCTCCAAAGCGAAATTCAGAAGTGTCAAGATGCTATCAAAAGCAAAGAGTCCGCCATCCATCAGTTGCGGAAACAGATACAAGCCGATGAAACACAAATAACGGAGTTTCAGAAGTTGATAGAAAGTCTTTCAAATGAGAAGGAGGATGCACATGAGTGAGAATATTAAACAGATTACTCTTGAAGAAACTTATCAGATGGAGCAGAACACGGATAAAATGCCGGAAAATAAGAAGGGTTTTATCATTTGGGTGAAAACTCATAAAAAACAGTTGATTTTAGCGGGTGCTGGACTCACTACGATAATCGGCATAATTCTACGACTTAAGAGCAAGGATGCACTTGAGACCTTATGGGACTCGCTCGAAGAATGCGTCAAAAAGGTTCCCATTGAGGAACAGGTTGCTTTACCGGATACTTCAGTGTTAGAGACGGTGATGCCTACAAGAAAATATACTTCTCCAACTGAGAAGTTTGATGTAAGTAGACACATTAGAACAATGGCAGTAGGAAGACATCATTCTGCAGAAAAAGCGACAGAAGCTGTAGCTCTCGGAATAGAACTGCTTCCTAATCAAACCATAGTAGACACCTACGCAAAGTGTGTTGCTTGATAAAGGAGATAAGATGCATAAGGATAAAAAGAAGAAAAGAATTGCCAATCGGTTGAACTATGCTTACATAAGAAAAATCAAGAAGTGGATGTTTTGTCCAGCTTGCCAAAACGGAAAAATGACTATCAACACAAAATCCACCATGTGGACTTGTGAAAAATGTGGCTATCAACTCTCAGCAGATGAGTTTGAGGATGATTATGTGTTCTGGTTCTGTGATGAGTGCAAGACCTATCTGAACAATCAAGAAGGATTTGACTGTGGTGCAAGCAAGCATATCTGTACAGAATGCGGATACGAGAATGACACGACATTCGATAATATCAAAGGAATATGTTCTAAGTGTGGTAAGGCCATATCAGCCCCTGGAGCAACACTCTGTGAAGATTGCATTCAAGAAAGAAGAAGGAAGGCTAAGGAACGGTTGGTTACAGCAGGTAAAGCAATTGGTGTTGTGGCTGTAGTAGCAGGGGCAGTGTTTTTAACCTCTCAGTCCGATGAGGATAGTGATACAGAATATTCACCGATGCCTGGACGTGATGATGACGAAAAAGGAAATGGGATGAGATTTAACCACGTAACAGATTATTGGATGGAAACAGCATCGGAAGATGAACTACGTTCTGTAGAGGATGAAATGAGAGTAGAACTTGATAAGCTGGACTATGATTCTGACGAGTATTTACAGCTCGACCTCAAGCGCATTGATGTTGTCAATGCAATTGCCAGTAGATTTCCTCTCAACTTGCCTCACAGAGAACACGGCTGGTATTTACCAAATGATGACTAAATAACGGAGTGACACATAAACTCTTGGCTCGTTCGGAGTGGTTTTATCCTGTGGTGTTAGAGCCAATAAATCCTTGCTTTCAAGGCTTTTTCAGGTTCTGAATTTAGGCATGGGAGCGTCAAAAAATTGTCATTTTGAAAGAAAATAGTGTAGCAAAATAATGTCTATTATTTTAAATAGGGATGAAGAATAACACTAGTACTTTTAATGATATTCTGATAGAATAAAGTTAATGTTGTTGAAAGTAATACTACATAATAAATAAAACTATAAATTTAATTGCTTTTATAGATTTTTTATGGTACAATTAAAGGCTAAAATATTTGCTGGAAAGGGGGAGGTTGACATTACTATTGTAGATTTGTTTTGTGGCTGTGGTGGGATGTCATTAGGGTTTCAAGAAGCTGGTTTTAATATTTTAGCTGGATTTGAACATTGGAATGCTGCAATATCTTGCTATAAAAATAATTTTTCTCATCCGGTTGAAGATGTTGATCTTTCTGATGTAGAACTTTCCGTCAAAATTATTTCAAAATATAATCCAGACATTATAATAGGGGGACCACCTTGTCAAGACTTTTCGGGTGCAGGTAACCGAATTGAAGGAGATCGTGCAAATTTGACTGTTGCATTTGCAAAAATTATTAGTGAAATCTTACCTCAATATTTTGTAATGGAAAATGTTGAACGTGCCTACAATAGTGAAGCTTATAAAAAGGCTCGTAAAATATTCAAAGTAGCTGGCTATGGTTTGACAGAAAAAGTTCTTGATGCGAGTTTTTGTGGAGTTCCACAAAAGAGGAAACGTTTTTTTTGTATTGGGCATAAAAATGGTCAAGATAGTTTTTTAGATGGATTACTTTCTACAAATCAATCGATATTTCCTTTGACGGTGCGAGAATATTTTGAACAGGAAAAATATGAATTACCAATTGAATATTATTATCGACATCCTCGTTCATATAAACGGCGAGGTATATTTTCTGTTGATGAGCCGTCTCCAACTATAAGAGGAGTCAATCGTCCTAAACCAGGGAATTATAAAAAACATATGGGAGATTTATGCGATCCAAAAGAGATACGTAATTTATCTGCCTTAGAACGTTCTCTTATACAAACATTTCCTTGGAATTTTATTTGGGATGATTCATCTGCGTCAACTGAACAAATGATTGGAAACGCAGTCCCAGTTAAACTTGCTAATTATGTCGCTACTTGTCTAATGCGCTTTATTAACGGGGACATTGATTTATATAATTTGCGATTTATAGATTGGCTTAAAGATGAGAAGAAGCTTTCGTCGAAAGTTGCTGGCGATACACTCTCTAGAATCGGAAGATCTAAACGTATTTTAGACTTTGGTACTTATGATTGTGAATGCTATCTAAAAAAATTACGACAAGAAGATTCTTTCCAAAATATTGTCCCATCTGTTCAAGCGCAGATTCGGCGAGCAATTCGGCTTTATTTTGAATATATTTCCGAACATACGGAGGTGGCGTTATGAGTGTACCAAAATTTCAAATGTCTATAAACTTACAAGTATTAAATCATTTGGGGTTGAATCTTTACAGTAATACATCGGCTGTGTTATCAGAAGTAGTAGCAAATGCTTGGGATGCAGATGCTACAGAAGTCAATATCCAAATTGATGGAAATAATATTACCATTACAGATAATGGAAATGGAATGAATCTTTCGGATATAAATAATAAATATTTGACTGTAGGCTATCAGAAACGTAGTGAAAGTGGAGAATCTCCAGTATTTCATAGAGCAGTAATGGGACGAAAAGGCATTGGGAAATTATCATTATTTTCTATTGCCAATATTGTAGAAGTTTATTCGAAAAAGGGTGGAGAACTTAATGGTTTTAAGATTGATACCAACTCTTTAAAAGAAGCCATTAAAAACAATGATACCTATTATCCTGTTGAATTAACTGCAAATGATATAGAATTTAATGGAAACGGCACTAAAATTGTTTTAAGTGATCTAAAGAAAAAAAGAACTGCTACATTGGCGACTCATTTACGACAACGTTTAGCTCGTAGATTTGCTGTTATTGGTACAAAAAACAATTTTAAAGTATCGATAAATGGCGAAGAAATTAGTATATCTGACAGAAACTATCTATCTAAAGCTCAATGTGTTTGGATGTTTCTACCAGAGAATGGAGCTGATGATTATAGGGAAGATTTAAAATCTCAAACTAAATCAGAAAAAATTAAACTGATAAAAGAACTTCCGTCTACAGTCACTGTTGGAGAAAATTCTTATCGTATTACAGGATGGATTGCTACTTGTTCAGAACCCAAAGAGCTCGATGATGATGAAAATTTGAATCGCATAGTGATCATGGTACGAGGTAAAATGGCAAAAGAAGATATTTTTTCTGAAATAGGTACGACTGCACTCTATTCTAAATATGTTTTTGGCGAATTATCTGCGGATTTCTTAGATTTAGATGATGAAGCGGACATAACCACAAGTAGTAGACAAGATTTTTTTGAAGATGACGAGCGTTATATAGTTTTAAAGGAATTTGTTAAAAAATCGCTATCATCTGTCCGAAATGATTGGGAAGAAATCAGAAGCACCAGTGGGGTTGACGAGGCATGTAAATATGTGGTTGTTAGTGACTGGTACAACGAGCTAAAAGGTGACGATAAAAAATCTGCAAAAAAATTGTTTGGTAAAATTAATCAATTAACTGTTGAGAAAGATGAAAAGAAAGAACTTTTTAAGCATGGCGTATTAGCGTTTGAATCCTTCAAATTAAAAAATGAATTAAGTCAACTTGAAAAAATTGATGCTGAAAATATTGCGGCATTTATAGAAGTCGCAGGACGTCTTGATAATATTGAAGCAACAATGTATTATCAAATTGTTCAAGAACGGTTGGCTGTAATTCAAAAAATGCAAGATGTTGTGTCTGATGGAAGTCTTGAAAAAGTAATACAGGAGCATTTAAGCAAAAACTTATGGTTGCTGGATCCCTCATGGGATAGAGGAACAGAACTTCCAATAGTAGAACAAGCATTTAAAACTCAATTTAAAACTATAGATGCGGGGCTATCCCAAGAGGAATTAGATGCCCGCCTTGATATTCGATATAGAAAAGCCTCTAATGAGCATTTAATTATTGAATTAAAAAAAGGCAACCGTATGGTTAAATCACAAGAAATAACTGCCCAAGTGTATAAATATTTCTCTGCTACCAAAAAAGTAATGTCGACTTTAGATCAGCCAGAACCTTTTGAAATTATAGTACTTTTGGGACGTCATCTAGATGGGGAAAAATATGATGAAGAAGTATATCAGGCAACTAAAGAAGCGTTAAAAGCATATCATTGTCGGATTATGTATTATGATGAACTTTTAAAAAATGCGCAAAATTTATACAGCGATTTTCTTGAACAAAATAAGAATCTTTCAACATTGAGCGATCTTATCAATGAATTGGAGATTGATTAGTATATGCTATTTTCAGGAACAATCCAACGTTTTTCTCCAAGAAAGGCTTTCCCATCTGCTCGCTGTATAATAACGCAATGTGAGAAGAACTTTGATTGACCGATGATTACATATTCTGTATTAATATCTAATTGAGGGGGACGTTCGCCGAGTAGCGAATAGCCATACATACATTTGGTTTTATACTGTATCATTTAAATTTTCTCCTGTAGACATAATGCCCTATAAAGTTTCTTGTATGAATGAGAAAATATTTTACATGCCATAGGTTAACCACCTATGGCACTTTTATGCATCAAGTTCTGTATATGTTTTACAACAAACTTTGTATTAGTGTTAAAAAGTGTATGTTCGTCAACTATAGAGTGAGCCTCTGGGGCTCACTTTTAGATTAGCATTTATAAAAGTGCGATAGTGTTATGATTACTTGGGATTTATTTGTTTTTAGAGCTATTTAATTTATATTAAAGCTCGAGAGAAAAATTGAAGAAAAAGCGAAAATAATATATAATTATAGAAAAGTTAATTCGTAAATAAATTGCATATATTATTGCGCTAAAGTGAGATTAAGTATTACCGCTGTGTGATACTTTGGATGGTATATATGTATAAAGTCCTGAATTATCAGGGAATTCCATCTGATGCAGGGAGTGCTATCAAGTATAATATCCCACAGACATCCAAACAATTGGATTTTCTGATATTCCGTTACGGGAAACGAAAAGATGTAAATGTAGTTTTGATTGAACTGAAACAATGGGACGAGCTGAGGTAATTCCGGGCGGTTTGGCGCAGAAATATATCGAGGATAAGGAAGGAGGCCAGTGCCTGTGGAGATATTTGATAACATCACCAAAGTGGTACGTGATGACCTAAAAGAGAAAATAAAACCAAGAAGCAAAGTCTCCATAGCAGCGGCCTGCTTCTCTATGTATGCATACAAAGAACTGAAGAGTCAGTTGGAAAAGGTGGATGAATTCCGCTTTATTTTTACGTCTCCGACATTCATAAAAGAGAAGGCTGAGAAGCAGAAGAGAGAGTTCTATATTCCGAGGCTCAGCCGTGAGAATAGTCTTTATGGAACTGAATTCGAGATAAAGCTGCGTAATGAAATGACGCAGAAAGCTATTGCTAGAGAGTGCGCCGATTGGATTCGGAAGAAGGCTACATTTAAGTCCAATGTTACCGGTGAAAATATGGGTGGATTCATGACGGTAGATTCACCGGTGGAGCAGACAGCGTATATGCCAATTAATGGTTTTACGACAGTCGATATTGGATGTGAGCGCGGGAATAACAGCTATAATATGGTAAACAGTATGGAGGCTCCATTTTCTACTCAGTATATGCAGCTATTTGAAACTCTGTGGAATGATAAAGAAAAGATACAGGATGTAACGGAGACGATCATCTCCAATATCAGCACGGCATACAATGAAAATTCTCCAGAGTTTATCTATTTTATGACGCTGTATAATGTCTTCAGTGAGTTCCTGGATGATATTTCCGAAGATGTTCTGCCTAATGATGCAACGGGCTTTAAGCAAAGTAAGATTTGGAATATGCTATATGACTTCCAGCGTGATGCGGTACTTGCCATCATCAATAAGTTGGAAAAATATAATGGCTGCATACTGGCAGACAGCGTTGGTCTTGGTAAGACCTTTACGGCGCTGGCAGTCATCAAATACTACGAAAATAGAAATAAGACAGTTCTTGTACTCTGTCCCAAAAAGCTTTGCGAGAACTGGAACACATATAAAGATAACTATGTCAACAATCCGATTGCTTCTGATCGGTTGAACTATGCTGTATTGTTTCATACGGATTTATCACGTAGCGGTGGTGTTTCAAATGGAATTGATTTGGATCGTCTTAACTGGGGCAACTATGACCTGGTCGTGATTGACGAATCGCATAATTTCCGCAATGGAGCCGGGACTCATGCCAATACACAGGAGAACCGGTATGTGAAATTGATGGATAAGGTCATCCGTGCCGGCGTTAAAACAAAGGTGCTAATGCTTTCTGCTACACCAGTAAATAACAGATTTACAGATCTTAAGAATCAGTTGGCACTTGCCTATGAGGGAAACTCAGAGTTTATTAATGAACAGTTGGATACAAAGAAACCTATTGAAGAGATATTCCGTCAGGCTCAAAAAGCTTTTAATGCATGGAGCAAACTTGAGCCTGAAACAAGAACGACGGATGCACTGCTGCGAACACTGGATTTTGATTTCTTTGAGGTTTTGGACAGCGTAACAATTGCACGATCCAGAAGACATATAGAGAAGTATTATAACACAGAAGAGATTGGAAAATTTCCGGAGCGGTTAAAGCCAATATCAAAGAGACCGGGCCTTACAGATCTCAATGATGCCATCAATTACAATGAAATCTATGAACAGCTGATGCAGCTTACACTATGCATATATACACCATCGCATTATATTTTTCCAAGTAAGATGTCGAAGTATGTAGATTTGACTCATAACAAGGGCAATAACCTTACTCAGAAAGGTCGTGAGCAAGGTATCCGGCGTTTAATGAGCATCAACCTGTTGAAGAGACTCGAAAGCTCCGTTTACTCATTTAGCTTGACACTTGCAAGAATACGTGATCTTATCCAGGATACAATTGATGCTATTAATCAGTTTGAAAAGTATGGCAAAGCGGAACTGGACATGTACGAAGCCAATGATAATGATTTCGATATGGAAGATGGAAACACGGATTTCTTCACGGTTGGTAAGAAGGTAAAAATAGATCTGGCAGATATGGACTATAAGACATGGAGAGCAGAGCTTCGATATGATGCGGATACTTTGGAGCTTCTTACGCTTATGGTCGCTGACATTACTCCGGAACATGACCTAAAGCTTCAGACTCTTTTCAAACTTCTGGACGAAAAGATGGCTAATCCTATCAATGAAGGGAACAAGAAGGTGCTAATCTTCTCTGCTTTTTCTGATACAGCGGAGTATCTTTATGATCAAGTTGCCAGCTACATGAAGAATAATTATGGCCTGGATACAGCGGTCATCACTGGAACGATTGATGGTAGGACAACCATTAAAGGGTTGAAGGCAACACTGAATAATGTGTTGACTTGTTTCTCTCCGATATCCAAGAGCAGGGATGTTCTGATGCCAGGAAGCACAGAGGAGATTGATGTTCTTATTGCTACTGATTGTATTTCTGAAGGTCAGAACCTGCAGGATTGCGATTATTTGGTGAACTATGATATCCATTGGAATCCGGTCCGTATTATTCAGAGGTTTGGTCGTATCGATCGTATCGGCAGCCGGAACCAGTACATACAGCTGGTGAACTTTTGGCCGGATATGACACTGGATGACTATATTAATCTGAAGTCTCGTGTTGAGACAAGGATGAAGATTTCTGTCATGACTTCTACAGGAGATGATGATCTAATCAATCCGGAAGAGAAGGGGGATTTGGAATACAGAAAGCAACAGTTGAAGCGGTTGCAGGATGAAGTGGTCGATATCGAGGATATGTCCACAGGTATTTCCATCATGGATCTGGGGCTGAATGAATTCCGCCTGGATTTGCTGGAATACATAAAGACGCATGAAGATCTGGCAAAGAAGCCGAAAGGGCTTCATGCTGTGGTACCTGCCACGGAAGAGAATCCGGAAGGCGTGATCTTCGTTCTACGGAACATCAACAACAATATTAATATTGATAATCAGAACCGGATTCATCCGTTCTATATGGTTTACATTGGAATTGATGGGGAAGTTGTCTGTGATTATCTGAATCCGAAGAAACTTCTTGATACAGTTCGGTTGCTTTGCCGTGGTAAATCCGAGCCTGTATTGGAGCTTTGTGGGAAGTTTAATAAAGAAACTGATGATGGACGAAATATGAAGGAAGTATCACAGCTTCTTTCCGATGCCATCAATTCCATTATTGATGTTAAGGAAGAGAGCGATATTGACAGTCTGTTCTCCGCAGGAGGCACTTCAGCACTGATGTCAGAGATTAACGGACTGGATGATTTTGAGCTGATTTGCTTCCTAGTTGTGAAATGAGGTGTTTAAGTGATTGGATTGCCAAAAAGCACGGAGTTTAACCGGCGAATACCAAAGCAGAAATTTTATGAGAACCTGACGGTGCCGCCTGCGTTAAAAAGAGTGTTCATAGATCAGATAAAAGTGATTTTTTGGAGAAATAAAATCGCTGCTACTACAATGAATCTGGCAGCAGGCGAGATGGTAACGGAGATTGAGATATTTGAAGTCAAGCTGGCAGAACCAAAGCTGGATAAAGCAATTCTTCGTCAGATTGATAAAGAGATCCCGTATCACATCATATTTTTATTGGAATATGATGGAAAATATCAGGCGTGGACAGCGTATAAGGAAGCTGTGGGATCCGGCAATAACGCTTTTAAGGTGGAAACCTATTATCATACGGATTGGTTGGAAGAAACTAATTTACCGTTAAAAATAGATGGTCTGAGCATCGATAAAGTATATGAAAACTTTGTCCGGCAAATTGCAGGAGATGTGTTACAAACTAAAAAACAAGAAAGTCTTAAAGACTCTGTTGATCGAGATAACAGACGGCAGGAATTGCAGAAACAGATTACTGCTCTACAGCTGAAGGTCAGGAAGGAAAAGCAATTAAATAAACAGGTACGACTTAATACAGAGCTGAAGAAACTAAAAAAAGAACTGGAGGATCTCAAAAATGGAAAAAATGAGAATGGAGTCAGTTGATATGACAAAACAGAATGTGAATAAGATTGCAGCTTTATTCCCTAACTGTATAACTGAGGTTTTGGATGAAGAAAAGAGTTCTCCAGAGAAAAAGGTATACAAGAAGGTTATAAATTTTGATATGCTTCGCCAGATGCTTTCTGGGGATGTCCTTGAAGGTGGTGAAGCATATGAATTTACTTGGGTTGGAAAGAAACGCGCCATTGTAGAGGCAAACAGGCCTATCCGTAAAACTTTGCGTCCATGTCCAGAGGAAAGCGTAAACTGGGATACTACTGAGAATTTATATATTGAGGGAGAAAATCTTCAAGTTCTGAAGTTGTTACAAGAGAGTTATCTAAATTCAGTGAAGGTGATATATATTGATCCACCTTATAATACGGGTGGAGATTTTATTTACAACGATAATTTTACCACAAAGAAAAAGGATTACGACGAGGAAAGTGGTGTTTATGGAGAGAATGGAGAGAAGTTATTCAAAAACACTGACACAAATGGAAGATTTCATTCTGATTGGTGTTCCATGATTTATTCTAGACTGCTACTTGCACGTAACTTGCTTAAGGATGATGGGGCAATCTTCATTAGCATAGATGATAATGAAGTTGAGAATCTTATTAAAATATGTGACGAGGTATTTGGACGAGAGAACAGGCTTGCCATTTTAGTATGGAAAAAGAAATATACAGGAGGAAAAGGAACATCAACATTTGCTGATTATCATGAATATATTCTAGCGTATGCTAAAAAAATTGTTTCATTGGGAGAAATATCAATGGCGCGTCCCGATGAAGAAAAAGGAAAGTTTGTGTTGGAAGATGAGTACTTGGAGGAGCGAGGACGTTATTATACTAGACCGTTGAAGTCCAATCTTGATCCAAGGCCTACGTTGGTTTACCCAATTGAGTTGCCAAATGGTGGAACAGTTACCACACAGTGGATTTGTGCAAAAGATACATATGAACAGCTCCTGCGTGACGGCAGAATTGAATTTAAGGATTCGAAATCAAGCAAATATCCTGTGTATAAGAAGTTCTATGAATCGGATGGCGGCGGAAAAGTAAAGATACCTTCTTTTATTGAGATTTCAAATAACAATGAAGCTAAGGAAGAATTAAAGGCTTTATTTGGAATTGTTCAGACCAGAGATCTGCCGTTTCAAACACCAAAGCCAACGAAACTGTTAGAACTTTTTGTTCAAAACTTTTCCGGAGATGGTGATATTGTTATGGATTTTTTTGCTGGTTCGTCATCTACTGCGCATGCAACTTTTAATGCAAATTTTAAAGATGGAAAGTCAAGAAGGTTTATCATGGTACAGTCTGATGAAGGAAATGACTTGAGAGGCTCAGAGTATACAAGCATTGCAGATTTTGGCAAAGAACGTATAAGAAGAGCTGGTAAAGCTATTCTCGAGGAAGGTGGATTGTTGTCGCAAGGTTTAGATGTTGGTTTCCGTGTGTTGAAATTGGATGACGGTAATATGAATGATGTTTACTATTCCGCAGGGGAGTATCAGCAAAACATGTTGTCACTATTGGAATCAAATATAAAATCTGATAGAAATGATCTGGATTTGTTATTTGGGTGTCTTCTTGATTGGGGACTTCCATTATCGCTGCCGTTTAATACAGAGATAATAGAAGGTTGCTCTGTGTATTTATATAATGAAGGGGATTTAATCGCTTGTTTTAATGAAAACATTCCAGACTCAGTGGTTCGTGCGATAGCAAAGAAGCAGCCCCTTAAAGCAGTATTTCGTGACAGTAGCTTTAGTGGTAGTCCAGCAAAGATTAACGTTGGAGAGATTTTCAAAATGCTTTCTCCGGATACGAGTGTAAAAATAATGTAAGGAGGGCATCATGAATTTGAATTTTCAAACAATTATAGATATGTTCATTGCAGGTGAGACCTCGGGAAGAGCGGGGTCAAAAACTGCTCCAGGTAATCTTTCTATACACGGAAATCAACTTATGCATTATTCTACCCCGATTATGGAAAGAACTGAGAAAGGTTTTATTGTTAATTTGTCACAATATTCTATTCAAACTGGGCGTGTCCAAAAAATGCTGAAGGAAACATTGAAGAATAAGCATTATTATTGGGTGCTGAAAGTACCTAGAGATTACAAGGGATCACTATCTGGATTTCAGTTGAATGAGGAGGGTGACCAATGAGGATACAATATAAACATCAAAAATTTCAAGCGGATGCAGCAAGGGCTGTTGTTGAAGTCTTTACAGGGCAACCATATCTGACTCCAACTTATATGATGGATCGTGGAATAAACTATCAACAAAGCCTGACGGATGACATTGACTTTACAGGATGGAGCAATCAGAAGATTGTTCCGGAACTGAACGATCAATTGATTTTGGATAATCTGCAGAAAATACAGCGCGCTAATCAGATTACGCCGTCAAAAAAACTGGAAGGTCGTAGTGAGGGTTTTAATCTCACCATCGAAATGGAGACGGGTGTCGGAAAAACATATACATATATAAAGACGATGTATGAACTTAACAGAGCATACGGATGGAGTAAGTTCATCATCGTTGTTCCGAGCATAGCGATTCGTGAGGGCGTGTATAAGTCATTTGAGATGACACAGGAGCACTTTGCGGAAGAGTATGGAAAAAAGATCCGTTTCTTTATCTATAACTCTAAACAGTTGGCGGAGATTGACCGTTTTGCATCGGACGGCTCCATCAATGTAATGATCATCAATTCTCAGGCATTCAATGCGAAAGGTAAAGATGCCAGAAGAATATACATGAAGTTGGATGAATTTCGCTCACGTAGACCGATTGATATCATTGCAAAGACAAATCCGATTATGATCATAGATGAGCCTCAGTCGGTAGAAGGTAAGCAGACCAAGAAAAATCTGAAGCAGTTTAATCCAATGCTTACACTTAGGTATTCAGCTACTCATAAGAGCGACAGCGTCTATAACATGGTTTATCGTCTGGATGCTTTGGAGGCATATAACAAGCGTCTGGTTAAGAAGATTGTAGTTAAAGGTATTTCTGAGACCGGCAGCACCGCTACGGACAGTTATCTTTATCTTGAAAGCATCAATCTTTCAAAAGGTGATCCGACTGCCACACTCCAGTTTGAAATGAAGATGGCCAGCGGTCAAGCGAAGAAAAAGAGCAAAATAGTTAAGGAAGGAGATAATCTTTATAATTATTCAAACGGGCTTGAAGAATATAAGAATGGATTTGTTGTCAGCCATATAGACGGGCGTGATGATTTTGTCGAATTCATCAACGGAATTAAGATTTATGCCGGAGATGTGGTCGGCGCTGTAGACGAAGATCAGCTCCGCAGAATTCAGATTAGGGAGACGATTCTTTCTCATTTGCAGAGGGAGCGTCAGCTGTTTTATAAGGGAATCAAAGTATTGTCTTTATTTTTTATTGATGAGGTTGAAAATTATCGTAAGTATGATGCTGCCAATTACCCTATGAACGGTAAGTATGCGACGATGTTTGAAGAGGAATACGAAGATATTCTAAACAATTGGCAGCTGATATTAGGCGAAGATGATTATCTACAGTATCTGAAAGCAATTCCAGTGGAAAAAACTCATGCAGGATACTTTTCTGTGGATGGCAAAGGAAAGATGATCAATTCAAAGGTTGGTAGAAAAGAGACTACTTCTGACGATGTTAGTGCATATGAGCTGATTATGAAGAATAAGGAGCTTTTGTTGGAAAGAGACCCGAAAAAGTCTCCAGTAAGATTCATCTTTTCACACTCCGCTTTGCGTGAAGGTTGGGACAATCCGAATGTATTTCAGATCTGTACATTGAAGCAAAGCAATAGTGATGTTCGTAAACGTCAGGAGATTGGTCGTGGACTTCGTTTGTGTGTTAACCAGTATGGTGAACGTATGGATATCAATGCTCTTGGAAATGATGTTCACAATGTAAATGTTCTGACTGTCATAGCAAGTGAGAGCTATGATTCCTTTGTTAAGGGCTTACAGACAGAAATGGCTGAAGCAGTAGCCGACAGGCCTAAAAAGGTTACACAGGAGCTTTTTATTAATCATGTCGTTAAGGATGATAAAGGTAATGAATTTGTTATTACAAGAGATGTTGCATCTGCCATTCACTTTGATTTGATCGTAAATGGTTATATTAATAAGATTGGAGAGCTTACAGATAAATATTATGAAGATAAAGCTAATGGTGAGATAAAGATTGCTGAAGAAGCAAAGGATTTTTCTGTGGATGTAATTGGAATTATAGATTCTATTTATGACAGTAAGGCTATGTTGCCGGAGAATGCCCGCAGTAACAACGTGGAGCTTCAGGTAGATGATGAAAAACTTAATAGTAAGGAATTTAAGGCACTGTGGTCAAAGATCAACGCAAAGTCTGTTTATGTAGTGGATTTCGATACGGATGAGCTCATAAAGAAGTCAATTGCGTGTCTGGATTCCAAACTCCGTGTTGCGAAGATTTATTTTAAAGTCGAGACTGGTGTAATGGACACCATTAAATCAAAAGAAGACCTGGTTGCAGGAGCCTCGTTTGTGAAGGAAGAATCCGGAAACTATAGAGTAAGTGTTGCTGCCAATCCTAATGTGAAATATGATCTAATCGGAAAACTGGTAGACGAAACAGGGCTGACGCGTAAGGCAATTATTACAATTCTTCAGGGTATACAACCGTTTGTGTTTGATCAGTTCAAGGATAATCCGGAGGAATTTATTACAAAAGCCGCTCAGTTGATTAATGATCAGAAAGCTACGGCAATCATTGAGCATATTACTTATAATGTTCTTGATGAACGGTATGGAACGGATATCTTTACCGATCCGTCTATCAAAGGAAAACTGGGTGTGAATGCCATGAAGGCACAGAAGCACCTGTATGATCATATTGTATATGACTCAACCAACGAACGAGACTTTGCTACAGATCTGGATACTAATATGGATGTTGCCGTATATGTAAAGCTACCAAAGGGATTTTATATTTCAACTCCTGTTGGACACTATAATCCGGACTGGGCAATTGCTTTTCATGAGGGCAGCATGAAACATATTTACTTTGTTGCTGAAACGAAGGGATCTATGAATTCCATGCAGCTGAGACTGATTGAGGAATCGAAGATTCACTGTGCAAGAGAGCACTTTAAATCCATATCCAATGGTAATGTTGTCTATGATGTCGTGGACAGCTATACGTCACTGATGGAGAAGGTAATGAAATAGATTTAGGTTAGGGAGGTGGCTTATGACGATGCACATGAGCTTAAGGCTAGCCTGGCACGATAAAGGCTGGAATGGACATATATGTGAAAACCCATGCAATAATCCATATTGCGTGGGGGCGCACTCATACCCAGGAGATTTAATTGCAACAAAGAGGGATCTTGAATTAGAAAAGAAACATTGCGGTGAATCTGCTGGTAAATATCCATGCCAAATAGCGTGCGGCTTAAGCATCAATGCATTTGGAAAGGAAACTGTGCAGACTCGTGTGGATCCTCCGGATTGGTGGGGGGATGGCAATGCGGATCCCGTCACTTTAACGCTTCCACCGGCTACAGCATGTACATGGTGCTATGAAGCTATGTACAAAAAAGACGTATCACCTGAAGCGGGGAGTACACAGACTTACGATTATAACAAGCGCTTTAACAATGCCAAAGAATATTTCGAGCAATTTGATGAAGGTAAGTCTCTTGTTTTCTATTACGCAGGATATAGTAATCCCTTTTCAGAAGGTGAAGAGGAGAACTATGTTATAGTAGGCGTTTCAAGACTGAAAAAGATTGATAGCTTTCATTTCTATGAGAATACGACAGAGGATATTAAGCGAAAATATGGCGGAGGTTTTGCTTGGCAGAAGCCTGTAACATCCATGTATCCTGAAGAAGGCTTCTGCATTCCTTATTGGAAGTATGTACATGACGATGAGTTATCGGAGCGTCTTGCAATTAAACCGCTCAATAGAACGCCATTTAAGTATGGCAGCCGTGAAGTAACGAATGACGACGCTATTGAAGTCATTCACCAGATGTTGGAGATCATAGATGTTCTGATTGAAATTGGTGATGACACCGAAGATTGGAACAAGAGAAAGGAATGGCTTAGTTCTGTTCTGAACGAACTTTGGAAAGCCAGAGGGCCGTTCCCAGGTATGGGATCAGTTCTTGAAGCTTTACAGTTGCCTGAACTGATAAAGCCGTTTCTTGATATCACAAATGATGCTGGAAGGAAAAATTTTTATAAGCAGTTGGAAGATCTGTTGAACGGTGACTCCAATACCATTGCTGGGATAGAGTATAGTGACAAAGATCTGAAGATAGTACGCCGCCAGTTTCAGATGAAGGATGACGAGGAAAAAGAACTTCTACTTCATTTACTTCCCAGATTTGATCTGACTGCTAGGCAGGTAAAAGGAATAATTTCAGAGAATCGTGAGGATGTATCAATTACTGTATCTGTTAGCGAGCTTATTGAGAACCCTTATATCATCTTTGAACAGTATATGGGAGAGGATTCTGATGATATAATTCCGTTTTATAAAATCGATAATGGAATTATTACGTCACCTGAGTATGGTCTGGAAGAAATCATTGATGTAGGATCTACGGAACGTTTGCGTGCTCTTTGTGTTGATGAATTAAATAGGATTCCGGCTCATTCTTTTGGTAAAGCCGAAGTACTATTAAAGTCAATCAATGCAAGGTTGGATAGAATGCCTGAATGGAAGAGATATGTCTATTCTCTGAAGAATTTTAATGTTGAGAAGAATATTCTGAGCGGTGGCCTCTTCATGAGACATGATGAGGATAAAAATCTCTATCTTTATATTCGGAGTGTTTATGAGGACGAGAGAACTGTCGAGGATGTATTTAGAGCATTGGTTGATCGAACAGATATTGAACTTAAGATTCCAATCTCATCTGAGAGGTTTAAGAAAAACCTGAAGAACGAAAGCTCCAAGTTGCTTGATAAGGAAGAAACAGCGGAAAAGTATGAGTTTATTCTGGACAGACAGGCCGAAGTGTGTATGCAAATATTTAGGAAGCCTATCTGCATCTTATCTGGTGCGGCAGGTACAGGAAAGACAACTGTAATCAAAGCAATTCTTGATAACATTGAAAGAGTGCATGGTGCCGGAACAAGCTTTCTACTTATGGCACCGACAGGTAAAGCTGCTGAGAGAATTAAGGTTCAGACCGGCAAGCCATCATCAACAATCCATTCGTTCCTAGCTAAGAATGGATGGATGAATAAGAATATGACGATGAAGAGATCTGGAGGGAAAAAAAGCCAGGACGTTAATACGCTTATCCTTGATGAATGCTCTATGATAGATTTGAATTTGTTCGCAACTCTTGTAAGGGCAATAAACTGGAACAGCGTACAGAGACTTATCTTAGTCGGAGATCCGAATCAGCTTCCGCCTATTGGAAGGGGGAAGGTTTTTGCAGATGTTATTGAGTGGTTAAAGAATAGTGATGAATATGTTGACAGCGTCGGTGTACTTACGGAGAATATCAGGCAACTGGTAAATACAGCTGAAGGAAATGGTACGGGCATTCTGGATTTGGCCAATGTCTTTATTCAGGAAAAACAGACTGCTGGAGATGATACAGATGCTGCAATATGTCATAAGCTGGAAAAGGAAGCCATCTTTACAAAAGTTCTTGAACATGGGAATGATGATGTAGACAAGGATTTAGGCGTTTATTTCTGGCAGGAGCAAGAAGATCTTGAAAAATTATTGAAGGATCGGCTTGTTACTGATATGCAGGCGCTGACCGGCAAAAGAGCTGAGACTGAAAGAGAACTTCACGATCTTTGGACTGAAGCAATAAAAGATGCGCCGGAACGGTTCCAGATTATTTCTCCATATAGGGGAGAGTTCTATGGCACCATGTCTATCAATACTTTTATGCAGAGCACCTTTAATGGTTATTGGAGTAGACGGCTTTCTGTTGATGGTATTGGATTGTATGATAAAGTCATCCAAATCCGAAACAGACCCTCTTCTGATAAAGCATATGTTTATGACTGGAGTACGCGTAAGCCGGGAAGGCAGGAAGTATATAACGGAGAAATAGCGACTGTTTCTCCAATGGCCTATGAAGCAAAGAAAATCTCATGGATGACCAATATCCAGCATTTTCAATGCAAGTTCTCCGGGAAAACTAGGCTAAACTATAGCTATAACTATGGTAAGTTCTTAGGTAAGGATGAGAAAGGGTATTGGATACCTGATCAGAGTGTGACCGATAACCTTGAACTTGCATATGCTATCAGTGTTCATAAATCGCAGGGGTCTGAATTTGATTATGTTTATATTGTGATTCCTAAACGTGAGAGCCATTTGTTGACGATGGAGTTGCTCTACACAGCTCTGACCAGAGCTCAGCGTCATGTAACAGTATTCCTTCAGCAAGATATCAGCACATTGACTACAATGAGCCATGTTGAAAAGTCTGCTGTGAGGAAGATCAATTCTTCAGTGTTTGAATTCAAACCATTACCTGATGAATTATTGTACAGCGGCGACTGGTATAAGGAAGAAAAGAAGTTGGATACTTTGTCGCAGTATTTTGTACGATCAAAATCCGAGGTAATCATTGCAAATATGCTGGTGTCGGAAGAGGTTCCTTTTGTATATGAAGAACCGCTTTACGCTAAGGACGGCACAATGTATCTGCCTGATTTTACAGTTAAATTTAAGGGAGAAACATATTATTGGGAGCATATTGGACGCTTAGATCTTCCAGGGTATCGGGCGCATTGGGAGAAGAAAGAAAAATGGTATGAGAAAAATTTCCCGGGGAAACTATTGAAAACATATGAAGGAAAAGATTTGTCTACGGTGGCAATGGAGATAATACAAAATCATAAGTAAATTAATTAGCAGCCTCCGGCGATGAACCGGGAGCTGCTATTTTCATGTCTGTCTTTCTTGTAAAACATGGTCTCATATCCATCAGTATGGAACAGGATGTCTGGTATCCAGTTAGGACATAGTTTTTATGCAGATATCCAGTACGGCAAAAATATAAATTAAGAAATAGAAAAAGAAGAGTCTGGATTATATTATGAAAAGCTATTGGAGCGTAATTTTCCAGTAGCTTTATTTCTTTTCAAATCTTATTATATCATTCGGTTCGCAATTCAAAATCTCACAAAGCCTTTCCAGTGTAAACATAGTAATGGACTTATTATGTTTTAAATTATTGATCGTCCGGGGATTGATACCATACTTATGAATCAGTGTATAGGTGGAGACATCCCGTTGGCGCATGGTTTCCCATAATGGAGAATAGTTTATCATTTCTGCTCACTTCCCAGTTTGTAATATAATCATTATCATGGCAAAAATAATGGTTTACTATACTGAAAAATGTATCTATAATAAAGGTATATGGAGGGAGAGCTGGGATGAAAAAATATGATGAGCTATTCAACAAAGAAAAACATAATTTTGAGGAATTTCTTATTACAACATTCAAGTTTTCCGAAGATGAGCTGGCGGCAATCGATAAGCAAAAGCCAATGACAATGGAACTTTTTTCTTCATGTCTGGCTAAGTGTACGGAATGGGGACTTTATAAACTGTTCGAAAGGTTGTTGGATGAGTATCCGGATTTAATGGATAAATACGTAAAAGCTATCGATGAAGATATAAAGGATGTGGTATTGCCGGAAAGAACTCCAGAGGAGGAAGAAGAAAGCTGGGATCGATTGTGCGAAAGAATAAAAAATGAATATGGTGATGATTTAACATGCGAATAGCTGCTGGAAAATCTGGTGGCTATTTTTTATAACAGAAATCTATGAATTAAAATCTGGCATCCGGTCAAAAAAGACGGGATGTTTTTTTATGCACTTTATTAAAACTTTGTCTCCACACACTGTATAATTCACGAATTTCCTTTCTATAAGTGAGGGGAAATCTTTTTTGAAGCAGAAAATTAAAAGATTTTTCGAATCTCCTTGTATTTCTGCCTCTGACGATTGGGTTAAGTGAGGGGATTTTTAAAGAATAAAAAAGATAAGAGTGGATCTGGTTGATAAGAATAAAATTTATTTCTTTTTGACCCTGTATAATAGCCGCTCCCGGTTACGTTAAGTGAGGGGGAAAATATTATAGAGCAAGATCCACCCGTGTTAAGCGGTTATGCCATTCCTGGCAATCCTCTAACTTACAGGTTGAGCTCTTGATGGGGATTTTTCCAGAGCAAGATCCACCCCGTAATACACTATCGTGTTTTCCTGTGTAGGGCTCTTGCCTGGGATTTCGATTCCCCATACCCTCGATGATCTGCCAATCTGGCAGATATTGGCGTCCACTGGAAAGTGGGACGCAGCACAAAAGGTAGATTCCGGCAGGACTGCCGGCTCTCCCCTTTGTGGTGTTACTGAAGTAACTGAAAGAAAGGAGATGAAGTCATGAGAAAAAGGAGAATGGAACAGGAACTGAACCATCCGTGTTTTGTCGGAGTCCGGCTTTCCGATATTGAGCTGGAACTTCTGGACAGGAAGGCGGAGATCCTGGGGGTGTCCAGATCCGAATGCCTGCGGAAACTTTTGGTGGAAAAGGAGATCGTGCATCGAGTAGAAGTGGTCGCCGATATGGAAGAACTGCGAAGTCTGGTAGGGGCATATGGAAAGATCGGTGTGAACTTGAATCAGATCGCACGGTACTTTAACCTCATAAAGGAAGTCTCGTAATTTAAACACTTTTGAATTGAGTAAAGCAGACTTCCTTGTTTCCGTGGACGCATTAGCGAACACGGAAAAGCTGTGTTAACAGCTATGAGGTTATGAGCAAGGAGCAAAGCGGATTGCGAACATCCCGTTTTCGGGCGGGGAACGTTCGCTGGCTATGGAGGATGAAATCCGTCACTGCATTGCGGAATTGTTCGCACTCAGGGAAGAAGTGCTGAAGATGGCAGGGGATTTTGAACGGGATTATCGTCGCAGGTAAAGTAGTCCAGATGAATTGTTCCAAAACGATACCGAAGCACGACCAAACAGCGTTTTCTGCCGTCAGACAGGATAAACCCCAGGCAAATATATTTGAGGTCAAAAAAGCCTGGTGTAAAGGGCAAAAAATGCAAAAAATGATACCGAAACGTGACCATATTTCGCTGTCCTGTACCGGGCACTGGCAGGATAGCAGAAAGGAGGAATGTCTGTGCCGAGAATGAGCAAGAAAAGAAAACAGGAACTGGCCTTTTTTCTCAATGAAAGAGGGCGCATCGCCCACAATGACATCTGCCGGAAATGTGTTGGAGACTGCAAGCAGAGTTTCCGGACTGTGATTGTCTGTTGCCCCTGTTATGAATCCAAGCGAGGCCGTCGGCGGAAGATCAGACAGAAACAAAAGGATGGATGTGAAGAATAAAGATCAGATGGTATACATGACGGATCAGACCCAGATTCCGGTGTATCTTCCTTACCCACGGTTTCTGCTGGGGATGGATCTGACTCAGACAGCCAAGGTCCTGTATGCTCTGTTGCTGGATCGGGCCAGTCTTTCCAGGAAAACAGGGTGGAAGGATGAGGAGGAACACATTTTTGTGGTTTATCCCATTGTTTATCTGGCTGACGATCTTAGAAAGAGTCACATGACTGTAAAAAAGGCATTGAATGAACTGGAAGAAGCCGGACTTCTGGTAAGAAAAAAGCAGGGATTTTCAAAACCGAATCTGCTGTATGTCAGAATCCCGGCAGAGGGAAAGAAAAGTTTCCCTGTGAAGGAAAGAAAAGTGTCCCTCAAAGGGAAAGAAAATGATACTTATGAGGGAAAGAAACCTGTCCCTGTGATGGATAGAAAAGTATCCCCTAATTACTTAAATAATAGTTACTTGATATATAGTCAAACAAATAAAGAGAGAGAAGCGCGCTCTGCCTATGGCGAATATCACAACGTGTTTCTCTCCGAAACAGAATATGGAGAATTGAAACAGGAGATCCGGGAAATAGACAGGCTGATCGAGGAGCTGTCCAGTTATATGCGTTCCAGTGGAAAGCAATATGCTGATCATGCTGTTACCTTGAGAAGATGGGCAGAACGGTCAGCCCCGGTAAAAAACATTCCGGATTATACCTGCAGTGAGGAGGAAAGTCTATGAACAAGGTGGTAGAAGAAACAGTAAAGAACATGATGCAGCCGGGAGAAAGAACCAGGGAGGATTACATCGGAGAAGACGGGCTCCTGTATTGTGGACAATGCCATGAACCGAAGGAGGCTTATTTCGATCAGGAGAAAGTCGGAGTTTTGGGAATAAAAAAACATCCGCGTGAATGTGAGTGCCGGAGGCAAAAGAGAAAAGAAGAGGAACAGTACCGGGAACAACAGCGTCATGAAGCTGTAGTCAGAGAATTGAAGGAACATTGTTTTTCGAATAAATCCATGCAGGAATGGACATTTGAGAATGATAAAGGGCTTTCCGAAAATACCGTGCTTGCAAAGCTGTATGTGAAAGACTGGGAAACAATGAAGGCGGAGAATACAGGCTGCCTCTTCTGGGGAGCAGTGGGAACCGGAAAAAGTTTTCTGGCGGGCTGTATTGCCAATGCATTGTTGGAACAGGAGATAGAAGTGCGTATGAACAATTTTGCGGAAGTGCTGAATGATCTGTCTGCTAATTTTTCAGCGAAGAACACATACATAAATAATCTGTGCAGAGTTCCGCTGCTGATTCTGGATGATTTTGGAATGGAGCGGGGAACAGAGTACGGACTGGAACAGATCTATGCGGTGATTGACGGCAGATATCGGAGTGGGAAACCCCTGATCGCAACGACCAATCTGACACTGCAGGAGTTAAAGAATCCGCAGGATACAGCGCATGCCAGAATTTATGACCGGCTGCTGGAGATGTGCGTGCCGGTTCAGTTTAAAGGGGAGAGTTTCCGGAAGCGTACAGTTCAGGAAAAGCTGGGACGGATGCAGAAAAGAGTAAAGGAGGAGATGAGGTAAATGAGACAGACAAAAGAAAGAGAGAGCAGCTGCCGTCTGGCAGTGGATATTGAAGGTCTGGCTGCTATGCTTTCTTGCGGACAGATGACTGCAAGGAAGATTGCGGAAGATGCGGGAGCCCGGATCACCATCGGCCGCCGGGTATTGTACTCCGTACAGAAGGTGGAGAAATACTTGGAAGCAATAGCGGAATAGAGGAACACGGATGTGCGTGGGGGTGGTTTTGTGCTATACTTTTCATAGACAGGACAAGACCATTCCCCACAACAGGGAGGTGTGGAAATTAGAGAAAGGAATGGTTTTGTGGCAAGAAAAGACAATAGAGGAAGAAATCTGAGGACCGGGGAATCCCAGCGCAAGGATGGACTCTATATGTACCGGTACAAAGATGAACGGACCGGCAGACGCCTGGCCGTTTATTCTCCGGATCTGGCTGAACTCAGGAAAAAAGAAAAAGAGATTGAGAAAGACCAGAGCGAAGGGATTATGACTGATACCCAATGCAAGAACATGACTCTCAATGACCTGTTTGAGATCCACATGGATACCAGAAAGCTGGCGGAGAGTACACAGGCCAATTATAGAAGGATGTGGAACAGTCTTGTGAGGAATGAACTCGGACAGATGAAAGTGGTACAGGTAAGACCATCTCATGTACGCCTGTTTTATTCCCGGCTGAGCAAACAGAAATATTCCCACAGTACCATCAAGTTTCTCCATAATATGATCTTACCGAGCTTTGAGGTGGCTGTAGATGATGATATCATCCGGAAGAATCCGGCCAAGAGAACGCTGGGAGACTATGGGGAACCGGAAAAGAAACGCACCGCCCTGTCCTTTGAACAGCAGAAAAATCTGCTGAATTATGTAAAGAACAGCGAGGTATTCCATATCTATCTGTCACTTCTGCAGGTGATGATTGGAACGGGACTCCGCTGTGGAGAACTGATTGGGCTCACCTGGAATGACGTAGATCTGAAGACCCGGACTGTATACGTGAATCATCAGCTGATCTACAAGAACTATGGTGACGGGTGTGATTTTCATGTGACCATGCCGAAGACAGAAGCCGGGATCCGGGAGATTCCAATGAGTAAAATGGTGGCAAAAGCCTTTGAGACCCAGAGACGGCTGAATTTTCAGATGGGGATTCCCAGGGATGTGAAGATTGAAGGGCTTTCGAATTTCGTATTCATGAGCAGGAGCGGACGTCCTATGATGCCGACTACTGTGAACTTTATTCTCCAGGATATTGTGAAGGCGTATAACGAGGAAGAAAATGAGCGGGCAAAGCGGGAGAGGAGAAAGCCGGAAGAGCTGCCTCATATTTCCGCCCACATTCTCAGACATACAGCCTGTACTAGAATGGCAGAGACAGATCTGGATATGAAGGTCGTTCAGTATGTGATGGGACATGCGAACATCAGTGTCACGATGGAAGTTTATAACCACATCACAGACCGATCCAGGATCGAAAAAGAGATTGCAAAGATGGATCTGGTTCAGATCATGTGACCGGATTTTCAGTTTCCAAATCAGAGATTTTTGACTGCCTTGGAGCGGAAATCACAAAAAAATCGGATTTTTCTGCGTTTGATGGTGTAGTAAATTAACTCAGATTTCCTTAAGAATGATTACAGAACTACTCGCCATGCACTTCGCGAACAAGTTCGCTCAGTCGCGGCTGTCGCCTTATAGGTCCAAAATTGTATATGATTTTCTGTGAGCAAGCTCCCGAAAATCAATCCAATTTCGTCCCTGCATGGCTCGTAGTTTTCGCGCAAATTGGTGTAGAAATGGTGTAAAAATGGTGTAGTAAGCCATTTTTTGAAAAAATCGAAAATTTGGAAAGCCCGAAAAAGCCCGTAAAATCAAGCTTTTTTGAGGTTTTCCAAAAAAATGGTTAAATGAAAAACTAATTTCCACCATCGGATCTTATCGATAAATAAAGGATTTTAGAAAAACTTATTTCTGGATTTCCATAGATTTTAAGGGACATTTTCTTTATAATGAAAAGGAGAAAAGCAGCTGGATGTATATTTTATGACATTCAAAAAAGACCGCAGGAAGTGTTTTTGAAAAACTAACTTCCACCGGTTTTTCTGTATGGTTTGTATGAAATCCTGTCATTGGCCCGGAGCTTTCTGTATTTTAGGTTGTTGAAAAAATTTACTTTAAAAGCGTAGGTTTCAGTGTGACCTGATCAGCCGGGATCCATGCCATATGGCAGAGCTCCAGCAGTTTTCTGTCCAATAGGAGAAGAGCCAGTTCAAACGGGGTGCAGCCGTTTAGACTGGCTCTTGCCGTACTATTGATATGATTAGCTATGAGCGTGGCCTGTGCCTGTGTCAACCCGGAGAAAGTTTTTCCCTTGGGAAGAACATAGCGGATAAATTCATGGTTCTTTTCCAACCTTCCCTTTTGCCAGGAAGCCATCGGGTCACAGTAGAAAATGAGAGTATGAGAACCATGGCCATTATTTCGTTCAAAGACGGAAGGATCTTTAAAAGAGGAACCATTATCCGTCAGGATCACGGAAAAAAGCCTAGAATACCGGGCAGGTCCCAGGGAGGCATATAGGAAGTCAAAAACATCCCTGACAGAAGCTCTGCAGTCGCTCTCCATGAGAAAAAGGAGCATAAAGGAACAGCTGCGAAAGAAAAGAGTAAGGAGGACAGGAGAGCTTTTGCCGCCGGCGCCTTCCACCACATCCATTTCCACAATGGAACAGTCTGGATGAGCGGCTATGTACTGCTCAAAGTCCAGATATGTGCGCCCCATACGATAGCCGGGAATTTCTGGTTCAGACCGCCGTTTTTTCCTGGGTTTATAAGAAACTTTTCTGGGGAGATCCAGATTTACTGCAGAGAAACAACGGAGATCGATATAGTTGTAAAGAGTCCGCTGGGAACAGTTGATCTCCTCCCTGTGGGTGAGATAAATATGGGACAGAGGCTGCCCTTGCTTCAAAAGAGGAGAGATGAGCTTGTCCAGTTTTTCCAGGGATTCCGGAGACTGATTGATCCCGGATCTGGAAGAAGATTTGACCTCCTGATAGGAATCTTCTGCGTATTTTGCCCGATAAAAATAGAAGTCATGGGAACAAGTACGCAGTTTAGGACAGCTGTTGCAAACGTAAGGAGGCTTTAAGAGCCGTGGACAGATCAAGGGAGAAAAGTCCGGACAGTAAAAAGAACAGCGCTTGCTGCGGCATTTGGAGCAAAGGGAGAGACAGGAAGTGCGTCCGCACAGGTGCTGCCTGGTACAGGAAGAAAAATGAGCGCATTCCGAGCGTCTGCGGCTGTTCTCGTCCCGATAGTGTGGAACAAGGAAACGATGCCGCCGGATTTCTTTAGAGATGGTAGAGGAGTCTTTGGAAAGAGCCCTAGCCATTTGAGAAAAAGAGAAGCCTTTTTCGATCATGATTTCAATCTCTGCACGATCAGAAAGAGTAAGATGCTTAAAGTTACCAATATGATGAGTTGCCATGATGACCTCCAATCCGCTCCGGGGAGTACAGGATAACACGATTGCAAAGGTAAAATCCACCCCTGATTTATAGAGAAGCAAAAAAGGAAAAAAATCAGAAATAACTTTTTCAATTAACAGACTTTAAGGCAATTTAAATGAATTAGCACTCACCTCTTGACAGTGCTAATAAAACTGTGTTATAGTTCTGATAGAACAAGAAAACCAGGGTGCCAATAGGCGCCCTTTCAATAGCAGTTAGGAGGGAGTTTTATTTATGAATATCAATAGATTTACACAAAAGTCCTTGCAGGCCGTTCAGGACTGCGAAAAGATCGCCATGGAGTATGGAAATCAGGAAATTTGTCAGGAGCATCTTTTCTATGCGCTTCTGACACAGGAAGATGGTCTCATACTGAAAATGATGGAAAAGATGGGACTTGACAAAAACTATGTTGCCAATCGGGCGGAGCAGGCAGTTGCAAAGCGTCCTAAAGTCCAGGGCGGGCAGGCCTTTGTGGGACAGGATCTGAATAAGGTTCTGATTCACGCGGAGGACGAGATGAAACAGATGGGTGATGAGTACGTCTCTGTGGAACATCTGTTTCTTGCTCTTTTGAAATACCCCAGCCGGGAGATGAAGGAACTGTTTCGTGAGATGGGAATTTCAAAGGAAGGTTTCCTGCAGGCCCTTTCTACCGTGAGAGGCAATCAGAAAGTCACCAGCGACAATCCGGAGGCAACGTATGATACTCTGACAAAATACGGGACAGATCTTGTGGAGAGAGCCAGGGATCAGAAGCTGGATCCGGTGATCGGCCGTGACAGTGAAATACGAAATGTGATCCGTATCCTTTCCCGAAAAACCAAAAATAATCCGGTGCTGATCGGAGAACCCGGCGTCGGTAAGACTGCGGTAGTGGAAGGCCTGGCACAGAGGATCGTCCGCGGAGATGTGCCGGAGACGTTGAAAGACAAGACGATATTTTCCCTTGACATGGGCGCTCTCGTAGCGGGTGCAAAGTACAGGGGGGAATTTGAGGAACGTCTGAAAGCTGTGCTGGAAGAGGTGAAGAACAGTGACGGAAAGATCATTCTGTTTATTGATGAGCTTCATACCATTGTGGGAGCAGGAAAAACAGACGGAGCCATGGATGCCGGAAATATGCTGAAGCCCATGTTGGCACGGGGCGAGCTGCACTGTATCGGAGCGACTACCCTGGATGAATACCGGCAGTACATTGAGAAGGATGCAGCATTGGAGAGAAGGTTCCAGCCGGTTACGGTGGATGAACCTACTGTAGAAGACACCGTTTCTATTTTAAGAGGACTGAAGGAACGGTACGAGGTGTTCCATGGAGTGAAGATCGCGGACGGAGCTCTTGTGGCGGCAGCAACCTTGTCTAACCGCTATATTTCCGACCGTTTCCTTCCGGATAAAGCCATTGACCTGGTAGATGAAGCCTGTGCCATGATCAAGACAGAACTGGATTCCATGCCTGCAGAGCTGGATGAACTTCAAAGAAAGATCATGCAGCTTGAGATAGAAGAGGCGGCTCTGAAAAAAGAGGAAGACCGGTTAAGCAAAGAAAGGCTGGAGCATATTCAGGAAGAACTGGCCCAGCAAAGAGAAGAATTTGCGACCCGCAAGGCACAGTGGGACAATGAGAAAGGCAGCGTGGAGCGGGTACAGAAGCTGCGCGAGGAGATCGAGCAGATCGGAAAAGAAATCCAGAAGGCACAGCAGTCCTATGATCTGGAAAAGGCAGCGGAACTTCAGTACGGAAGGCTGCCGGGCTTGAAAAAACAGCTGGAAGCAGAGGAAGCAAGGATTAAAGAGGAAGATCTGGATCTGGTGCATGAGAGCGTCAATGAAGATGAGATTGCCAAGATCGTATCCAGATGGACAGGAATCCCTGTGGCAAAACTGAATGAAAGCGAGCGGAGCAAGACCCTCCATCTGGCGGATGAACTTCACAAAAGAGTCATCGGTCAGGACGAAGGAGTGGAACTGGTGACAGAAGCAATTATCCGTTCCAAAGCAGGGATCAAGGATCCGACAAAGCCTATCGGTTCCTTCCTTTTCCTGGGTCCTACCGGTGTAGGAAAAACTGAGCTTGCCAAGGCTCTTGCACAAAGTCTTTTTGACGATGAGAACAATATGGTCCGTATTGACATGAGTGAGTATATGGAGAAGTATTCCGTGTCAAGACTGATTGGAGCGCCTCCGGGATATGTAGGATATGACGAGGGAGGACAGCTGACAGAGGCGGTAAGAAGAAAGCCTTATTCTGTTGTTCTCTTTGATGAGATCGAGAAGGCCCATCCTGACGTATTCAATGTACTTCTTCAGGTACTGGATGACGGGCGGATCACTGATTCCCAGGGACGGACCGTTGACTTTAAGAATACGATCCTGATCATGACTTCAAACATCGGATCCGGCTATCTGCTGGAGGGCATTGACGATCAGGGAAATATCAAAGAGGAAAGCCAGCAGGCAGTCATGAATGAGCTTCGTGCTCATTTCCGCCCGGAGTTTTTGAACCGTCTGGATGAGACGATCATGTTTAAGCCGCTGACGAGAACAGATATCGGACAGATCATAGATCTGCTGGTAGCAGACCTGAATAAGCGGCTGGCTGACAGAGAAATCGGCATTGAGCTGACAGAGGCGGCGAAGGAACACATCATTCAGGGGGGTTATGAACCGATGTACGGGGCAAGACCTATGAAGAGATATCTTCAGAAAAATGTAGAGACAACGGCTGCAAGGCTTATGCTGGAAGGAAATGTAGGAAGCGGTGATACGATCCTGATTGATGAGTCGGAAGGCAGGCTGAAAGCCATGGTAAAAGAAAATTTAAAAATAGTTTCTTAGAAAATCTTAGGAAGATTTCAGAAGAAAACAGCGCCGGTGTGCAGGGAAGATTACGCAGTCAGCAGCGTAGTTACCCCTTGTACACCGGCGCTGATATGTTACAATAGACATATTCTTGGTCAGTATTAGCAGAAAGGAGAAGGAGCATGTCACGGACAATCTTCCATATTGATGTAAATTCCGCCTACCTTAGCTGGACAGCAGTGGAACAGCTGAAGAATGGAGCGAAAACAGATATCAGGACCATTTCGGCTATTATCGGCGGGAATCAGGAATCCAGACATGGTGTGGTGCTGGCGAAATCGATTCCGGCCAAGAAATATGGGATCCGGACCGGTGAGCCTGTGGCAAACGCCTTAAGGAAATGCCCGGATATCCATATAGAGCCGCCGGATCATGAGCTTTACCGGGCCTACAGCAGAAAGCTGATGGATTTTCTTCATACCTATACGCCGGATATTGAACAGGTCAGTGTGGATGAATGTTACCTCGACTACACAGGCATTGCCCATCAGTTCTATTCTCCCGTATCTGCAGCTCTGGAAATCAAAGAGAAAATATATAAGAAATTCGGATTTACCGTAAACATCGGCATTTCTTCTAATAAAGTTCTGGCAAAGATGGCGTCAGATTTTGAAAAACCGGGCAAGGTGCATACGCTGTTCCCGGAAGAGATCCGTGTAAAAATGTGGCCTTTGCCTGTCAGAGAGCTATACATGGCCGGAGGTTCCAGCGTGGAGACTTTGAAAAAACTTGGTATCCATACCATTGGGGAACTGGCATGCGCTGATCCGGCGATCCTGGAGCTTCATCTGAAAAGCCACGGGAGAATGCTGTGGAATTTTGCCAATGGGCGGGACGACACGCCTGTGGTATCAGAGAAGGTTGAGGCAAAGGGGATCGGCAATTCCGTGACGCTTCCCAAAGATGCCGTCACCAGAGAGGAGGCGAAGCAGGTGCTCCTGAAGCTTGCGGAAAGTGTAGGGGGAAGGCTTCGCAAAGCCGGACAGAAGGCGGGAATGTTAAGCGTGGAGATCAAGTATTCCACATTTGCCACCTGCTCCCATCAAAGGCAGCTTTTCCGTGTTACCAGCAGTGATACGGAAATTTACCAGGAGGCTGTGCAGCTTTTTGATGAATTGTGGAACGGTCAGCCCATCCGGCTGCTGGGAATAAGAAGTTCCAAACTTGTGGGAGAGGATGAACCGCAGCAGCTGAGTATTTTTGATATTCAGATACCGGAAAAACCTCTGCAAAAAGTGCAGAAAGAAAAGGAAAAGGATGCTTTCGCCGCGCTGCAGTCCATAAAACAGGAAAAACTTGCCAAAGCCCTGGATGAGATCCGGGGAAAGTATGGAGAAAATGCAGTGACAAGAGGCAGTTTTCTAAAAAATAACAGGGAAGGAAAAAGAAATGGAGAGCATGAAGACAGAGAAGATTAAATGGAAAGAAATCGGCACGGATATACTGGTTGACCTGGCGGCAGGAATGGCTCTTGCCATAGGAATTTACAATTTTGCCCTCAATGCCAACTTTCCGGTGGCGGGATTTTCCGGAGTGGCGATCATTTTGTATCATGTTTTCGGGATTCCTGTAGGAGCCGGAACGATCCTTCTGAATGTCCCGGTAGCTATTTTCTGTTACAAATATCTGGGGCGTATCTTTTTCCTGAAATCAGCCAAATCGATGATCATTTCTTCGCTGCTTATGGACTATGTGGCGCCGCTTCTTCCGGTCTATGAAGGCAGCAGGCTTCTGGCGGCACTTTGTATGGGCGTTCTGACCGGCATCGGCTATGCTCTGATCTTTATGCGGGGATCTTCCACGGGAGGGCAGGACTTTATCACTGTGGCTATCCGCAAAGCGCGTCCCCACATGACCTTGGGTATTATTACCTTTGTTTTGGATATGATCACCATTCTTCTGGGAAGCCTGATCGTGTTTAAAGAAGTGGATGGATTTATTTACGGTGTGATCGTGACCTACCTGATGGCAAGTGTGATGGACCGCATTATGTATGGAATTGATGAGGGAAAAATGACTCTGATCGTCACAGAAAAAGGAAGAGAGGTTGCTCAGAAGATCGATCAGTATTCCGGCAGAGGATCTACTATTCTAAAAGGAACAGGAAGTTATTCCAGCAGGGAAAAGGATGTTGTCATGTGCGCCTGCAACAACAAGGAAATGTATACCATTAAGCGGATCGTCGGCCAGGTGGATCCGGAGGCGTTTACCATTATTATGGAATCCAATGAAGTAGTGGGAGAAGGATTTAAAGAAAATGAACAGCAGCCCTAGGTTTTCATATACAGCGATATGTGTTAGAATAAAAAGAAGTGTTTGGTTTGTTTAAGGAGGAAGAAAAATGAAACCGATCAAAAGTTTTCGCGAGTATGTGGAAAAGCTGGAGGAAAGCGGTGAAATCGTAAAGATTTCAAAGGAAGTAGACTGGAATCTGGAAATGGGGGCAATTACAAGAAGAGCCTATGATCTTCCGGCTCCGGCTCCGCTGTTCGAGAATGTAAAAGGATGTCAGAAAGGTTTCCGGGTGCTTGGGGCGCCTGTTGGGTTAAGCCCGGATAAAGAACATCCATTTAAAAGAGTGGCCCTCTCTCTTGGGCTGCCTGTAGATACACCGGCGCCAAAACTTGTGGAGGAATGGTCAAAAGTTCCGGATGTAACTCCGATCCCGCCCCGCACAGTGGAGGACGGCCCCTGTAAGCAGAATAAATTATTTGGGGAAGAGATTGACCTTACCAGGCTTCCGATCCCCTGGATCCATTATGGGGACGGAGGTCGCTATATTAATACATACGGTATTTTCGTTGCAAGAACGCCGGACGGCTCCTGGGTAAACTGGGCGATTTCCCGTGCAATGCTGGACGGCCCACAGACGATAGCAGGCGTTGTGATCCCGACACAGGATTTCGGAAAAATTTATGCTCAGTGGAAAGAAATCGGAGAGGAAATGCCTTTCGCTCTCTGTCTTGGCGTAGATCCTGCCATTGCCATGATCGCAGGCTATCCTCTTCCTTCCGGAATGAGCGAAGGAGAGATGATGGGCGGCTGGTACGGCGAGCCGGTTGACGTGGTGAAATGTGAGACAAACGACCTTCTTGTGCCGGCCTCTACAGAGATTGTCATTGAAGGATTTGCGTCCCTGGATGAGCTGGTTCCGGAAGGCCCCATGGGAGAGTACGGCGGATATGTCTGGACCGGACGGGGAAAAGAGGTTCCATGTTTTAAAGTGACAGCAATGACATACCGTGATGATCCCATCATGCCCCTTTGTGTGGCAGGCGTACCCACAGAGGAAAATCATACAAACTGGGGGATCAGTATCGCGGCAAGCATTCAGAATGTGCTGTCCAAACAGGATTTCCCAATCCGGGAATGCTTCATTCCGATGGAGTCGGCGGCACACTGGTTTGTTGTCAGCGTAGATAAAAACCGGGATACAAAAGATGACCAGAAACTGGCAGAGGATATTGGAAAGGCGGTATTTGCATCCAAAGGAGGCTCCTATGTTCCAAAGGTAATTGTTGTGGATGACGATGTTGATCCCAGCAATCTGTCACAGCTTGTATGGGCCATTGCCACCCGTCACCATCCGGATACCCGGGTGACGATCCCGAATCAGTATATTTTCCCGCTGGTGGCATATTTAAGTGCTAAGGAGAAGGCGGACGCCGTTTCCACGAGAGTGATCTATAACTGTCTGACGCCGTTCCACAGCTGGCCAGAGGAGACAAGACCGGTGGAGGCGTCCTTCCGCGGATATCCGGAAGAACTGCAGAAAAAAGTGATGGATGAATGGAAAGAATATGGGTTCTGATATGAGAATGATCGTAGGAGTATCCGGCGCCACAGGAGTGGAGATGAGCTATTATCTGGTGCGGGCGCTTAAGGATATGGGAAACTGTGAAATACATCTGATTTTGAGTGAAGGTGCAAAGGTGACATGGGATCTGGAAAGCAGTGTGCCTTTAGAAGAGCTGACAGAGCTTGCGGATTTCATTTATGATGAAAAGGATCTGGTTGCAGCTGTATCCAGCGGTTCCTTTGTCACGGACGGCATGGTGATCCTGCCCTGCAGTATGAAAACACTGGCAGGCATCTCAGTGGGGTATGCGGAGAATCTCCTTATAAGGGCTGCTGACGTCTGCCTGAAAGAAGGACGGAAGGTTGTTCTTGTTCCAAGGGAGATGCCTTTTGGAAAAATCCATATAGAAAACCTGAAGAAAGCGTCGGATCTGGGGTGCGTCATCGTGCCCCCGGTCCTGACATTTTATAATAATCCCCGCACACTGGAGGATCAGATCCACCATATTATAGGAAAAATCCTTCTGCAGTTTGGAATTTCCTATGAACATTTTGTGCCCTGGACGGGAGTGCCCAAAGAATAAAGGGCCATTACTTGACAAGCCGGGGTACCTAAGCGTTATAATCAGTTGGGACAAAATTCCTTTTGTCCTGACAGTGTGAACAAATGTATATAAGGAGAATTTCAGACAGTTATGGAATGCAAAGAAAGAGAGTTTATTCCCGTTCTTCTGGGAGGAGATATTAATACCTACAGTGTTGCAAGAGCATTTTATGAGCAGTACCAGGTGAAATCTTATGTATTTGGAAAATACCAGACCGGCCCCAGCTATCACAGCCAGATCACAGTGTACGAGGGAAATCCGAAAATTGATACGGATGATTATTTCCTTGAGCGTATCAACCGGTTTGCAAATGAGCATAAAGACAAAAAGATCCTGCTGATCGGCTGCGGAGACAGCTATGTGGCGCTGGCCAGCAGACATAAGAAAGAACTGGCTTCCAATGTGATCGCGCCTTATATTGACTTTGATCTGATGGACAGCCTGCAGCAGAAAGAACGTTTCTATCAGCTCTGTGAGAAACATGGAGTAGACTATCCGAAGACCATCATTTACAGGCCGGATATGGGGCTTGATTTCCCATGTGAATTTTCCTACCCGGTTATTGTAAAGCCATCCAACAGTATTGCTTACTGGGAACATCCGTTTCCGACGCAGAATAAGATCTATAAGCTGGATTCCAGAAAAGAGATGGAAGATGTGATCCGCCAGATCTATGAAGCAGGGTATGACGATGCGCTGATCATCCAGGATACCATACCCGGAAACGATGAATATATGAGAGTTCTCACTTCCTATTCTGACCGGAACGGAAAAGTAAAGATGATGTGCTTAGGCCATGTACTTTTAGAGGAGCATACTCCTCACGGCCTTGGAAACCATGCTGTCATTATTACAGAACCGAATAAAGAGCTGATGGGAAGAGTAAAGAATCTTCTGGAAGACCTGCACTATGTGGGATTTTCCAACTTTGATATTAAATATGATATGCGCGACGGCACATATCGCTTCTTTGAGATCAACACAAGGCAGGGCAGGAGCAACTACTATGTAACAGGCTCCGGGTTTAATGTGGCAAAATATTTTGTGGAGGATTACATTTATCACCGCGATCTTCCATATGAGGAGGCCACAGAGGAACATTTATGGATGACCGTTCCAAAGGGCGTGGCTTATAAACACATCAAAGACCCTGCAATGATCGCCAGAATGAAAAAGCTGGTAAAAGAAGGCAGGATGGTAAATCCGGTCTTTATGAGAGGGGACCTTCGTCCGATGCGCTTCCTTCGGATGCTCAAGACCCATTTGAAACAGTATTCCTATTTTAATAAATATTACAAATAAGGAAAGAATTTATGGAAGAAAGAAAAGAAAGAAAAATCCTGGGCGTAATTGGAGGCATGGGACCTGAGGCGACCAGTTATTATTATGAAAATGTGATTGCTCACACCAGGGCGGAAAAGGATCAGGATCATATTAACATGGTGATCTTAAGCCATGCGTCCATTCCCGACCGTACGGAATCCATTATATCCGGCGACAGCGCCCATCTGATCCAGATTCTGACAGAGGATGCCCGTACGCTGGAAAAGCTGGGGGCGGCAAATATTGCTATCCCCTGCAATACGTCCCATTATTATTATGAGCAGATCCAAAAAGCGGTGTCTGTTCCGGTGATCAACATGGTGCGTGAGAGCGTGGCTTATGCAGTGGAAAAGATAGCTGATGTAAAGAGAATCGGTATTATGGCGACGGATGGAACTATTAATTCCCGGATTTACCATAAAGAATGCAGGAAGCTTGGTATTACTCCGGTAAAACCCTCTCCTGAGCGTCAGAGGGATGTGATGTCTCTTATTTATGACGATATCAAAAGCGGAAAAAAAGGGGACCGCGCCAAATTTGACCGTGTATTAAGCGAATTTATGAGAAAGGGATGTGACGCAGTCATACTGGCCTGTACAGAACTGTCTGTCTTTAAGGGAAAGCATGAGATTCCCACACTCTGTCTGGATGCGATGGATGTGCTGGTGAGAGAATCCATTATACGATCAGGCGCCCAGTACCAGTAGAAAAGCGAACACTAAGGGAGATAAATCATGGCAAAAATGCAGTATCATACAATAGGGGAATATCAGGAGCTGCTGAGAAAAAGCGGGCTGCTCTTTGAGACAAAGACAGAAGGGAGCTCTGACCAGGTTATCCGTATCCTGACTTACAATTCTAAAGAAGCGGGGGAAGATACGCTGTTCATCTGTAAGGGCGCGGCTTTCAAGCCGGCTTACCTGCGGGAAGCAGTGGAAAAAGGGGCGGTATGCTATATCAGTGAAAAGGCTTTTGAGCTTGAGAAAGATATTCCCTATATTCTTGTAACAGACATTCGGAAGGCAATGGCGATTCTGGCAAATTTCTTTTACCAGGAGCCATGGAAAGAACTGGTTGTCACCGGGATCGGAGGAACAAAAGGAAAATCTACATCAGCATATTATATGAAGGCTGTCGTGGATGATTATATGGAGGCACAAGGGAAAAAGGAAAGTGCCGTTATCTCTTCCATTGATATTTACGACGGGGTGACAAAAGTAGAATCCCATATTACAACGCCGGAGGCTATGGAGCTTCAGCAGCATTTGAGAAATGCGCTGGACAGCCAGATTACCTATGTGGAAATGGAGGTATCCTCACAGGCTCTGAAATATCACCGTGTAGATGGCATGCGTTTTGATGTGGGAATCTTTCTGAATATATCAGAAGACCATATCAGCCCCATTGAACATGAGGATTTTGAAGATTATTTCTCATCTAAAATGCTGATGTTTGCACAGACAGACACAGCGGTAGTGAACCTGGATGCAGATCATATAGAACGTATACTGGAGGAAGCCAAAGCAGCGAAAGCGTGTGTGACTTTCAGCCTGAAGAATCCGGAGGCTGATTATTACGGCTACAACATCAGAAAAGACGGACATGAGACAACCTTTTCCGTAAAGAGTAAAGACTTTGATGAGGAATTTGTCCTTACCATGCCGGGACTTTTCAATGTGGAAAACGCCCTTGGAGTGATCGCGGCGGCATCGGCTCTTCAGATTCCAAGAGAATATATCCACAGCGGGCTGAAGCGGGCAAGATCCAGTGGAAGAATGGAGCTGTATGCAAGCAAGGATAAGAATGTCATTGCCATTGTGGATTATGCTCACAATAAGCTGAGTTTTGAAAAGCTTTTTTCTTCCATGAAGGAAGAATATCCGGATTACGGGATCGTGTCTATTTTCGGATGCCCCGGAAAGAAAGCCTATATCCGGAGGAGAGATCTGGGAACGGTAGCCGGACAGTATGCCCGGAAGGTATACCTGACAGCAGAGGATCCGGGATATGAGCCGGTGGAGGATATATCGAAAGATATCGCGCAGTATGTGGAAGCCCAGAACTGTCCGTATGAGATGATCGAGGACCGGGGAGAAGCGATCCGCTCTGCCATTGAAAGCGCGGAAGGAAAAACTCTTCTTCTTATTACTGGAAAGGGAAAAGAGACGAGACAGAAGTATGGCAGCGAGTATGTGGACTGTCCTTCTGATGTGGATTATGTAAAGAAATATCTTGCCGAGTACGACCAGAGACAGTAAAACAAAACAGACAGCGGGCGGGGGAGAAACACTCCTGGCCTGTTGTTTTTTGCATTTTCGTTACTATTCACAGCCGTTTCAGACCTGACAGCAGATGCGTTGCGCTCGCACAAAAGCTCCTGCTGTCAGGTCTGAAACAGGACTGTGAAGCAGCCACCCCACCCACATAAGCAGTCTTAGCCCCGTAAGGGGCGGAACTGAAGCGCGTAAGCGCGACGAGTGCGCATGCAGGTGGGGTGGCTGCGAGTAGTAACCATTTCCAGAGACCGCGGAATTTGGCGGACGAAAAAGAGTTGACGCTCCGGAAAGATTGTGTGACAATGATAGAAAAGACCTACAGGCCGGTGATAAAAATGCGGCTTTCCAGTTTGCTTGCACGAGTCAGATACAGGGTGATCCAGGGAACGACAGACAGAGAGGTAAAAAGCGTAACCAATGATACAAAGGCAGTACAAAAAGATGATGTCTATATATGCATCGAAGGATATGAACAGGACGGCCACCGCTTTGCGTGGGAAGCATCAGAGCGGGGAGCGGCTGCTGTGGTGGTTTCAAAGATGGTTGTGTGTCCCGAAGATGTGACAGTCATTCAGGTGGCAGATCCAAGATGTGTGATGGCTGAAATGTCGGCTGCTTCTTTTGGATATCCGGCCGAAAAACTGGATATTATCGGAGTGACAGGAACTAAGGGAAAGACCACAACAGCCTGGATGATACGGGAAATTTTAAGAAAAGCAGGAAGGCGTCCGGGACTTATAGGAACTATAGAGACAGACACCGGGCTTCGCCGTTTTCCCAGTATCCACACCACGCCGGAGTCCTGCGATCTGCAGCGATTCCTGAAAGAGATGACAGATGCCGGATGTGATACAGCTGTCATGGAAGTCTCCTCACAGGCCCTGAAGCTGCAGCGGACGTCAGGCGTTTTTTTTAAATACGGAGTGTTTACCAATTTGGGCCGGGACCACATCGGCCCCGGAGAACATGCAGATATGGAGGAATATCTGCAGTGCAAACATCTGCTCTTTCTTCAGTGTGAAACGGGAGTGGGAAATGCAGATGATCCGGCATGGGAAGAAGTGACAGATCGGTGCGGATGCCGGAAAGTTACATTTGGAATGAAAGAAGGAGCCGATTACAGGGCAATCGGTTCTAAAAGCAGCGTGCGCGGCGGCCGGCCGGGCATGTGTTTTATTTTGGAAGGACGAAGCGGTGAGATCTTCCTTCCGCTTCCGGGACAGTTTAATGTACAGAATGCTCTGGCAGCTTCCGCTGCTTTGCTGGATTACGGCATTCCCATGGAAACGGTGGCGTCAGCTATGAGAGAACTTTATGTTCCGGGACGGATGGAGCAGATTCCCTCTCCGGAAGGATGCAGCATTTTTCTGGATTACGCACACAATGCCATGAGCCTTTCGGAGGCCCTTGGGACGCTGAGAAAATATGCTCCCGGAAGACTGGTAGTTGTCTTTGGCTGCGGAGGAGGAAGATCAAAAGAGAGAAGATATGAGATGGGGGAGACAGCCGGGCGCCTGGCGGATCACACCATCATTACAAGTGATAATCCCCGCTGGGAAAATCCGGAGGATATTATTGCAGATATTGTGTCAGGAATCCGCAGAACGAAAGGGGATTACACCGTAATTCAAGACCGGCGTCAGGCAGTCCATTATGCTTTGAAAACAAGACATTACGGAGATATCATTTTAATTGCGGGAAAAGGACACGAGACTTATCAGGAAATCTGTGGGATCCGTTACCCCATGGATGACCGGGAGCTGATCAGCAGATGCATGGCAGAAGATCCCCTCTCTTTATAAGGACATATGCGTTCATAGAGAGGGAAAGGGAGAACAGTATGTACGCAGATATTATCATAGACATTACACATGAAAAACTGGATAAAATCTTTCAATACAGGATTCCGGATAAACTGAAAGAGGACCTGCGCATCGGGATGGAAGTAGTCGTTCCTTTCGGGAAGGGAAATAAGGAGACAAAAGGTTATGTTGTCAGCTTTTCAGAGAAGCCGGGGTATGATCCGGAAAAAATGAAGGAAATCCTGTGTGTGGCAAAAGAAAGCATGGCAATTGAGGCAAAACTGGTAGCGCTTGCCGCCTGGATGAAAGAGACATATGGAGGAACCATGATCCAGTCTCTTAAGACAGTGCTTCCTATTAAGAAAAAAGAAAAAATACGGCAAAAACGGACCCTTCTCCTTGTCTCTGACAGGGAGGAGGCCCAAAAGAAGCTGGATTGGTATCTGGAAAAAAATCAGAAAGCCAGGGCCAGGCTGCTTGCCGCCCTTCTTGACAGCCCCCGGCTTGAGTATGATTTTGCCATCAAAAAACTGAACCTTAGCGCCACAGTTGTAAAGGCGCTGGAAGAGCAGGGAATCCTGAAAACAGAGGTATCCCAGGTGTACCGAAGTCCTGTGGCTGCAAGGAAGCAGAGTCGGAGAGAGATCTGCTATACGAAGGAGCAGGAGATGGCAATCCGGCGCTTCCGGGAGGATTATGACAGGGGAGAGCGCGGAACTTATCTGGTGCACGGAGTCACGGGAAGCGGAAAGACGGAAGTGTATATGGCTATGATCCAGAAAGCAGTGGAAAAGGGAAAACAGGCCATTGTCCTTATTCCGGAGATCGCTCTGACCTATCAGACGGTCATGCGTTTTCAGAGAGTATTCGGTGAAAGAGTTTCCATTTTAAACTCCCGCATGTCAGCAGGGGAGCGGTATGATCAGATGGAGCTGGCGCGGACAGGACAGATCGATGTCATGATCGGGCCTCGTTCCGCTCTGTTTACCCTTTTCCCTGATCTGGGTCTGATCATCATTGATGAGGAGCACGAGCCAAGTTACAAAAGTGAGCAGGTTCCCCGGTATCATGCAAGGGAGACAGCGATTTACCGGGCAAAACTGGAAGGCGCCAGCGTGGTCCTTGGCTCCGCTACGCCATCATTGGAAGCATATTACCGCTGCCGGAAGGGAGAGTATGTGCTGCTGGAGCTGAAAAGCAGGGTGCGGGAAGGGAATCTCCCTCACGTATGGATTGCTGATATGAGGGAAGAACTGAAAAAAGGAAACCGTTCTATTTTCAGTGATCAGTTAAGAGAATTGATACAGGATCGGCTGGAAAAGAAACAGCAGACTATGCTTTTTATTAATCGAAGGGGATACGCAGGCTTTATTTCCTGCCGTTCCTGCGGTCATGTGGTAAAATGTCCTCACTGCGATGTGTCCTTATCCGTACACCGGGGCGGCAGAATGGTCTGCCATTACTGCGGCTATGAGGAGAAAGCAGTCACTGCCTGTCCGGTCTGCGGTTCTGTTCACATTGGAGGCTTCCGGGCGGGAACACAGCAGATAGAAGAGATGGCAGCCCGGGAATTTCCGGGCGCAAGAATCCTCCGCATGGATGCGGATACCACAAGAAACAAGGATGGGCACGAAAAGATCCTGGAGGCATTTGCAGACGGCGGAGCAGATATTCTTGTGGGAACACAGATGATCGTAAAAGGTCATGATTTTCCCGGTGTTACTCTTGTGGGGATCCTGGCGGCAGATATGTCTCTTTACAGCGATGATTACCGCGCCGGCGAGCGGACATTTCAGCTCCTTACCCAGGCGGCGGGACGAGCCGGCAGAGGCAGGGAAGAAGGAGAAGTGGTAATCCAGACATACAGCCCGGAGCACTACAGCATTCAGACGGCGGCCCGGCAGGATTACTGCGCTTTTTATGAAGAGGAAATGAGTTACAGGGAGATGATGGGGTATCCCCCTGCAGCGGAGCTTCTGGCCATTTTGATGACAGGGCCGGATGAGACAAAACTGATCCTTGCTGCAGAATATCTGAAAGGATTTGCCGAGCGTCTCGGGGCGGCAGGTCAGCTTGCGGTCATCGGTCCCGCCAGTCCCTATGTGGGGAAGGTGAACGATGTTTATCGCAGGATACTCTATCTAAAAAGCGATAAATATGATATGCTGATAAAGGCCAAAGATAAGCTGGAACAGTATATAGAGATCAATACAGGATTTAAAGATATGCGCATTCAGTTTGACTTTAATCCCATGAATCTGTTTTAAGCAGGAATGTTTCATCAGAAAAGTTTCATCAGGAATGCACGGGAAAGTTTCGGTGAAGAGACTGCCTGGACAAATGGGACGGGATAAAAATAAGTCTCCAAAAAAGGAGATATAACACATATAGAAAAAAGGAGAAAAACAGATATGGCAATTAGAAAAATAAGAGAAATCGGAGATGAAGTTTTGACCAAACCATGCAAAGAAGTGACAAAGATGACACTTCGGACAAAAATACTGATCGATGACATGCTGGATACCATGTATGAAGCAATGGGGGTAGGACTTGCAGCGCCGCAGGTGGGGATTCTAAAAAGGATCGTAGTGATCGATGTGGGAGAAGGACCGATTGTTCTGATTAATCCGCAGATTGTGGGGACAGATGGGGAACAGACCGGAGAAGAAGGCTGCTTAAGCGTACCGGGAAAATCCGGACTTGTCACAAGACCGGACTATGTGAAGGTAAAAGCTCTGGATGAGGATATGAAAGAAATAGAGCTGGAAGGAAACGGGCTTCTTGCAAGAGCTTTCTGCCATGAGATCGATCATCTGGATGGAAAGATGTATGTAGATCTGGTGGAAGGCGAGCTTCATGATACCGAATATAAGGAGGAAGAATAAATGAAGGTTATCTTTATGGGGACGCCGGAGTTTTCTGTAGGAACGCTGGAAGCGCTGGCAGATGCCGGACATGAGATCGTGCTTGCGGTGACGCAGCCGGATAAACCCAGGGGAAGAGGAAAGGAAATGCAGTATCCGCCGGTGAAAGAGGCAGCTCTGAAAAGAGGGATTCCTGTGTTTCAGCCGATGAAAGTCCGGGAACCGGAATGTATGGAAGAATTAGCTCGTTATCAGGCTGATGTGATGGTTGTGGTCGCTTTTGGACAGATCCTCCCGGCAAAGATCCTTCAGATGGCTCCTTACGGCTGTATTAATGTTCATGCCTCCCTTCTTCCGAAATACCGCGGAGCAGCGCCGATCCAGTGGGCTGTTATAGAAGGGGAAAAAGTGTCCGGAGTGACGACCATGCAGATGGATGAAGGGCTGGATACAGGGGATATGCTTTTGAAAAAAGAGATTCCTCTTGAGGCGGACGAGACAGGAGGAAGTCTCCATGATAAACTGGCAGCGGCAGGGGCAGCGCTCTGTGTGGAAACACTGCAAAAACTGGAAGAGGGAACTCTAAAACCTGAAAAGCAGGGAGAAAGTCCGACTGCCTATGCCCGTATGCTGAATAAAGAAATGGGAAGGATCGACTGGACCTGTGAAGCAGTGCAGATTGAAAGACTGATCCGGGGATTAAATCCCTGGCCCAGCGCTTACACGTTCTGGGACGAAAAGACCATGAAGATCTGGAAGGCGGAAGTGTTGCCGGAAAATACAGATCAAGCGCCCGGGACAGTGACAGAAGTAGGCAAAGATTTCTTTGCAGTTCAGACAAAAGAAGGCCAGCTGAAGATAAAGGAACTTCAGATCCCGGGAAAGAAAAGGATGGATGCAGGTGCATTTCTCCGGGGCTATAAGGTGGAAGAAGGATACAGGCTGGGGTAGATGCGGGGAGCAGCAGTTTCGCCATGCAGCTCGGATTCGCAGCATACGCTGCTTTACCGCTGCTTGCGCAGCTAAATCCTCGCTTACGGCTAAACGCGGTGGTGCGACAGGGAGCAGCAATTCCGCCATGCAGCTCGGATTCGCAGCATACGCTGCTTTACCGCTGCTTGCGCAGCTAAATCCTCGCTTACGGCTAAACGTGGTGGTGCGACAGGGAGCAGCAATTCCGCCATGCAGCTCGGATTCGCAGCATACGCTGCTTTACCGCTGCTTGCGCAGCTAAATCCTCGCTTACGGCTAAACGCCGTATGCTTGCCGAGAATATTCCTCCTCTACAAGCAAGCTTGTGTCGGAGGCTTATTCCCGCCAAGCGCATGGCTGAATAGTTATTAAAAAATATTAAATTTATGTGAAAAACAGGCTGACAGCCTGTTTTTCGTATATAATACTCCAATAGGAGGCTGATAACTATGTATTATCCAATGTTTTATTTTGATCCGACATATATGCTTGTGATCGTGGGAGTCATTATTTGTCTTTTGGCTTCTGCGAAAATGCGCTCTACGTTTCAGAAGTACGCGAGGGTGCGCAGTCATTCCGGTATGACCGGCAGGGAGGCTGCAGAGGAAGTGCTTCGCCGGGCAGGTATTTATGATGTCCGGGTGGAACGGGTAGCCGGGAATCTGACCGATCACTATGATCCGAGAACCAAGGTGCTCCGTCTGTCTGATGCGACATACGGATCCAATTCTATTGCGGCGGTTGGTGTGGCGGCGCATGAATGCGGTCATGCCATTCAGCATGCGCAGGGATATGTACCTTTGAAGATCAGAGGTTCTCTGGTGCCGGTGGCGAATCTGGGAAGCACGCTGGCATGGCCTTTGATTTTGCTGGGGCTTCTCTTTACAGGAGAATCTTCTGTTATGTTTCTGAACCTGGGAGTTCTGGCCTTTTCTCTGGCGGTTCTGTTCCAGATCGTGACGCTGCCGGTGGAATTTAATGCGTCTAACAGAGCGATCCGCATACTGGGAAGTTCCGGGATCATGTATCCGGAAGAAGTGAAAGATACGAAAAAAGTGCTGAGCGCAGCGGCGCTGACTTATGTGGCCGGAGCAGCGGCAGCTATCCTGCAGCTTTTGCGTATTGTACTGCTGACAGGCAGAAGAAGAGATTAAGGAAGAGAAAAAGAGGGGGAGCATATGGCATCCGTAAATATAAGAGAACTTGTGCTGGAAACGCTGCTTCTGATCAACAGGGACGGCGAATACAGCCATATTGCACTTGGACAGGTGCTGGGGAAATACCAGTACCTGGACAAAAAAGACAGGGCGTTTCTGACGCGTACTGTAGAAGGAACACTGGAGAGAAGGATTGAAATCGACAGGATCATCAATCAGTTTTCCAGTGTTAAGATCAATAAAATGAAGCCGGTCATCCGGGAAATTATAAGGAGCGGTGTCTATCAGTTAAAGTATATGGACAGTGTTCCTGCTTCTGCTGTCTGCAATGAGGCGGTAAAACTGGCGGCAAAGAAAGGCTTTATCAATCTGAAAGGGTTTGTCAACGGCCTTCTTCGAAATATAAGCAGAAATCTGGATCATATTGAGTATCCCTCCAAAGAGGAGGAGCCGGTTCAATGGCTGTCTGCCATCTATTCCATGCCGGAATGGATCGTAAGAAAGTGGAGAAAAGAGTACGGAGAAGAAAAAACAGAACAGATCCTGAAGGCGTTTCTTACAGAACGGCCCACTTCGATCCGCTGCAGCTGCTCCAAGATTACTCCTAAGGAGCTGAAGAGCAGACTGGAAGAAGAAGGCGTGACAGTAAAGGAATATGGAGAGATCCCCGGAGCCTTTTTAATTTCCGGATATGATTATCTGGATGCCCTGGAAACATTCCGGGAAGGCTGCTTTCAGGTGCAGGACATCAGCTCCATGATGGTGGGAGAATGGGCGGATCCCAAAGAGGGAGATTATATTATTGATGTCTGCGCAGCTCCGGGAGGAAAGTCAGTCCATCTGGCGGATAAAATGAAGGGAACCGGTACAGTGGAGGCCCGCGATCTGACAGAATACAAAGTAAATCTCATCCGGGACAACATAGAACGCCTGGGGCTTTCCAATGTAGTGGCTGTTCAGCAGGATGCCCTGGAACTGAATGAAACTTCCCTGGAAAAGGCAGATATCGTTATTGCTGACCTTCCCTGCTCCGGACTTGGAGTGCTGGCAAAGAAAAGCGACCTGAAATATAAGATGACAGAACAGATGCAGAAGGAACTTGCCAAGCTGCAAAGAGACATACTGTCTGTTGTCCGCAGGTATGTAAAGCCGGGAGGCCGGCTGATCTATAGTACCTGCACCATAGACCGGGAAGAAAATGAGGAAAACGCCGCCTGGTTTGCAGATAAGTTTCCGGAATTTCATTTAGTAAAGCAGCAGCAGATGCTGCCGGAACAAGAGGCAGGCGACGGATTTTATATAGCGGAGTTTGAGAGGAAAAAGGCGGATTTGGAGTAAAGATGGAGAAGAAAGATATTTGTTCCTATACATATGAAGAACTGCAGGAAGAAGTGGAAAACCTGCAGGAAAAAAGTTTCCGGGCGAAACAGATTTACCAGTGGCTGCATGTGAAGCTGGCGGACAGTTTTGACGAGATGACAAATCTTCCGGCAGCTCTGCGCAAAAGGCTGTCAGAGGAATATGAAATTGCAAAGGTGAAAATGCTGGAGCGGCAGATTTCCAGCGTAGATCCAACGGAGAAATTTTTGTTTGAGCTGGATGACGGCAATATGGTGGAGAGTGTACTGATGAAATACAGTTATGGAAATTCTGTGTGTATTTCATCACAGGCAGGCTGCCGGATGGGCTGCCGCTTTTGCGCTTCTACGATAGGCGGGCTCAAAAGGAACCTGACAACATCGGAAATGTTAAGGCAGATTTATCAGATCCAGAAGATTACTCAGGAGAGAGTGTCGAATATTGTGGTGATGGGAACAGGAGAGCCGCTGGATAACTATGACAATTTTGTCCGTTTTATCCGTATGATCAGCAGTGATAAGGGATTACATATCAGTCAGAGAAATATTACCGCATCCACCTGCGGTATTGTGCCCGGTATAAAAAGGCTTGCCGGGGAGGGTCTGCAGATCACGCTTGCCCTTTCTCTTCACGGGTCCACCCAGGAGAAAAGAAAGAAACTCATGCCGGTAGCAAATAAGTACGAGTTAAAAGACGTCCTTGCAGCCTGCGATGAATATTTTGAAAAAACAGGCCGAAGAGTGACGTTTGAATACAGTCTTGTAAGCGGGGTTAATGATACGGATGAGGACGCACAGGAATTGATCGGTCTGTTAAAGCACAAAAACTGCCATATCAACCTGATTCCGGTCAATCCCATCAAGGAGAGGCAGTACAGGAGACCCAGCAGGCAAAATGCCCTGAAATTCCAAAATAAACTTGAAAAAAACGGAATAAATGTTACTATAAGAAGGGAAAGAGGTTCCGATATTGATGGAGCCTGCGGACAGCTGAGAAGGCGTTACGCGGCAGCGGAAAAAGGAGAAGCAGATGAAGATATACGCGTTAACTGATGTGGGAAGAAGAAGGGAAGTAAATCAAGACTATGTATATGCGACAGACAGGCCGGTAGGGCCGTTTCCCAATCTCCTTGTGGTCGCAGATGGAATGGGCGGACACAAGGCAGGAGATTTTGCGTCAAAATTCACTGTAGAAACGCTGAAAAAAGAATTGAAAGAAAGCGAGGCCGGCAAGCCGGAAGAAATCTTCCGCGCGGCGATTGAGACCGCAAACCACAAGCTTATTGAGGCGGCTTCCCAGGACGTTAAGCTGGAAGGAATGGGAACCACGCTGGTTGCCGCTACTGTGATCGGGAATACACTTTATTTTGCAAATATAGGGGACAGCCGTCTGTATCTCATCAGCGATAATATCAGGCAGTTGTCGAAAGATCATTCCCTGGTGGAAGAGATGGTAAGGCTGGGAGGAATCAAAGCGGAAGAGGCCAGAAATCACCCGGATAAAAATATTATCACAAGAGCGATGGGTGTGAAAGACGAGGCAGAAGCAGATTTCTATGAATTTCGCATCAGAAGGGGAGATAAAATACTGATGTGTACTGACGGCCTAAGTAATATGGTAGAGGATGAGGATATGTTTGGAATCGTAAAAGGATCCAGGGATATCATAGAGGCTGTGCATATGCTGATTGATAAGGCAAATGAGGCCGGCGGAAGAGATAATATAGGGGTAGTGATGGCAGAGCCCATTGCGGACGAGGTGGATATATGGTAAAGGATGGAATATTTTTAGGGAAAAGATATGAGATATTAGAGAAAATTGGAGCCGGCGGCATGGCGGATGTGTATAAGGGCAAGGACCATATGCTGAATCGCTATGTCGCGATCAAAGTACTGAAAAAAGAATTTCGGGAAGATGAAACATTTGTCAGGAAATTCCGGTCCGAGGCACAGGCAGCGGCAGGACTTCTCAATCCCAATATTGTAAATGTTTATGATGTAGGGGAGGACAGAGGTCTTTACTATATTGTCATGGAGCTTGTGGAAGGCATTACGCTGAAGGATTACATTGACAAAAAGAGCAGGCTTTCCCCGAAAGAAGTGATCAGCATCGGGATCCAGATGTGTATGGGCATTGAAGAAGCGCATAAGCATCATATTATACACAGGGATATCAAGCCGCAGAACATTATTATTTCCAATGATGGAAAAGTAAAAGTGACAGATTTCGGCATTGCGCGGATGGTTACATCCACGACGGTAAGTACGGTGGCCATGGGATCTGTACACTATACATCTCCGGAACAGGCCAGGGGAGGATACAGCGATGAGAAGAGCGATATTTACTCTGTTGGTATCACTTTGTATGAGATGGTGACAGGAGAAGTGCCCTTTAACGGTGAATCCACGGTAGAGGTGGCTATGAAACATCTGCAGGAGGAGATCACGCCGCCCTCCGAGCTGGTTCCCGACATTCCTTACAGTCTGGAACAGATCATTTTGAAATGTACTCAGAAGAATGCAGAGCGCCGGTATGGAGAGATCGGAGAGCTGATCCAGGATCTGAAGCATTCTCTGGTAGATCCCGACGGAGATTTTGTCCATATTGTTCCCATAGGAAATGCAGATACGGTGATCATCACGGAAGATGAGCTGGATGATATCCGCAGTGCCTATGACGAAGACGATGATGATGAATATGACGAGTACGGAGATCAGGATGATGATGAATACGGGGATGACGATGACGGAGAGGAACATGACAGCGATGAAGTAAATCCCCGGATGAATAAAGTTATAAAGATCATGACCATTGTTGTAGCCGTGATCATTATCCTTGTGCTGGCGCTGGTAGTCGGCCGTGCGGCCGGACTGTTCCGTTTCGGACCGTCCAGCGCCACAGAAGAACAGGAATCTGACCAGGTCAAAGTGCCTAACGTGGTGGGGAAAACACAGGATGAAGCCAAGGAAATGCTGAACAAGGCCGGGTTAGGTTACAAGATCGGCAAACAGGAAGAGTCCACGAAGTACGAGAAGGGCTATGTTATGGCACAGGACCCGGAAGACGGAGAAAAGGTGGACAAAAATACTCAGATCACACTGGATATCAGTACCGGTCTTGCAGAGGAAGAGGTGGATGTGCCCAATGTTGTAGGCCAGGATGAGGCAACGGCTCAGAAGACATTGCAGGATGCCGGATTTGTGGTGGAATCGGAAGCAGTGTACAGCAGCAATACTCAGGGAACTGTAGTGTCGACAGATCCGGAAGGGGGCACGAAAGCCGCCAAAGGTTCTACCGTTACCATTCAGGTAAGCAAGGGAGAAGAGAAGATTACCGTTCCCGATGTAAGAGGAAAGGATGAAAATACTGCCAAGAGTACTCTGTCTGCCGAAGGATTGAATGTGACAGTGGATACCGAGTACAGTGACAGTGTTTCAACAGGAAACGTAATCTCGCAGAATCCGTCAGCCGGGACAAAGGTGGATTCCGGAACAGGGGTGACTATTGTGGTCAGTCTCGGAAAGAAACCGGAAGAGAAGGTAAGCGTGCCGGATGTGACGAGCAACGTTACAGAAGCAAACGCCCGCCAGATGATCAGCAATGCGGGGCTAAGTCCCGTAAGCCAGTATGAGAACAGCGACACCGTTCCGGCCGGCTATGTGATCCGCTGCTCACCGGGAGTTGGATCCAGCGTTTCCAAAGGGACAACGGTGACGATTGTTGTAAGCCGCGGGCCTGCCGGAGGAAGTACGGAGACTCCTGATGACGGCGATGACACCACGGGTGAGGAACAATAAAATATGCAGGGGAAAATAGTGAAAGGAATTGCCGGATTCTACTACGTTCATGTAGTAGGATTCGGTATTTACGAGTGCAGGGCCAGAGGGATATTTAGGAAGGAGAATAAAAAACCTCTGGTAGGCGATAATGTAGAGATAGAAATTCTGGATGATAAGGATATGGAAGGAAATCTTGTAAAGATCCTTCCGCGGAAAAATGAGCTGATCCGGCCGGCAGTTGCCAATGTGGATCAGGCTCTTGTTGTCTTTGCCGCCGCAAAGCCGGACCCGCATTTCAATCTGCTGGACCGTTTTCTTGTTATGATGGAGGCAAAAGGAATCCGCACTGTGCTTTGCTTTAACAAAGAGGATATTGCCGGAGAGTCCCGGATTACAGAGCTGAAGGAGATTTATGAGAACTGCGGATGCCGCGTGATTTTTACAAGCGCTCTTAAAAAGCAGAATATTGAAGAGGTGAAGGATGTGCTTCAGGGCAGTACAACTGTGGTTGCAGGACCATCGGGAGTCGGAAAGTCCTCTCTTATCAATCTTCTGCAAAGCGGGGTAAAGATGGAAACCGGAGAGATCAGCAGGAAGATAGAGAGGGGACGTCATACCACCAGACATTCTGAGCTGATTACATTAAACGAGGATTCTTATATTATGGATACACCCGGTTTCAGTTCCCTCTATGTCAATGATTTTGAGAAGGAAGAGCTGAAATATTATTTCCCGGAATTTACTCCTTACAATGACCAATGCAGATTTCATGGCTGCGATCATGTGCATGAGCCGGGATGCGCGGTGAAAGAGGCAGTGGACCAGGGGAAGATTCATGAAATAAGATATCGTGATTATCTGGAGATGTATCAGGAGCAACAAGAGAAGGAAAAGAGGAGGTACTGATATTATGGCATATATACTGGCGCCCTCCATTCTGGCAGCAGACTTTACCAGATTGGGGGAGGAAATGAAAGTGACAGAAGAAAACGGCGCGGAGTATTTACATTTTGACGTGATGGACGGCATGTTTGTGCCAAGTATTTCGTTTGGAATGCCTGTTCTTGCATCCATACAGGGAGCAACAGGGCAGTTTATGGACGTGCACCTGATGATCGAAGAACCAATCCGGTACATAGAAGAGTTTAAAAAGGCCGGGGCAGATCTGCTCACGGTACATTTGGAAGCCTGCAAGGATGTAAAAGCAACGCTGGATGCCATACATGAGGCGGGAATGAAAGTCGGCCTTTCCATCTGCCCGGAAACTCCGGCAGAGGAAGTAGAACCCTATTTGGAAAAAGTGGACATGATCCTTGTAATGTCGGTGCATCCGGGATTTGGCGGACAAAAATTTATTCCTGATACGCTGGAGAAAATTCAGGCAATCCGGAAAATGGCAAAAGATCAGAAACGAAAGATTGATATCCAGGTAGATGGAGGGATTTATTTGACAAATGTAAAAGAAGTTCTTGACGCAGGGGCAAATATCATTGTGGCAGGTTCTGCTGTCTTTAAGGGAAATGCAGCAGAAAACACCAGAGAGTTTATGGAGATATTGAAAAGTTATGAATAAGAAAGCAGTAATCATCAGCGGCGGAACTCTTTATGAGGAACTGGTCTTGCAGACAATCCGGGAAGAGGATGCGCCGTGCATTATAGGTGTAGACAAAGGCGTGGAATTTTTATACAGACATAAAATCGTACCCAGCTATATTGTAGGAGATTTTGATAGTCTGTCACAGGAAATCGTGGACTATTATAAGAATGAAACTCATGTTCCCGTACGGGAATTTAATCCGGTCAAAGATGCGTCCGATACGGAAATAGCAATCCGCCTTGCAATGACACTGGGCTGCGACGGTATGCTGATCCTGGGAGCTACCGGCAATCGGGTAGATCATCTGTGGGCCAATATCCAGACCCTGATGATTCCGTTTAAGGCAGGGATTGAGGCTGTGATCCTGGATCCTATGAACCGGATCCGTCTGATAGGGGGAGAAACCCATCTTAAGAAGGAAGAGGCGTTTGGAAATTATTTTTCTGTGTTCCCTCTTGGAGGCACGGTCTATGAGCTGAATATCAAAGGAGCAAAATATCCGCTGGCGGATCATACACTGACTCCTTATGACAGCCTGTGTGTCAGCAACCAAATAGAAGATGACGAAGTAGTCATCGACTTTTCCAGTGGAGTCGTTATCTTGATGGAAACGCGGGATAAAGAGTAAAAAGAATTGTGATGCAGACAGTGCAGTTTTGAGAACTGTACTGTCTTTTTTCGTGGGAAAGAGTGTCTGCCGCGTTCTCTTGAATGGGAAAATGCCTGCACAGAGGCAGCATGTATGAAATGCGCCCAAATTTACCGGGCAGCCATTGAAAAGATGGTATTATAAACGGCGTGTTGTCTTTCTAGCTTGTGTATTGCCTAAAACTATATAAAAACCATGTCAAATCAATGCAAAAGTATTGTATTGACATTGAGTTAATACTATAATTATATAACAAAATACTTACTCTTTCTTTATCAATTGTATATGTCTTGCAAAGAGAGGGTATCAATTGCGAAAATGGGAGGAGGCAAAGAGATGTCAAGTACAATACAAGTCAGGGTAGATGACGAGTTGAAAAATAAAGCTGATGAATTGTTTAAAAAATTGGGAACGGATACAACTTCTGCAATCAGAATGTTTTTAACACAGTCTGTGATGAACAATGGCTTTCCATTTGAGATCAAATTGAACCAGTCTTCTGTGAACCTATATGCTCCGTTAAGTGAAAATGAGTTAATGCAAAAGCTGGAATATTCCATGAGACAGGCAAATCGGGGTGAATATAGAAGTGCAGATTCTTTGATCGCGGAAATGAAAGGGAAATATGGATTATAACGTTGTTGTTACAAAAAGTGCAGAAGAAGATTTGGATAGGTTTATCCAATACTTGCTTTTTGAAAAAGGAAATGAACAGGCGGCAAAGAACGTGCTTGATGACTTTGAGCGTACAATCCGCACGTTAGAACAGGTGGCTGGAAGCTTGAAATATTGCGAGAATCCAAGACTAAAGAAAGCAGGGTATAAAAGGATTAGTTTCATGTCTCACAAGTATTTTATGCTGTATCATATAGGGGGCAACAGGGCAATTGTTGATAATATCTTTCATGAGCTTCAGGATTATGAAAAAGTTTTATGCTGATGGGAATATTTTTTGTGGCTATTTGTCCTAATTGGTGATTCGCCCGGACCGGTGATTGAAAAAAGCCCGATTTTGTGCTATACTCTATAGTCACGCTGGACTCCTTTTATGAACTGCGCGGTGGAGTTTAGAGAAACGGCGTAAAGGTAGCGCAGAATAAATTTAACGAAAGGCAGAAAGCCTTAGAAAGCAGGGGCTTTCGGATAGGTAAAAGATAAAATGAAATTAGGTATTGTAGGACTGCCCAACGTAGGTAAGAGTACACTTTTTAATTCGCTGACAAAGGCGGGTGCGGAATCTGCAAACTATCCCTTCTGTACCATTGACCCCAATGTGGGCGTGGTAACAGTTCCGGATGAAAGATTAAATGTCCTTGGAGAAATGTATCATACGAAAAAGATCATACCGGCTGCAATCGAATTTGTGGATATTGCAGGGCTGGTAAAAGGAGCTTCCAAGGGAGAAGGGCTTGGCAATCAGTTCCTGGCAAATATCCGGGAAGTGGATGCGATTGTCCATGTAGTGCGCTGTTTTGAAGACAGCAATATTGTCCATGTGGACGGAAGCATTGATCCCATGAGAGATATTGAGACGATCAATCTGGAACTGATCTTCTCTGATCTGGAAATTCTGGAGCGGAGGATCGCGAAGACAACCAAGGTTGCAAGAAATGATAAGACAGCGGCCAAAGAGCTGAAACTGCTGGAGGAGATCAAGGCTCATCTGGAAGATGGAAAACTGGCAAAGAGTTTTGACGGAGCAGAAGATGAAGAAGAGCAGGAATGGCTGGAGAGCTATAATCTTCTCACTTATAAGCCGGTTATCTTTGCTGCCAATGTAACTGAGGATGATCTGGCGGATGACGGCGCTTCCAATGCAGGCGTACAGGCAGTAAGGGAGTATGCGGCGGAAGAAGGTTTTGAAGTATTTGTTGTATGCGCTCAGATTGAACAGGAGATTGCGGAACTGGAAGAGGAAGAAAAGAAAATGTTCCTGGAAGATCTGGGACTATCCGAGTCCGGACTTGAGAAATTGATCAAGGCAAGTTATCATCTGCTTGGACTGATCAGTTACCTGACAGCAGGAGAGCCAGAGGTAAGAGCATGGACCATCAAGAGAGGAACAAAGGCACCGCAGGCTGCCGGCAAGATCCACACGGATTTTGAGAGGGGCTTTATCCGGGCAGAGGTGGTCGCTTATGACGATCTTATTGCATGCGGATCCCATAATGCTGCAAAGGAAAAGGGACTTGTACGGCTGGAAGGAAAAGATTACGTGGTACAGGATGGCGATATCATGCTGTTTAGGTTTAACGTATAGAAAGGATGAGGCAGCTTATGCATACATCAATTGACTTTCCTAATCTGGGCATCCACCTGGAAAATGTAGGAAAGACAGTGACAGTTTTCGGCTTTGATATTGCTTATTACGGAATCACGATCGGGATCGGAATGCTGGCCGGTATCGCCATGGCGTTGATGGAAGCAAAAAGGACCGGCCAGAAGCAGGAGGATTATCTGGATCTGGCTATGTTCGGAATTATATTCGGGATCATCGGCGCCCGCATTTATTATGTTGTGTTCGCCTGGGATATGTACAAAGATAATCTGTTGGAGATTTTTAATACCCGCCATGGAGGTCTTGCGATTTACGGCGGAGTCATTGCGGCAGTCATTACTGTGTTTGTGGTGGCCAGGGTGAAAAAACAGCCGGTTGCCCTGCTTCTTGATACGGCAGTCTTTGGTCTTGTGACCGGGCAGATGATTGGAAGATGGGGGAACTTTTTTAACAGAGAAGCTTTTGGGGAATATACAGACAGCGTGTTGGCGATGAGGCTTCCTTTGGATGCAGTGCGCACTTCAGATCTGACAGAGAAGATCCGGGATCACATAGAAGTCATAGACGGCGTATCCTATATCCAGGTACATCCCACTTTCCTCTATGAGTCTTTGTGGTGTCTGGGAGTTCTTGTGCTTTTGCTTTTGTACCGGACACATAAGAAATTTAACGGAGAAATTTTCCTGTTGTATCTGGGAGGATACGGCCTGGGGCGGTTCTGGATCGAAGGGCTTCGGACAGATCAGCTCTGGATTCCGGGAACGGAAATTCCGGTGTCACAGGTGTTGGCGGGAACGCTGGTGATCGTGTCAGTAATCTGGATCATATGCGGAAGAAGAAAAAAGAAAGAAACGGAATCCTTATAAATGCGGAAGGATTCCGTTTTTCCTTTTTGTACCGAAAAAGAAACAAAAGAAAACAGAGTAAAATCTGGACTTTTAAAATTGCACAGGCTATAATATAAATATATGTGAAAAAATAAATTATTATTTTTCAAAATCTAAGGAGGAACAAAAAATGGCAAGAAAAATGAAGACCATGGATGGTAATCATGCAGCAGCTCATGCGTCATACGCATATACAGATGTTGCCGCAATTTACCCGATTACCCCGTCATCTGTCATGGCAGAAGCTACAGATGAATGGGCAACACAGGGAAGAAAGAACATCTTTGGACAGGAAGTACAGGTGACTGAAATGCAGTCAGAGGCTGGTGCAGCAGGTGCTGTTCACGGATCACTGGCAGCAGGTGCCCTGACTACAACATACACAGCTTCCCAGGGTCTGCTCCTTATGATCCCGAACCTTTACAAAATTGCAGGTGAGCAGCTTCCAGGTGTGTTCAACGTATCTGCACGTGCTCTTGCAAGCCATGCACTTTCTATTTTCGGAGATCACTCAGACGTATATGCCTGTCGTCAGACCGGATGTGCAATGCTGTGTGAATCAAGTGTACAGGAAGTTATGGACCTGACACCGGTCGCACACTGCTCTGCAATCAAGGGACGTATTCCGTTCATCAATTTCTTTGACGGTTTCCGTACATCTCACGAAATTCAGAAGATTGAGACATGGGATTATGAAGATCTGAAAGATCTGGTAGATATGGACGCAATTGACGCATTCAGAAAACATGCTCTGAATCCGAATCATCCATGCCAGAGAGGTTCCGCACAGAACCCGGATATCTTCTTCCAGGCAAGAGAAGCAAGCAACCCGTACTATGCAGCTATGCCGGCTATCGTTCAGGAATACATGGACAAGGTAAATGCTAAGATCGGCACAGATTACAAACTGTTCAACTACTATGGAGCAGCAGATGCAGAGAAGGTTATCATCGCTATGGGATCTGTATGTGATACCATCGAGGAGACAGTTGACTATCTGCTGGCAGCAGGACAGAAGGTTGGTCTTGTAAAAGTACGTCTGTACAGACCATTCAGCGCACAGGCACTGATCGATGCAATTCCTGACACAGTTAAGACAATTTCTGTATTAGACAGAACAAAAGAGCCGGGTGCTCTTGGAGAGCCACTGTGGCTGGACGTTGTAGCAGCTCTGAAGGGAACAAAATTTGACGCTGTTCCGGTTCTTTCCGGACGCTACGGATTAGGTTCCAAAGATACAACACCTGCACAGATCGTTGCTGTATTTGGCAACACAGAAAAAGAGAAATTCACTATCGGTATCGTGGATGATGTGACAGGACTTTCCCTGGAAGAGGGCGAGCAGCTTGTTACAACTCCGGAAGGAACGATCAACTGTAAATTCTGGGGACTTGGAGCTGACGGTACAGTAGGAGCAAACAAGAACTCCATCAAGATCATCGGTGACAACACAGATATGTATGCACAGGCTTACTTCGATTATGACTCCAAGAAGTCCGGTGGTGTGACAATGTCTCACCTTCGTTTCGGTAAAAAGCCGATCAAATCCACATATCTGATCAAGAAAGCAAACTTTGTTGCATGCCACAACCCATCCTATATCAATAAATATAATATGGTACAGGAACTGGTTGACGGAGGAACATTCCTTCTGAACTGTCCATGGGATATGGAAGGACTGGAGAAACACCTTCCGGGACAGGTAAAGGCATTTATCGCAAACCACAACATTAAATTCTACACAATCGACGGTATCAAGATCGGTAAGGAGATCGGACTTGGCGGACGTATCAATACAGTCCTTCAGTCAGCATTCTTCAAACTGGCGGCTATCATTCCGGAAGAGGAAGCAATTGACCTGATGAAGGCTGCTGCAAAAGCTACTTACGGAAGAAAAGGTGACAAGATCGTACAGATGAACTATGATGCCATCGATGCAGGTGCAAAACAGGTTCATGAAGTAACTGTTCCGGAAAGCTGGAAAGACTGTGCTGATGAAGGTCTGTTTACACCGGAAGTAAAGGGCGGAAGAACAGAAGTTGTAGATTTTGTTAAAAATATTCAGGCAAAAGTAAATGCACAGGAAGGAAATACACTGCCTGTATCTGCATTTAAAGATTATGTAGACGGATCTACACCGTCCGGTACATCTGCTTACGAGAAACGTGGTATCGCAGTAGATATCCCGGTTTGGCAGTCAGAGAACTGTATCCAGTGTAACCGCTGTGCATATGTTTGTCCTCATGCAGTTATCCGTCCGGTAGCTCTGACAGAGGAAGAAGCCGCAAATGCACCGGAAGGATTCCAGACAATTGATATGATCGGTATGCCTGGAATGAAGTTCGCTATCACTGTATCAGCTTATGACTGTACAGGATGTGGTTCCTGTGCAAATGTCTGCCCGGGCAAGAAGGGCGAGAAAGCTCTTGTTATGGGCAACATGGAAGAAAATGCAGGATGTCAGGAAGGATTCGATTTCGGAAGAGAAATTCCTGTAAAACCGGAAGTAGTAGCAAAATTCAAAGAAAATACAGTAAAAGGTTCTCAGTTCAAACAGCCTCTGCTTGAGTTCTCCGGAGCTTGTGCAGGATGTGGTGAGACACCATATGCAAAACTGATCACACAGCTGTTCGGTGACAGAATGTACATTGCAAACGCAACAGGATGTTCTTCTATCTGGGGTAACTCCTCACCGTCCACACCTTACACCGTAACACCGGAAGGAAAAGGACCGGCTTGGGACAACTCCCTGTTCGAAGACAATGCAGAGTTCGGTTATGGTATGCTGCTGGCACAGAACACGATCAGAGCAGGTCTTAAGACTAAAGTAGAGTCTGTAATGGAATCTGATAAAGCTTCTGATGAAGTGAAAGCTGCATGTAAAGAATGGCTTGATACATTCTCCTGCGGCGCTACAAACGGAACAGCAACAGACAACCTTGTAAAAGCGCTGGAAGGATGCGACTGTGAAGTATGCAAAGATATCGTAAACAACAAAGACTTCCTTGCTAAGAAATCACAGTGGATCTTCGGTGGAGACGGATGGGCTTATGATATCGGATTCGGTGGTGTTGACCATGTTCTTGCAAGCGGCAAGGATATCAACATCATGGTATTCGATACAGAAGTTTACTCCAACACAGGCGGACAGTCCTCCAAGGCTACAAAGACAGGTGCAGTTGCACAGTTTGCAGCAGGCGGAAAAGATACTAAGAAGAAAGACCTTGCAGGTATCGCAATGAGCTACGGATACGTATACGTTGCACAGATTGCTATGGGTGCTGATTACAACCAGACTGTAAAAGCAATCGCAGAGGCAGAGGCATATCCGGGACCGTCACTGATCATTGCTTATGCTCCATGTATCAACCATGGTATCAAGAAAGGTATGAGCAAGGCTCAGACAGAGGAACAGCTGGCTGTAGAATGCGGATACTGGAACAACTTCCGCTTCAACCCGGCTGCAGAGGGAGCGAAATTCACTCTGGACAGCAAAGAGCCAAAACTGGAAGGATATCAGGACTTCCTGAACGGAGAAGTTCGTTACAATTCACTTGTAAGATCCAATCCGGAGAAGGCAAAAGTAATGTTTGCAAAGAACGAGGAAGAAGCAAAAGAAAGATATGCATATCTGAAAAAGCTTGTTACTCTGTACGGAACAGAAGAATAAAAGAAAAACGCAAAGCGGACGCTGCATTTTATGCGGCGTTCGCTTTTTTCTATTGACTTTATCCGGCAAAGGTGATACAACTTTATTGTATGAATAATCAGACCTGATAGAGGTGCAGTGTTCAATAGTACCACAGAATAGAAGCACGGGTATGCATACTGTGTGGAAAGGGAACATTGCCGAAGGAGATCTTGTTTTCCCGGACAGATTTCCTGGGCCGTATGCAGAATATGCTGCGGACTGTCACAACCTGTGGAGCGCTATCATTATTGAATGAAATTGATATACATAAGAAGTCCGAAGAAGGGCAGTTTATGCTATGGATGCGCTCAAGACAGCGTTATTCATAGCTTTTTCATTTAATAGGAAACTTTGTTCCCTGTTAGATAAAACGCTTCGCGGAATAGGCATACACGTGAAGTGGAAATCTGTTTTACAAAAAGAGAGAGAGGAAATTTTTATGAGAGAGACAAAGAGAAAAATCCTGTGGCTGATCTCCACAGTAATGCTGCTTGTGGCATGTTGCCCTATGCTGGCATTTGCAGCGGAGGAAGCAGAGGAATATGTGCCGGCTATGTACGCGACTTTCTGGTCGCTGATCCCGCCCCTTGTGGCAATTGTACTGGCGTTGATCACAAAGGAGGTTTACAGTTCCCTGTTTATTGGTATTTTGATCGGAGGAGTATTTTACTCCGGGTTTGCGTTTGAAGGAACTGTAACTCATGTATTCCAGGGAGGCATTATATCTGTTCTGTCAGACAGTTATAATGTGGGAATTATTGTGTTCCTGGTTATCCTGGGAATTATGGTATGTATGATGAATAAAGTTGGCGGTTCGGCAGCCTTTGGACAGTGGGCTCAAAAGCACATTAAATCCAGAGCGGGAGCACAGTGTGCAACAATTCTTCTGGGAATTTTGATTTTTATTGATGACTATTTTAATTGTCTGACAGTGGGAAGTGTGATGCGTCCCGTGACAGATAAGCATAAAATATCAAGAGCAAAACTGTCTTATCTGATTGATGCTACTGCAGCTCCGGTGTGTATTATCGCGCCGATTTCTTCCTGGGCGGCAGCGGTAACAGGATTTGTAGAGGGGGAAGACGGATTTTCTATTTTTATTCGTGCGATTCCCTATAACTTTTATGCTCTGCTTACCATTGTTATGATGTTTAGCCTTGTTCTTCTGAAGCTGGATTACGGCCCAATGCGTTTGCATGAGGATAATGCTATCAGAGGAGATATTTATACAACGCCTGACAGGCCTTATGCAGATGCAGAGAAAGAGATCGTGGAGGGAAAAGGGAAGGTTATTGATCTGGTACTTCCTATCATTTTGCTGATCGTATTCTGTATTATCGGTATGATATACACAGGCGGATTCTTTTCCGGAACAGATTTTGTTACGTCTTTCTCACAGAGTGACGCTTCTGTCGGACTGGTACTTGGAAGCTTTTTTGCCTTTGTTATTACAATTATCTTTTATGTAGCGAGAAGGCTCATCAAATTTAATGAGTGTATGGCGTGTATTCCGGAAGGATTCAAAGCAATGGTGCCGGCTATTCTGATCTTAACTTTTGCATGGACTCTGAAGGCAATGACAGACAGTCTGGGAGCGGATGTGTTCGTATCTGAGCTTGTGAAATCCAGCGCTTCCGGATTTATGAATTTCCTTCCGGCTATCATCTTCCTGGTAGGGTGCGGACTTGCTTTTGCCACAGGTACATCCTGGGGAACATTCGGTATCCTGATTCCGATCGTTGTTTCTGTATTCCAGGGGCAGAATGAGACAATGATGATCATTTCCATTTCTGCATGTATGGCTGGAGCAGTGTGCGGTGATCATTGTTCTCCGATTTCGGATACAACGATCATGTCATCGGCAGGCGCACAGTGCAACCATGTGAACCATGTAACGACACAGCTTCCTTATGCAATTACAGTTGCAGCGGTTTCTTTTGTCGTATATATTATCGCAGGGTTCGTGCAGACAGCATGGATCGCGCTTCCGGCAGGAATCGTGCTGATGGTTGCAGTACTTCTGGTGATCAGGAAAATATACGGAAAAGAGGCAGAATAATGCTTTATTTTTTATCGGCAGTATGTGCATTTGTAAAAAGAGGATAGCTTTCTACAAACGAGGTAAAGGAGCGGATGGGCGGATAGTCCAGAAGCTCCTTTAATGTTACATAGTAAATGGGGCGGGAAATGCGGGGCTTAAGCGGCAGGATGCGGCATGCAGGATTTTGCAGTTTCCGGGCAATGGAGCGGGAAGCAAATCCTACGGCAAGTCCCTGTGAAGCAAGCTGCATGACAAGATCAGACTGGCTTGTCTCGCATAAAACATTGGGCGATATATTATTTTGCGCAAAAAGCTGTTCCATATTTTGGCGGAATGCGGAAGCTTTGGCGGGCATAATGATCTTTTCCTCCTTCAGATCCTGTATTGTCAGGGAGGATTTGGAAGAGAGAGGATTTTGGGCAGATAAAATGACCATGTATCGGTCATCCATCAATTGTTGGTAGTATAAATCTTCTTCTGCCAGGATATTGTCTGTGCTAATGACAAAAGCCGCATCAATTTCTCTGGATGAGAGCATTTTCAGAAGCGTATTGCTTCCTTCTACTTTAAGGTGATAGGTGATATGGGGGTAGCGTTTATGATAGTCTGTAATCACGCTGGATAGACCCAGATATCCGGCGATCCAAAGCATGCCGATGCGAAGAGTGCCACTTTGCTGCAGACTGTATTTTTTCATGGTATCAGACAGCTGATCTACCCGATTAAGGATACGCTGTGCCTGAATGACAAATTGTTCGCCGGCATCTGTCAAAGTAACAGATTTGGAATGGCGGATAAAAAGCGGAATCCCAAGTTCCTTTTCCAGATTGCCGATCTGCTGGGAGAGGGAGGGCTGGGAGATAAAAAGGCTTTTGGCAGCGGCAGAAAAGCTGTTTTTCTCTGCTGCTGCAAGAACATAACGCATTTGCTGAAGCTGCATAAGGCAGTTCTCCTTTCATATATGATATAGGAAAATCCTATCGATACTATAATATATCAATAGTTTACAAATGGCAATAACGGTACTATATTAATAATGTAATGTTTTAACGCTTCAAAGAAATAAAGCGTAAAAGGAATGAGAGGAGAATTGATATGCAGACAAAAAAGAACACAAAAGCAAACATTTTCTTAGTCCTGGCGCTTGTTGTCATCATAGGTTCACGGTTTATGCCAAAGATGGCCGGGTTGTCCAGCGACGCATGGGCGGTGCTTGGCGTATTTTTTGGATCACTGATCATGTGGATCGGCATTTCCATTGACTGGCCGAGTATGATCACGCTTCTGGCTTTAGGTTTGATTCCGATTTTCGGATTTTCAGGAACTTTTGCAGGGGCATTCGGAAATACGACAGTTGCCTTTCTTTTATTTACCTTTATGCTGGTATATCCGCTTTCTAAGACCAATTTTGTACGACGCTGTACTATTTACTTTATTACTAACAGAATTGCAAGAAAGGGACCATGGTATTTTATCTGCTTCCTGCTTGCAGCAGTTACTTTTATGGGGCTGTTCATTTCTCCATCTGTATTGTTTGTAGCATTTATGCCGTTCCTGGAAGATATTTTCCAGGTGCTTGAACTGAAAAAGGGAAGCAAGGTTGCGAATGTGCTCATGATGGGAACTGCATTCTGTATCAGCCTTTCTTCCGGTATGACTGCAATCGGACATGTATGGCCGACTATGGCGATCGGATATTACACATCAGCCACTGGAAATGACGTGAATCAGTTCCAGTATATGGCAATGGGAATCCCAACAGGAATTATCCTGATTGTTATTTTAATTTTAATCTTTAAATTTATTTACCGTCCGGATGACGCAGACACCATCAAGCCGGACAAGGCAATGAGCCTTAGAGGAACGGTGCCTGCAGCAGATTTCAAGGAGAAGGTAATCCTTGGTGTTATGCTTCTTACCGTGCTTCTGTGGGTTGCTCCAAGTCTTGTAAAAGGCGTATGGCCCCAGTTCTATGAAACAGTAAACGGCTGGTCTACCGCAATGCCTCCGCTTCTTGGATGTATCCTTCTGTTTGTCATCCGCGTAGACGGCGAGAGCATTATGAACTTCAGAGAAACTGCAAGCAAAGGCGTACTCTGGGGAAGCGTGCTGATGACAGCGGCAGCGACACAGCTTGGTTCCTGCCTGACAAACGAAGATGTGGGAATCAGCGCATGGCTGACAGGAGCGCTGGAACCGCTGACAGGAAATCTCCCGGTGATCGGACTGATCCTGTTCTTCATGACATGGGCGGTTGTTGAGACAAACTTCTCATCCAACATTGTTACGACAACAGTGGTAAGCGCAGTGGCTTTATCTGTTCTTACAGCTCTTCCGGAAGGAAGTGTCAATGTGGGAGTTGTAGTATGCATGGTAGGATTTGCGGCAGCAATCTGCAATATGACTCCGGCAGGACAAAGTACAGTAAATACAGTTGCCATCGGTTCAGGATGGACCGATACAAAATCCATGTTTATCTGGGGAGGACTGTTTGCGATAGCAGGCATTCTTGTATTAAGCTTTATCGCATATCCTCTGGGATCACTGTTTATTTCATAATAAGCTGAATGTATCTGACAGCGGCATAAGGGGTGAAAATCCGCTTTGCCGCTGTTTTGAACAGGAAATAAAATATCTGTAAATTAAGAAGAAAAGGAGAACAGATCAGTGAAACGAGAGTATCAGTTTGATGTAGCTGTGGCAGGGGCCGGAACAGCCGGAACTGCAGCAGCGGTAGGTGCGGCTTTGGCAGGGGCAAAGACAGTTCTTATTGAGCGCAGTCCCTATCCGGGTGGGGAGGCTACTCACTCTGGCGTGGCGGCTTTCTGCGGATTTTATACCTGCGGGGGAGATCCGGTTAAGGCGGTAGCAGGAGTTGGAGAGATGATCTTAAAAGAAATGGAAGAACTGGATCCCTCTTCGATCAACTATATTGTTTCGGCAACAGGAAACAAAAATATTAATTTTCATCCTGAATATCTGAAATGTGCAATGGATAATGTACTGGAAAAGGCAGGAGTAACCTGTCTTCTTCACACAAGAGTAACTGGAGTGAAGATGCAGAACGGACAGATGACTGCGCTGGAATGTACGGATGATGAAGGGACATTTTCCATTCAGGCAAAAACATTTGTGGATGCCACGGGAGATGCGGCGCTGGCTCATCTGGCAGGAGCTGAGACCATCTGGGGAGGAGAGGATGGCACCGTCCAGGCGGCGACATTGCCGTTCCGGTTAAGCGGCGTGGACACCTCCTGTGATCTGTCTCCGGCTGCCGTGGAAAAAGCAGTGATCAAGGCAAAAGAAGAAGGGATTCCGAATCTTTCCAAAGAAAAAGGATTTATCCTGAAAAGGGAGGGATCAGATCAGGTGGCAGTTCTCCTGCCAAGCGTAATGCCAAAGTCATTAGACTGCCGGGAAATGACCGCTATGGAGCAGGAGACAAGAAAGCAGGTACTTTCCTATGTGAAAGCGTTGAAAAAATATCTTCCGGGAATGGAAAACAGTGAATTGTCTGTGATCGGGCCTTCTATCGGATTTCGGGAGACCCGCAGGATCAAAGGGCGTAAAGTGCTGACAGCAGACGATGTGCTTTCCAGAAAGAAATGTGAAGACGGCGTGGCAAGAGGCGGATGGAAGCCGGAAATCCATAAAAGCGCCGACAAAATGGCAACCTATATAGATGTAAAAGAAGGAAGCTGGTTTGACATTCCTCTTGGCGCGCTTCAGTGTGAGTCTGTGGAAAACCTCTATGGGGCGGGAAGAATGATCTCGGCGGACGAGGCTGCCTTTGCGGCGGTCCGTGTGATGGGAACCTGCTTTGCAACCGGGCACGGTGCCGGCGTGGTAGCGGCAGTGCAGGCTTTGCAGGGAGAAGCGGACATCAGGAAAATAAGGGAAGAGCTGGTAAAACAGGGAGCTCTCATTTAGAACCCGGCAGATAAGGACGGAAAACACAAGACAATAAGAGAATAGGAGTGATCAAATGACATTAGATGAGATTCGCGTGGAAATCGATGCAGTAGATACACAGATGAAGCCTTTGTTTTTAAAAAGAATGGAATGCGCAAAACAAGTAGCAGAAGCAAAGGCAAAAACCGGCGGCGACGTTTTCGTGCTGGAAAGAGAGCTGTCCATCATTGAGAAGCGGGCAGGAGATGTGGATAAAGAGGTTTATGATGAGTATGTGGCGTTCCTTCGCCATCTGATGAGCGTCAGCAGAAGATACCAGTATGGGATCCTTACCGGGATGCAGGATAAAGTTTTAAGCAGTGCCGAGAAGGAGGCAGGCATAGATGAAGCGGCGTCTCACAGCCAGGTAGAGATTGCATTTACCTGTCCGAAAGATACAAGTGATCTGAACCTGTATATCAATATGACAAAATTAAACGGGGTGGAGATTGACGCTATGTCCCTGGAAACAGCGGACGGTGTGCAGAACATTCGCATAGTGCTGGATGGAAATTTAAGAGAGGAGAAGATGAGAAGGCTTCTCTGTCAGATTGGAAAGGAAGCGGAAAACTTCCATCTCGTGGGAATAAAATAAGATGAAAATGAGGAAGGACTTTCTTGCTGCAGCCGGGATTTGCCAGGCGAAAGCTAAAAGTCCTTCCTTTTTTGTTTAGACAGGAAACTCTGTTCCAGAGTGGCTATCTGCACAATTTTTCATAGGCGATCCGGGGATCGCCGTCTTCCGGTCCGCCGCAGAGCGTAATATTGCCGCAGCGGATAAAGCCGGATTTTTCCAGCGCCTTTTGCATGGACAGGTTCTGCTCGTGGGTATCAATGCGGATACTCTCCATACCCTTTTGGACAGCCAGATCTTCTACAGAAGAAAACAGCAGGGAAGCGTATCCTTTTCCGCGAAGATCGGCATCGACAGCCATACGGTGAATGGTGGCGTAAGATGCGTTATCTCCTGTCAGCCAGCTTCCGTTGGAAATATGAAGATAGGCCGGCTCTTCTGCAAAGGTGACGGCGCACAGAGCCACTACTCTGTCATGGTCTGTCAGAACATATCCGATCCCGTTTCCAATATCAGAAACGAGAAGTTCCCGGTTGGGATATCCTTTTTGCCACTGCGGAATACCTTGGGCTCCAAGTCCCCGGACAGCGTCCTTTATTATTTTGTCCATTGCATCTACATCGGCGGTTGCAGAATGTCTGAATGTGATCATACTAATTCCCCTTTTGTAAAATGATTATAATTTAGTATAACATATGAACAGGAACTTTGGGAAAGAGTAAATTGAACGAGATTATCTTCCTTATTTACGGGAAAACTGTTATAATATAATGCTGAACAGAAGCGTCGGCATGCATCGGCACCGGCGGCAGTAACGATAGAAGAATGGAGAGTTGGATATGAAAACAGAAAATTGCAAAGCTTATGAACTGCTCCGGAAAGAAGAACTGAAAGGGATCAAATCCACAGGATATCTTCTGAAACATAAAAAGAGCGGAGCAAGAGTTCTTCTTGTAGAAAATGATGATAACAACAAGGTATTCAGTATCGGTTTCAGGACTCCGCCCTCTGACAGTACAGGAGTGCCCCATATCATGGAACATTCTGTTTTGTGCGGATCAAGAAATTTCCCGGCCAAGGATCCCTTTGTGGAACTGGTGAAGGGATCTCTGAATACGTTTTTGAATGCAATGACCTATCCTGACAAGACCGTATATCCGGTGGCAAGCTGCAATGAGAAGGATTTCCAGAATTTAATGCATGTCTACATGGATGCGGTACTGTACCCTAATATATACCAGCATGAGGAAATTTTCCGCCAGGAAGGATGGAGCTATAAACTGGATTCCAAAGAGGATAAGCTTTCTTACAATGGTGTGGTTTACAATGAGATGAAAGGAGCTTTTTCCTCTCCGGAGGGTGTGCTGGACCGGGTGGTATTAAATACGCTGTTCCCGGATACCTCTTATGCTAATGAATCCGGCGGTGATCCGGAATTTATTCCGGATCTGACCTACGAGCAGTTCCTTGATTTCCACAGAACTTACTATCATCCTTCCAACAGCTATATTTACCTGTATGGCGACATGGATATGGAAGAGAAATTGAACTGGCTGGATCAGGAGTATTTGAGCCGGTATGATGCAGCGGATGTAGATTCGGAAATCCGTCTGCAGAAGCCTTTTGAGGAGATGGTGGAAAAGGAAATTCCTTACTCTATTGCAAGCGAAGAGCCGGAGGAGGAAAATACCTATCTTTCTTATAACAAAGTCATCGGAACAAGCCTGGATAAAGAGCTTTATCTGGCGTTTCAGATTTTGGATTATGCGCTTTTGTCCGCACCGGGAGCTCCTTTGAAAAAAGCGCTGACAGATGCAGGCATTGGAAAGGATATTATCGGGTCCTATGATAATGGCATTTACCAGCCTGTTTTTTCCGTCATCGCAAAGAACGCGGATCCGGAGCAGAAGACGGCATTTGTAGATACCATTGAAACGGTGCTGAAGAATATTGTGAAAAACGGTATGGACAAAAAGGCGCTGGAAGCCGGGATCAACTATCATGAGTTCCGGTACAGAGAAGCAGATTTCGGCGGTTACCCGAAAGGGCTTATGTACGGTCTTCAGATGATGGACAGCTGGCTCTATGATGGGAATGAGCCGTTTATGCATATTGAAGCTCTGGACACTTTTGAATTTTTGAAAAATCAGGTGGGAGGCCGCTATTTTGAAGAGCTGATCCAGACTTATCTTCTTAACAATACCCACGGCGCTGTTGTGGTAGTAAAGCCGGAGAAAGGACGGACAGCCCGCATGGACCGGGAACTGGATCAGAAGCTCCAGGCTTACAAAGACAGCCTGTCTGAGGAAGAAAAAGAGGCGCTTGTAAAGCGCACAAAGGATCTGGAAGAATATCAGTCTGCCCCGGATAAAGAAGAAGATATTCAAAAAATACCGGTTCTTAAAGTCAGCGATATTTCCAGGGAAATCGAACCTATCAGAAATGAGGAAATGAAACTTGGGAACATTCCGGCTGTGTTCCATGATATTGACACAAACGGTATTGGTTATGTAGAGGTGATGTTTGATCTATCCGGAATACCTGAAGAGAAGCTGCCTTATGTGGGAATCCTGCAGTCCGTGCTTGGCATTATTGACACAGAGAATTATGAGTACGGAGAACTGTTTAACGAGATCAACATGCATACAGGCGGAATCGGAACTTCTCTGGAACTCTATAATGATGTGACTCACATCCGGGAAAAAGAATTTAAGGCTACATTTGAGATAAAGGCGAAAGCTCTTTACAGTCAGATGCCTGTGGCATTTTCCATGATGGGAGAGATCCTGACGGCGTCCAAGTTGAACGATACGGCAAGGATCCGGGAGATTTTGGCTATGCTGAAATCCCGGCTTATGATGAAGTTCCAGTCCTCCGGGCATACAACGGCGGCTCTTCGTGCGCTGTCCTACGCATCCCCGTCAGCAAAGCTCAAGGATATGACAAACGGAATAGAATTTTATCAGACAGTGGCGGAGATCGAAGAACATTTTGAAGAGAAAAAGGAAGCTCTTTCCCAGGAACTTCAAAATCTGGCAGGACAGATTTTCAGGGCAGATAATATGATGATAAGTTACACGGCTGAAAGAGAAGGTCTGGAAGGCCTTGCAAAGCTGACGGAAGAGCTGGCGGCAAAACTGCCGGAAGGAGAAAAAGAAGAGACAGCCTGCGTGATCCACTGTCAGAAGAGGAATGAAGGTTTCAAGACAGCGTCCAAGGTTCAGTACGTGGCCCGTACAGGGAATTTCATCGATCATGGCGCGTCTTACACCGGAGCGCTGCAGATCCTGAAGGTGATATTAAGCTATGATTATCTGTGGCAGAATATCCGTGTAAAAGGCGGAGCTTACGGCTGTATGAGCAATTTTAACCGCATTGGAGAAGGGTATATGGTATCTTATCGGGATCCGAATCTTCGCCGTACCATGGATGTCTATGAAGGCGTGGTGGAATACCTGGAGAACTTTACAGTCAGCGACCGGGATATGAATAAATATATCATTGGAACCATCAGCAACCTGGATCAGCCTATGACGCCTGCTGCAAAAGGAGACCGCTCCATGAATCTGTACATGAACCATGTCAGCGAGGAGATGATCCGAAAAGAAAGGGCAGAAGTTCTGGATGCGAAACAGGAGGATATCCGCGCACTGGCAGCGGTTGTGAAGGCTATGCTGTCAGCAGAGCAGATCTGTGTTATCGGCGGAGAAGATAAGATAGAAGAAAACAAAGAGATGTTTGACTGTGTGACAAGATTTTAACGGGGGACGTAACACTTTTAAACTTTACTACGTCCCAAATTGCAAAGGAGAATCTATGACAGAGAATTTTAAATCAGGTTTTGCGACTCTGATCGGCCGTCCCAACGTGGGGAAATCCACGCTGATGAACTATCTGATCGGCCAGAAGATCGCCATAACTTCCAATAAACCGCAGACAACGAGAAATCGTATCCAGACAGTGCTTACAACAGAAGAAGGGCAGATCATTTTCGTGGACACTCCGGGTATCCACAAGGCCAAAAACAAGCTGGGAGAATACATGGTCAATATTGCGGAGCGTACGCTGAATGAGGTGGATGTGGTGCTGTGGCTTGTGGAACCCAGCACATTTATCGGCGCCGGCGAAAAGCATATTGCACAGCAGCTGGAAAGAGTAAAAACTCCTGTGATCCTGGTCATCAATAAGGTGGATTCAGTGAAAAGAGAAGAGGTATTTGCCTCAATTGCCGCTTACAAGGATCTCTATGATTTTGCGGAGATCGTGCCGGTTTCTGCAAGAAGCGGAGAAAATACGAGGGAACTTTTGAAAGAGATTTTCAAATATCTTCCTTATGGGCCGCAGTTTTACGATGAAGACACGGTGACAGACCAGCCGGAGAGACAGATTGTTGCGGAATTGATTCGGGAAAAGGCGCTGCACTGTCTCAATGAAGAGATTCCTCATGGAATTGCAGTGACGATTGAGAGAATGCAGAAGACTCGGAAGCTGACGCACATAGATGCGACTATTATATGTGAGAGGGATTCTCACAAGGGGATAATTATTGGAAAACAAGGAAAAATGTTGAAAAAGATCGGCAGTACAGCCCGGTATGAGATTGAAAAAATGCTGGATTGTCAGGTGAATCTGCAGCTTTGGGTAAAGGTGAAAAAGGACTGGAGAGACAGTGAATTTCTGATGAAAAATTTTGGATACCGTGAAGATGAATAAAAGACAGCCGGCATGGGAGATTCTAACCTTATCAACACAGGATGAGGTGATAGAATGGAAGAAAGCTACTGGAACAAATTTATGGCATCGGGAACGGTGGAAGATTATCTTACCTATAAAGGGATGGAAATGTGCAGGCAGACAATAAACAAGTATTCCAGAGAAACGGCAGGAATGGAAAATGAGTCAGTCAAATCAGATAACCGTAATGGGGATGATTCTGTCGGCAGCTCCTATCGGTGAGTATGATAAAAGAGTTGTGATATTGACGAAAGAGAGAGGAAAGATCTCAGCCTTTGCCAGAGGGGCAAGGAAGCCGGGAAGTCCGCTGACCGGCGCGGTGAATCCTTTCTCTTTCGGAACGTTTACTGTATATGAGGGCAGGACATCTTATACGCTTGTGGCAGCTGATATTTCCAACTACTTTGCAGAACTTAGGGCGGATATAGAAGCGGCCTATTACGGTTTTTATTTTTTGGACATTGCTAATTATTACGGCCGCGAGGCCAATGATGAGACAATGCTTTTGAAGCTTTTGTATCAGACGTTCCGGGCACTTGTGAAAAAGACGCTGCCTGACCGTCTGATCCGGTACATATTTGAATTAAAGGCTATCGCTGTCAATGGGGAGGCGCCTCAGGTCTTTCAGTGTGTGATGTGCCAGAGGAATGATCAGCCGGCGGTGTTCAGTGCACTGAAAGGAGGACTTGTGTGCGAGTCCTGCCGGGGAAGTGTGCCGGACGGTATCCGGCTGAATCCGTCTACTGTATATACGCTCCAGTATATTATTAGTTCCAGTATAGAAAAGCTGTATACATTTACGGTGTCGGATGAGGTTTTAAAGGAACTGGGAATGGTGATGGAACGCTATATGGATATCTATGTGGACAGGCACTTCAAATCTCTGGATATTCTGAAGCAGATTACGGGCGAAAGCTAGGAAAAACGGGGGATTAGGCTTGAAAACTGCCCCATATAACGTTATAATATTGACATTATCCAGTATAGAAGGGAAGGTAGAGGAAAATGGTTGAAAAGACAATGGACAAAATCGTAGCGTTGGCTAAATCAAGAGGTTTTGTATATCCGGGGTCTGAAATATATGGAGGACTTGCAAACACATGGGATTACGGGAACCTGGGCGTAGAGCTGAAAAATAACGTAAAGAGGGCCTGGTGGAAAAAATTCGTGCAGGAAAATCCCTACAATGTAGGCGTTGACTGTGCGATCCTGATGAATCCGCAGACATGGGTAGCATCCGGACATCTGGGAGGTTTCAGCGATCCTTTGATGGACTGCAGGGAATGTCACGAACGTTTCCGTGCAGATAAGATGATCGAGGATTATGCACATGAAAATAATCTGGAAATCGGGGACAGCATTGACGGATGGAGTCATGAGAAAATGGAAACGTTTATCAAAGAGCACAATGTTCCCTGTCCGTCCTGTGGAAAGCATAATTTTACAGAGATCAGAGAGTTTAACCTGATGTTTAAAACATTTCAGGGTGTAACTGAGGATGCAAAGAGCACGGTGTACTTAAGGCCGGAGACAGCCCAGGGAATTTTCGTAAACTTTAAAAATGTACAGCGTACATCCAGAAAGAAGATTCCTTTTGGAATTTGTCAGATCGGAAAATCCTTCCGAAATGAGATCACACCGGGAAACTTTACCTTCCGTACAAGAGAATTTGAACAGATGGAACTGGAATTTTTCTGTAAGCCGGATACAGATCTGGAGTGGTTTGCATATTGGAAGAAATATTGTCTGGACTGGCTGTATTCTCTCGGCTTAAAGGATGAGGAAGTCAGATATCGCGATCACGAGAAAGAAGAGTTGTCTCATTACAGTAAAGCGACAACTGATGTAGAGTTCCTTTTCCCCTTCGGATGGGGAGAGCTGTGGGGAATCGCAGACAGAACAAACTTTGACCTGACACAGCATCAGAATGTTTCCGGACAGGATATGGCGTATTTTGATGACGAAACAAAGGAAAAATATATTCCATATGTCATTGAACCGTCACTCGGCGCTGACCGTATGGTACTGGCTTTCCTGTGCAGCGCTTATGATGAGGAAGAGCTGGAAGGCGGAGATACAAGAACAGTCCTTCGCTTCCATCCTGCTCTGGCGCCGATCAAGATCGGTGTACTTCCTCTTTCAAAGAAGTTAAGCGAGGGTGCAGAGAAGGTTTATACACAGCTTAGCAAGAAATATAACTGTGAATTTGATGAGCGTGGAAATATCGGAAAACGCTATCGTCGTCAGGACGAGATCGGTACGCCTTTCTGTGTTACTTATGATTTTGATTCTGAAGAAGACGGAGCAGTAACAGTGCGTGACAGAGACACCATGGAGCAGGAAAGAATCAAGATCGAAGATCTGGACGCTTACTTTGCTGAAAAGTTTGAATGGTAAAATAAAAAATATACAGGTACAAACAAGCCGGGTTCAGGAAAGGATCCGGCTGTTTTTGCGCATCCGTGATTTGAAATCTGACAAAAAAGAACCGCGCATCTCTATGCGCGGTTCAGATGATTCATATTCAGTTTTAAGATTAAGCGTTATTTTTTGGCACTGTGAAACGTGCTTCCGGTTTTCCTGTATAGTCTTCAGGATGAAGCCGTCTGTCGCGGAACTCTGCACACGCTGTATAAAGAACGTCTGTGGAAGAGTTGATACCTGTCTCACAGGAATCCTGGATAACGCCGATAATAAAGCCGACACCAACAACCTGCATTGCAATATCATTCGGAATACCGAACAGGCTGCAGGCAAGAGGAATCAGAAGCAATGATCCTCCGGCAACACCGGATGCACCTGCTGCACTGGCAGCCGCGAGAACACACATAATAAGGGCTGATCCAAAGGAAACTTGGATATCCAGTGTTGTAGCTGCTGCAAGGGCCATTGTGGAGATTGTAATAGCTGCTCCCGCCATATTGACTGTTGCTCCCAGAGGAATGGAAATAGAATATGTATCCTCGTCAAGGTTAAGCTTTTTACACAGTTCCATGTTAACAGGAATATTTGCAGCGGAACTTCTTGTGAAGAATGCAGTGATAAAGCTTTCTTTTAAGCATGTAAATACAAGCGGATATGGATTTCTTCTTGTACATACAAAGGTAACAAGCGGATTAACAACAAATGCAACAACTGCCATGCTGCCTACCAGGATAACGATCAGACGTCCGTACTCTACAAGAGCGCCCAGACCCTGCTCGGAAATTGTTGTGAAGATCAAGCCCATGATACCGAATGGAGCACAGCTGATAACCCACTGAACAGCTACAGATACGGCATCGGAAATATCTTCTAAAGCTTTTTTAGTACCCGGACCGGCTTTCTTTAAAGCCACACCGAAAATGATTGCCCATGCAAGAATACCAATGTAGTTCGCATTTACGATAGCATTTACCGGATTGTCTACCAGGTTCATTAAAAGATTTGTAAGAACCTCTACTACACCGCTTGGAGGTGTAACATCACCGGTATTTGTATTCTCTGCAAATGTCAGAGTAACCGGGAAGATATAATGTGCAACTACAGCTACAAGAGCAGCGAGAAGGTTACCGAGCATATACAGAACTACGATAGCCTTCATGTTGGTTTTCTGTCCTTCGCCCATATGGCATAATGCACTCATAACAAGGAAAAATACCAAGATTGGTGCAACACCACGAAGCGCCCCAACGAACAGATCACCGAGGATGGAAATTCCGGATGCCTGTGGAATAGTAAGTCCGAGAATGATACCAATGATCAGTCCTACAATAATTCGTTTTACAAGACTGATGCTGTTCCATTTTTTGATTGCATTTTTCATACTTTCTTCTGCAGATATATACGGATTTTATATCTGCAATTCCTCTCTTTCTCTCATTGATTTTGTTGTTAGGTTCCGTTTCCTGATAAATTATATTATCGCACAAATTTGGTAATAATGCCATAGAAAATTTAGATAAATAATAATTTAACAAAGTATTTTTGTGAAAAAGAGTAAAATATTAAAAAAAGTAGGATAAATTCTGTAAAAAGTGTAAAAAGCCAATTGTGGGAAAAACAAGCGAGTGATATAATAAAAAAAGAAATCTGTCAAGAGACAGGAAATTGGAGGTAGGTATATCATGGGAGAAAAAATGAATGATGGAATGATGTGGGCTCTCGTAAAAGAGAAGCCGGAAGAAGGGCTGTGGATGAAGCGTGTTCCGATTCCCGAGGTAGGACCGAATGATGTTAAGATTAAGATTCACAAAACAGCAATCTGTGGAACAGACGTACATATCTGGCAGTGGAATGACTGGGCACAGCACACGATTCCTATTGGACTTACAGCAGGTCATGAATACGTAGGAGAGATCGTGGAAGTAGGAGCAGGTGTACAGGGCTTTAAAATAGGAGATCTTGTATCCGGAGAAGGACACATTACCTGTGGAAAATGCCGTAACTGTCTGGAAGGCCATAAAGAGAACTGTAAAGATGCCAAAGGTGTGGGTGTAAACAGGAACGGTGCTTTTGCAGAGTATCTGGTAATCCCGTCCTCTAATGTATGGCCATGTAATCCTAATATCCCGGAAGAAATGTATGCGATTTTTGATCCTTTTGGAAACGCAACCCATACAGCTCTTTCCTACGATGTATTGGGAGAGGATGTCCTGGTGGCAGGAGCAGGCCCCATCGGTATTATGGCAGCAGCTATCGTGAAATTCTCAGGCGCAAGACATGTTGTAGTGACAGACTTTAATGAGTATCGTCTTGATCTGGCTAAGAAGCTGGGCGCTACAAGAGTAGTAAATCTTGGAAAAGAGAAACTTCCGGATGTGATGAAAGAGATCGGTATGACAGAGGGATTTGACGTCGGTCTTGAAATGTCCGGATCACAGGCTGCACTTCACGATATGATCCACAATATGAAGCACGGAGGAAAGATCGCGCTTCTCGGACTGCAGAGAACAGACGCCAAGGTGGATCTGGAGACAGTAATCTTCAACGGACTGAATCTGCGCGGTATTTATGGAAGAAAAGTGTGGGATACATGGTACAAGATGTCCACTATGCTGCAGGCAGGACTGGATATTTCCGGCATTATCACACATCACTTTGACATCAAGGACTTTGCAAAAGGATTTGAGGCAATGATTTCCGGAGAGTCAGGAAAGGTTATCCTGGATTGGTCACACATTAATGACTAGAGGGAAAACAGTCAGATCGTCTGACAGAATATAGTGCGGAGTAAAGCACTATACAAAATATGTGATGAAAACAGAAAAAGAAAAGGAGCGGAAAAAACAAAATGGCACGTAAAGACGATATTTTAAGTATTTATGCAAAAGAAGTGGAAGGAATCAAAGAGGCAGGGCTCTTTAAAGGTGAGGCTCCCTTTGTTTCTCCGCAGGGCGCAAAAGTAAAAATGGAAGACGGAAGAGAACTTTTGTGTATGTGTGCCAACAACTATCTTGGACTGGGAGATAATCCGAGACTGATCGAGGCTGCAAAGAGAACATACGATGAAAAAGGATACGGGGTTGCCTCTGTTCGTTTTATCTGCGGAACCCAGGATATTCACAAAAAACTGGAGAAGAAAATTTCAGATTTCCTGGGAACAGATGATACGATTCTTTATTCTTCCTGTTTTGATGCAAACGGAGGACTTTTTGAGACAATCCTTACAGCAGATGACGCAGTTATCAGCGACGAATTGAACCATGCATCCATTATCGACGGTGTTCGCCTGTGTAAGGCAAAAAGATTCCGTTATAAAAACAATGATATGGAAGATCTGGAAGCAAAACTTAAGGAAGCAGACGAAGCTGGCGCAAGAATTAAGCTGATCGCAACAGACGGAGTATTTTCCATGGACGGTATTATCTGTAACCTGCAGGGAGTATGTGATCTGGCAGATAAATACAATGCACTTGTTATGGTTGATGACAGCCATGCAGTAGGATTTGTCGGAAAGACAGGACGCGGAACTCCGGAATACTGTGGTGTACAGGGACGTGTAGACATCATCACAGGAACACTTGGAAAAGCACTTGGAGGAGCATCCGGCGGATACACATCCGGACGCAAAGAGATTATTGATCTGCTTCGTCAGAGAAGCCGCCCGTATCTGTTCTCCAACTCACTGGCACCGGCGATTGCTGGAGCAAGTATTGAGCTGTTTGATATGCTTGATGAGAGCACAGAGCTTAGAGATCATCTGGAAGAAGTAACAGCATATTACAGAAATCTTCTTGTAGAGAACGGATTTGATATTATTCCGGGAACTCATCCTTGCGTACCGGTAATGCTGTATGATGAGAAAACAGCGGCAGAATTCGCAAAACGCATGATGGACAAGGGAGTTTATGTTGTGGCATTCTCCTATCCGGTAGTACCGAAGGGAAAAGCAAGAATCCGTACCCAGGTATGCGCAAGCCACACAAAAGAAGATATCGATTTCATCGTAAAATGCTTCAAAGAAGTAAGAGAGGAAATGGGATTGAAATAATAATTTGGGACGTAACACTTTTCAAAAGTGTTACGTCCCAAATTAGAAAAAGTGGTGTGCATTTTTGCAAAATACCCTGTGCAAAAATGAAGGAAGGGATATTTTGCGAAGAAGAAAAGAGAGTAGTACCGGTTTCTATCACGTTGTTGTAAAAGGGATTGCACGGGAAAGAAATTTTAGTCAAACGCGGGAAAAGAAGTATTTTAGATCAATTATTAGAAAGCATCTGAAAAATTATGATGTAAAGATCTATGCATATTGTATTATGTCTAATCATGCTCATATTATGATATGGGCGGAAATTCAGGAATTGTCATTTTTTATGGCCAGGGTCTTGGCTGAATACGCAAATTATTACAATTACAAACATGACAGAAACGGACATGTGTTTCAAAACAGATTTACCAGTGAGTGTATTGAGGACGAGAATTATTTCTGGAATTGTCTCAGATATATTCATATGAATCCGGTAAAAGCAGGTATGGCAAAAAAGGCCGCAGATTATAAATACAGCAGTATAAAAGAATATTTTGCAGAGGAGAAAATGCTGATACATGAAGAGGCGGTAAGGTTTATAAGAAACCGGTTCGGAGAATTTCATATCTTTGAAGCTTTCCATCAAGGAAGAAAATATGAAGTGTTTGAGGATGTTAAGGAAGAAATAGAACAGCAGAGAATTGACATAGCTGAAATGATGGCACATGAATTGTGTGAAAAGAACAAATTTGATTTCTGTATTCAAGTCTTTGAAGAAAAAGCGGTTCGAGAAGAATATCTTAAAAAAATTCAGCAGACACTAGATGTATCGTGTCGTAAATCCCAGGAGATATATTCAAAAATAAGAAAAAAGATGAAGAGCAAATGACAAAAAAACGCAGGGTATTTTGCAAAAATACACACCACTTACATTAAATGGGGACGTAACACTTTTTAAAAATGTTACGTGTACAATTAACTTACATGTACAAAAAAACCGGTATGTGTTATGATATACGTATTGATTTTAGAGTGAAGGAGTGACATCTATGGAAAGAAATAACGCATGGCTCACCTATTCCGCTCAGGATATGGAGGGGCTTGAAAGAATCAATTCTTCGTATAAAGCTTGTCTCGACGAGGGAAAGACCGAGCGGGAATGTGTGGCAGTAGCGCACCGTATGGCACAGGAAAAGGGATTTAAAGATCTGAAGGATGTGATCCGCAGTGGGGAACCGTTGAAAGCCGGGGACAAAGTGTATGCGGTATGCATGGATAAGAGCATTCTTTTATTTCATATAGGAAGAAAGCCCCTTCAGGAGGGTATGAATATTCTGGGTGCACACATTGACTCTCCGCGAATCGATGTGAAGCAGAATCCATTATATGAAAATGAAGAACTTGCCTACCTGGATACTCATTATTACGGCGGTATTAAAAAATACCAGTGGGTAACTCTTCCGCTGGCTCTCCACGGGGTTGTGGTAAAAAAGGATGGAACGACGATTCCTATCCGCATCGGGGAAAAGGACGATGATCCGGTGTTTGCCATCACAGATCTTCTGGTCCATCTGGCGGGAAAACAGTTGGAAAAGAAAGCTAACATCGTGATCGAAGGAGAAAAGCTGGATCTTTTGATCGGAAGCCGTCCGGAGAAGGCAGATGAGACAGAAGATGCAGATAAGGAAGAAAAAGCAGCTGCAAAGGATGCAGTAAAAAGCCAGATCATGAAGCTTCTCAAAGAAAGCTATAATATAGAAGAAGAGGACTTTTTCTCCGCAGAGCTTGAGATCGTTCCGGCTGGCAGAGCAAGAGACTGCGGCCTGGATCGCAGCATGATCATGGCCTATGGACAGGATGACAGAGTTTGTGCCTTTACTTCACTTTTTGCAATGTTGGATGTGGAGAACCTTGAAAAAACGGCATGCTGTATTCTTGTGGACAAAGAGGAAATTGGAAGTGTAGGCGCAACTGGAATGCATTCCCGGTTCTTTGAAAATACGGTGGCAGAGATTGTGGCTCTTACGGAAGGCGAGTCGGAGTTGAAAGTACGCCGTGCCCTGCAAAATTCAAAAATGCTCTCATCGGATGTCAGTGCAGCCTATGATCCTATGTTTGCGGAAGTGTTTGAAAAGAGAAGTTCTGCATTTTTTGCTAAGGGTCTGGTGTTCAACAAGTTTACCGGAAGCCGCGGAAAGAGCGGGTCAAATGATGCAAACGCAGAATATCTGGCACAGATCCGGCAGGCTATGGATAAAAGAAATGTAGCATACCAGTTTGCGGAGCTTGGAAAGGTTGACGCCGGCGGCGGTGGAACAATTGCTTATATCATGGCAAATTACGGTATGGAAGTGATCGACAGCGGAGTGGCGGTTCTCTGTATGCATGCACCATGGGAGATTACAAGCAAGGCGGATGTGTATGAGGCATACAAAGGATACATGGCATTTATAGAAGAAATGTAAAAGCGCCGCCTGTTGGCAAGCAGGCATGATGTCCCAGGTTAATATTGAAGAGAGGGAGGCTGGATGAGAGGCAGAACGGCTGTATTCTCATTTAGCCTTTTCAAAATGTCTGCACCTGAAAGGATGAGGAAAGCGGAGTATGAAGAAAATGTAGAGCAGACAGACAAACCAGAACGGACAGGAAAATTAGAAAGGACAGATAAAGGTGAGGCAGGAAAGATTTAAAATGGAGAGGCAGGGCCTTGTAGAAGAAGGTCAGGAGGTCGTCATCAGCGAGAGAAGTCCCAGTACAGGGCGGTATACCTATCTGGTTGAACCGTCTGTAGCCATGTCCGGAATTTATCGGACAAATGAAAGAATCAAAGCGCGAAAGGGCGTCATCCGAAAAATCGAGGAGACAGAAAAAGGCTTTTATCTTATTGTGGAAATGGAAGAGTAAATCTGGGAAATTCCCTTTAAGATTTCTTTATGAAGGAGGAAAAATGAAAAAACATTTTCCGCTATTTATATCTGTAGAGAAGAAAAAGGTACTGGTTATCGGGGCAGGGAAAGTGGCTCTTCGCAGAATATCAGTCCTTCAGGATTTTGGAGCCGATATCACAGTCATTGCCAAAAGCGTCCCGGGTGATCAGAAAGAAAGAATCGAATGTCTGCACAGAGAGGGGAAAATAAACCTGATGGAGCGGGAATTTCGTCCTGCTGATATTCTTACAGACTATTTTATGATAATCGCTGCTTCGGATGACAATGACCTTAATCGTAACATCGTAGCTCTTGGCAGGGAGAAAGGAATTTTGGTAAATTCGGCGTCGTGCCGGGAGGACTGTGATTTTTATTTTCCGGCCATTGCAGCAAAGGACAACATTGTGGTTGGAATTGCAGGAGACGGATCGGATCATCGGGCAGTGGCTGACCTTGCAGCGAAAGTTCGCAGAGAATTATAGCGTCCTGGGACGCACAGTATCAGAAGACAGCTGGGAGTGTGAGAATGAAACTTAAGGTAGGAAGCAGAATGAGCCGGCTGGCAATCCGGCAGGCAGAACTTATAATAGAAGAATTACAGACAGTCAATCCGGCGCTGGAATGTGAACTGGTTACGATGAAGACAACAGGGGATCGCATTCTTAATAAGACGCTGGATAAAATCGGAGGGAAAGGTCTTTTTATGAAAGAGCTGGAGGCAGCTCTTCAGGAAGGGAAGATCGATCTTGCAGTACATAGTCTGAAAGATATGCCGATGGAGGAGACAAAAGAGTATCCCATTCTGGCATTTTCTGAGCGTGAAGATCCAAGAGATGTGTTAGTGCTCCCAAAGGGAGTGGAAAAATGGGATGTTAAAAAACCGGTTGGATGTTCCAGTTTGCGAAGGAAAATTCAATTGCATGCTATGTATCCGGAACTGGAAATAACCAGTATACGAGGGAACGTATTGACCCGGTTGGAAAAGTTGGATAAAGGGGAGTTTGGCGCTTTGGTGCTGGCGGCAGCCGGGCTGAAAAGATTAGGCCTGGAAAACCGGATCAGCCGTTACTTTGAGGTGACGGAGATCCTTCCTTCTGCAGGACAGGGAGTTTTGGCCGTGCAGGGGAAAAAGTCCCTGAAATCCATTACAGATGGAATCGATCACAAGGAATCCCGGTGGATTTCTGTGGCGGAGCGGTCCTTTGTGCGGCGGTTGAATGGAGGCTGTTCTTCGCCCGTGGCGGCTTATGGAGAGATCAGGAACGGCATCTGTACTTTGAGGGGTCTTTATTATAATGAAGGAACAGGATTTTTCAAAGTGGGCCAGCAGTCGCTGCCGAAGGAAGAAATGGCTGATGTTCAAAACGCTGTCCGGATAGGGATGGATCTTGCGGAAAAGTTAAAAAATGAGGAGACAGAAAAATGAAGCAGAGAAGACAAGGAAAAGGAGTTGTCTATCTGGTAGGGGCCGGCCCCTCTGACGCCGAGCTGATCACTGTAAAAGGAAAACGCCTGCTGGAAGAGGCGGATGTTATTGTCTATGACCGGCTTGTGGGAAGCAGTGTCCTTTCATATGGAAATAATGAAGCGGAATATATAGATGTGGGAAAACGGTCGGGATTTCATCCGATCCCCCAGGAAGAGATCAATAAAATTCTTGCTGCAGAGGCAGAAAAAGGAGGGAGGATCGTGCGCCTTAAAGGAGGGGATCCCCTTGTATTCGGGAGAGGTGCAGAGGAGGCGGAATATTTAAACGCTCAGGGGATCGCATTTGAGATTGTCCCCGGAATCACTTCTGCTGTTTCTGTGCCGGCCTATCTTGGTATCCCTGTGACCCACCGGGATATGGCGTCATCCTTTCACGTTGTCACTGCCCACAAAAAGGACGGAAGTTTTCCGGATATTTCTTACGACGCCCTGGTAAAAGGAGGCGGAACTCTGGTATTCCTGATGGGGGTGCACACGGTAAAGGATGTGGCAGAAGGTTTGTTAAAGAGCAGTATGCCTCCAGAGACACCGGCTGCTGTCCTGGAGAGAGGGACAACGGCAAGGCAGCGGAAAATCAAAGGAACCATTGCAGACATTGCCCGGAAAGCATTGGAAGAGAAGGTACAGTCCCCAGCCATCATTCTTGTAGGGCAGGCTGCCGGAGAAGACCAAATGGAGTGGTATGACAAACGCCCGCTGGCAGGAAAGAAATTTGTGGTGACAAGGCCAAGAGAGCAAAAGGACAAGCTGTCAGCCCTCCTTAGGGAAAAGGGGGCGGAAGTCTTGGAAGCTCCTACAATCCGCATTGTCCCCATAGAAGAAAATCCTGCTTTGGATGAAGCGCTGGAGAAGATTGTAGATTATAGCTGGCTGGTATTTACCAGCCCTACAGGGGTACAGATTTTCAGAGACTATCTGAAAAAGCATTCGATAGACAACCGAAAGCTGTCTCATCTTAAATTTGCAGTGATAGGGCAGGGAACAGCGGAGAAAATGCGGGAGTGGGGATTTTCCCCGGATTTGATGCCCGAAGTATACGACAGCAGACATCTGGCGGAGGAATTGGCGCTGCAAGTGGGAAAGAAGGAAAAAATTCTTCTTCCCAGAGCCAGGATGGGAAGCCGGGAACTTACGGAAATCCTGGAGAGAGCAGGCATACAGACGGCGGACATACCGCTGTATGATACCTGTTATGAGTCCCGGCCCTTTGTTGATCTGGAAAAAGAGTTTGGAGAAGGGATCAGTGATTATGCTGTTTTTACCAGTGCTTCTACTGTCCGCGGATTTGTCCATGCCGCGCCGGAGCTGGATTTTGGCAGGGTGACGGCGCTTTGTATCGGAGAAAAGACAGAAGAAGAAGCAAGGAAAGCCGGGATGGTTACCTATACAGCTAGGAGGGCGGACGTAGAGTCCCTTGTTTTACTGGCAGAAGAAATGGAGAAGCAATGAGCAGGCAGAAAAAGGAGTTAAAAAAAGGCTGGACTACAGGAACCTGCGCACAGGCAGCTTCAAGGGCAGCGGCAGAATATTTGCTTACAGGCAGAAAGAGGGAACAGATCAAAGTATGGATTCCTGCCGGATGGAGCCTGGAACTTCCTGTGGAAGAATGCGGGCCGGTAAGATATGATGACCGGGGAAATGTGAACTCTGTCAGGTGCGGTATCAGAAAGTACAGCGGAGACGACCCGGATATTACGAACGGAGTTGTGATTTACAGTACAGTCTCTATGGAAGAAGGAGATCATATCATCATAGACGGCGGAGAAGGAGTGGGAAGAGTGACAAAGCCCGGTCTGGATCAGCCGGTAGGCAGTGCGGCCATCAACACGGTCCCAAGAAAAATGATAGAAAAAGAAGTCCGGGAAGTGCGGGACATCTCAGGTTATACCGGAGGCCTGAAGGTAATCATTGAGATACCGGGAGGCCAGGAGCTGGCAGAAAAGACCTTTAACCCCCGTATTGGGATAGAAGGAGGGCTGTCTGTGCTTGGAACAAGCGGCATTGTGGAACCTATGAGTGAGCAGGCCCTTATTGACACCATTGAGGTAGAGATAAAAGTAAAGCTTGCCGCAAAAAGAGAGATTATTTTGGCAGCGCCCGGCAATTATGGGCTGGATTTCCTGGAAGAGAAATGGCAGATCCAGAAAGAGGAGGCTGTCAAGTGCAGCAATTATGTGGGAGATACCATAGATCTTGCAGTAAAACATGGCGCAAAGGGGCTGCTTTTTATTTCTCATATCGGTAAATTTGTAAAGGTTGCCGGAGGCATTATGAATACGCATTCCAGATATGCAGACTGCCGGATGGAAATTTTAAGTGCTGCAGCTCTTCGGGCAGGTCTGGGAGAAGCGGCTGCCCTGTCGCTTCTTGGCTGCAACACAACAGAGGATGCACTGCAGATGCTGGATGGAGAAAAAAGGGAGAAGATAATAGAGGTTTTGATGCAGAAGATCCATACGTATCTTAACATGAGGTCCGGCGGAGAGATAAAGACCGGAGCAATCGTATTTTCCAATACCTTCGGGATGCTTGGAATGACGGAGGACGCTTTGGAGCTGATCGAGGAATATAAGTTCCATTGCCAGCAGCGGAATTGATATTGCATATATCAATAGGATAAATAATAAAAGCTCTATAGAAATAAAAAAATATATAAAAAGAAAGGGAATCATATGAAAGGAACGTTGTATGGAGTAGGCGTCGGCCCTGGGGATCCGGAACTTTTGACCCTTCAAGCTGTCCGTATCATAAGGGAGAGCGATGTGATCTTTGCACCCGGAAAAGTGCCGGAAGAGACAACTGCCTATCAGATCGCGGCAGGAGCGGTACCGGAACTTGCCTCAAAGGAGACGGAAGGGCTTTATATGCCGATGACAAAAGATGAGGAAGCAAGGGAGAAGGCCCATGAAGATGCGGCAAAGAGGATCCTTGCAGTTTTGGAACAGGGAAAGACAGCGGCTTATCTCACGCTGGGAGATCCCTGTATTTATTCCACTTATCTCTATGTCCATAAAAAGGTAGAGGCAGCAGGATATCCGGCAAAACTGATCAATGGGATTCCTTCTTTTCTGGCAGTATCGGCAGCTTTGGATGAGGGGCTTGTGGAAAAGGATCAGATGCTTCATCTCATTCCCGCCTCCTATCCGATTGCAGAAGGAATCGCTCTTTCAGGTACCAAGGTATTAATGAAAGCGGGAAAAGAAGCGGCCAGGGTAAGAGACTACCTGAAGGAGAATGGGCAGAAAGGGCAGGCTGTGGAGCGATGCAAAATGGACGGAGAGAAAATTTACCGTTCTTTGGATGAAATTCCAGATGATTTAAGTTATTATTCTATTATGGTAGTAAAAGATGCAGGAGGACAATAGATGGTTTATTTTGTGGGCGCAGGCCCTGGGGATCCGGATCTTATTACAGTAAAGGGGAAACGGAAAGTAGATGAGGCGGATGTCATTATTTATGCCGGGTCTTTGGTAAATCCCCAGGTGATGGCAGACAGAAAAAAAGAGTGCCAGGTTTTCAACAGTGCTTATATGACACTGGAAGAAGTACTGGATGTTATGAAAAAAGCGGAAGAAGAAGGGAAGACGACGGTGCGGCTGCATACCGGGGATCCCTGCCTGTACGGAGCCATTCAGGAACAGATGGATGCGCTGGATGCGCTTGGCATTTCTTATGAAGTATGTCCCGGAGTCAGTTCATTTTGTGGAGCCGCAGCTGCCCTTCAGCTGGAATACACACTGCCGTCCATAGCCCAGAGTGTTGTTATCACAAGGATGGCGGGACGTACCCCTGTGCCGGAGAGGGAAAGTATCCGTTCTTTTGCACAGCATCAGACGACCATGGTATTGTTTTTAAGCGCCGGGCTTTTGGGGCAGCTGTCTTTAGAGCTGCAGGCAGGAGGGTATCCTCCGGACACACCGGCAGTCATTGTATACAAAGCTACCTGGGAAGAGGAAAAGAAAGTGATCTGCACCGTGGATTCTTTGGAAGAGGCAGCGGCAAGAGAGGGGATCAAAAAGACTGCCCTTATTATTGTGGGACGTATATTGGAAAAAAAGAATTATGAAAGATCCAAACTATATGATCCATCCTTCGACACCGAATATCGGAAGAGCAAAGACGGGCAGAAAGAAATGAGGAAAGAACATTGAAAAAGTCCTTAACACTTATTGTCTGCTATACAGACAGAGGGAAAGAAAAAATGCAGGCAATAGAAGAGATCCTTACCCGCCGGGGAAGAGACACCGTTTGTCTTGAGAGACCTTCCGGAAAGGATTGGGTATCTCATTATTGGGACAAAGCCGGAGAGATCCTTTTCATTGGAGCAGCCGGGATTGCGGTCCGTCTCATTGCCCCCTGTCTTCAGGATAAAATGAAGGATCCGGCAGTGGTTGTCATGGATGAGAAAGGAACCTTTGCCATTCCGATCCTGTCCGGCCATGTGGGTGGGGCAAATGAACTTGCCCTTCTTCTGGCGGAGGAGATGGGCTCCCTGCCGGTGCTGACAACGGCGACAGATGTACAGGGGAAATTTGCGGTAGATATGTTTGCAAAGAAACAGTCTCTCCTTTTTTCCAACCGGATGCTGGCAAAAAAAATTTCTGCTGCTATACTAAGAGGGGAGAAAATCGGATTTTATGCAGAGTGCCCGGTGGAAGGGGAACTTCCGGAAGAACTGGAGTCCTGTCCCAGGGAAGAGATGCTGAAAGAATTTCCCCTGGGAATTGCCGTTGTACAAAGCCCGGACGGCGAAGGGCGAAAGGACCTGGAAACAAGCGGGTCGTCCGGAGCGAAGATCCTTTATCTTTACCCGGCTAATCTCACTTTGGGAGCCGGGTGTAAAAAAGGAAAGCCGGCAAAAGAGCTGGAAGATTTCTTCTGCAGGAGCCTTAAATCTCTCGGCCTTAGAAAAGAACAGGTGGAAAAGATCGGAAGTATTGACAGAAAAGCAGAAGAAGAGGGATTCCTTGAGCTGGCTGATCAGTGGAACATTCCATTTGAGACCTGGCCGGAGGAAGTGCTTAAGCAGATAGAAAACGTAAGCAGGGAATCCGGATTTGTCCGCCAGGTGACAGGAATTGGAAATGTCTGCGAGCGGGCAGCGATACAGGGCAGCAAAAACGGAAGGCTGCTTCTTGAAAAAACAGCAGAAAACGGCATGACCCTTGCGGTGGCGGCCAAAGATTGGAGTGTAGCATTTGACGAAATTATATGTAGTGGGCATCGGGCCGGGAAACTATGAAGATATGACGATACGGGCGGCAAAGGCGCTGGAAGCAAGCCAGGTGATCGCAGGTTATACGGTCTATGTAGATCTGGTAAAGGAGCATTTTCCCGGAAAGGAATTTCTGACAACCCCTATGACAAAAGAAATCCAGAGATGCCGCATGGCGCTTGAAAAGGCACAGCAGGGGCAGACCACAGCCATGATCTGCAGCGGAGATGCAGGGATCTACGGTATGGCAGGACTGATCCTTTCCATGAAAGAAGAGTATCCGGACGTCCAGGTGGAAGTGGTTCCGGGAGTGACGGCGGCTTCTTCAGGGGCGGCTGTACTGGGCGCGCCCCTTATCCACGATTTTGCCGTCATAAGCCTAAGCGATCTTCTCACGCCGTGGGAAAAGATTGAAAAAAGGCTGCGGTCGGCGGCAGAGGCGGACTTTGCAATCTGTATCTATAATCCTTCCAGCCGCAAAAGGAAGGACTATCTGAAAAGAGCGTGCCGCATCATTGGAGAATACCAGAGCTCCGATACCGTATGCGGCTATGTGTCCAACATAGGGCGGGAAGGAGAGGCATACAGGATATGCACGCTTGCCCGGCTTATGGAAGCGCAGACAGATATGTTTACAACAGTATTTATTGGAAACTCACAGACCATCAGAAAAAAGGAAGCTATGATAACACCAAGGGGATATGAAAATGGCTAGTATTATGATTTTTGCAGGAACGACAGAGGGGCGGAAAATAGCGGAATTTCTTCGGGGACATGCACCGAAAGTATATGTCCTTACGGCGACAGAGTATGGAAAAGAGCAAGTGGAGGACGGGGAAAATATCCACGTTCTCGCCGGCAGACTGGATGTGGAGGGAATGCGGGAACTGGCTTACGGGTGCCAGGCAGAGCTTGTCATTGACGCCACCCATCCTTTTGCCATGGAAGTGACAAAAAATATACAGAAAATGTGTCGGGAAGAGAGCATTTCTTATATGCGGGTGCTGCGGGAAGGATCCGTAAAGGACGGAAATGCAGTGTGGGTAAAGAATATTCGGGAGGCGGCGGACTATCTGAAAGATAAGGAAGGAAATGTCCTCATCACCACCGGAAGCAAGGAACTTGCGCCTTACACGGAAATACCCGATTATCAGAGCCGGTGCTTTCTTCGTGTGCTTTCCACAAAAGAAGCAGTGCAAAAAGCAGTGGAAAACGGATTTGAAGGGAAACATCTCATTGCGATGCAGGGACCTTTTTCCCAGGAAATGAACGAACAGCTTCTTCGCCATGTGCAGGCAAAATATATGGTGACAAAGGAATCAGGCCGAAGCGGCGGATATGAAGAAAAGCTTCGCGCCGCCAAAAAAGCGGGAGCAGTGGCAGTTGTCATTGGAAGACCCCTGGAAAAGGGAGTCACTCTGGATGAAGCGTTTCAGATCCTTGCAGAAAAATACGGTTTCCGCCGTCCGCGTCATATTACCCTTGTAGGAGTGGGGCCGGGGGATGAGAGTTTGCTGACAAAAGCAGCACAGCGGGCAATGAAATCGGCGGATGTGCTGATCGGAGCCAAGCGTATGCTGCAGGCGGCAGAAGGAATCGCGGCAGAAAGATATGAAGAGTACCGTGCAGACAAGATAGAAGAATTTTTAAGGATCAATTCCAGATACCGGCAGATTGTCATTCTGCTTTCCGGCGATGTCAGCTTTTACAGCGGAGCGGCGAAGCTGAAAGAGACATTGAAGGAATATGAGATGTCAGTCATTCCGGGAATTTCATCTATTTCCTGTATGGCGGCCCGGATTGGAAAGGGAGTGGAACATACTCCTTTGCTCAGCATTCACGGTCGGAACTGTAATTATGTGGATTATTTAAGAGAATACGGACGAATCTTTCTTCTGGTAAGCAGCGGGAAAGAGATTGAAACCGTGTTAAGAAGACTTTGCCGGTATGGCTATGGATCTGCGTCTGTCTATGTGGGAAGCAGACTGTCCTACCCCAAGGAAAATCTCATATCAGGTACAGCCAAACGCTTGTCTGAAAAAGAAAAAATCTGGGACGGGCTCAGTGTGATGTATGTGGAGATCCCGGAAATCCTTGTGGAAGAGGCACCGCAGGAGACGGAGGATGGCGATTTTATCCGGGGAAAGATTCCTATGACAAAAAGCGGGATCCGAAGCGTAGTCCTTGCAAAAATGAATCCCCAAAAGGACGCAGTTATTTACGATGTAGGCGCAGGAACCGGATCCGTGTCCATTGCCCTTGCAAAGAAATCCATAGACGGCATGGTTTTTGCCATCGAGAAGAAGATTGAAGGAATTGCTCTTATACACAAGAACAAGAGGCATTTTCATGTATCCAATATTCAGGCCGTTCACGGAGAGGCTCCTGAAGCATTGGAGCAGCTGCCGGCGCCGGATCTTGCTTTTGTGGGAGGAAGCAGCGGAAATCTGACGTCCATTCTGGAAGCAATATGGAGCAAAAATCCAGAGGCAAAAATCGTAGTTTCCGCTATCACACTGAATACCCTTGCGGAATGCACCGAATATATAAAGCGGCATCCAAAGCTTGGAGCGGATATAATGCAGATCCAGGTATCCCAGGGAAAAAAAGTAGGAAGATATCAGATGATGACCGGACAGAACCCCATCTATATCGTTACGTTTGAAAGACGGAAAGAGAAAAAAGAGCAGGGCAGGGAAGGAGAGAAGAAAGAATGAAACGGCAGGCACCCAGACTTGTCATAGCGGCGCCGGGGAGCGGAAGCGGAAAGACACTTGCTGTCTGTGGAATTTTAACTTCCCTTCTGGCAGCAGGAAAAAAGCCGGCAGCCTTTAAATGCGGTCCGGATTATATTGATCCCATGTTCCATGAAACCGTGATCGGAACAGCTTCCAAAAATCTGGATACTTTCTTTGCCGGAGAAGAACTGGTAAGACAGCTTTTCCTGGAGGAGGCAAAACAGGCGGATCTTTCTGTGATCGAGGGCGTGATGGGATATTATGACGGCCTGGCAGGCACTTCCCTTTCAGCCAGTACCTACGATGTGGCAAGGACGCTGGAAGCGCCCGTTATACTGGTAGTTGATGCTGCAAAGACAAGCGTTTCCGTTATGGCGCTTTTGAAAGGATTCCGGGAATTTCGGCGGGACAGCCTGATCCGGGGTGTGATCTTTAATCAATTGTCTCCGTCCCGCTATGAAGGGATGAAACAATTGACAGAAGAAGAGCTTGACATTCCGGTCTGCGGCTATCTGCCTAAAATGGAAGATATGGACCTGGAAAGCCGCCATTTGGGGCTTGTTATGCCGGGTGAGATCAAGAAGTGGAAGGAGAAACTGCAAAAACTGGAAAAGCAGTGCCGGATTTCTCTTGATCTTCCCCTTCTGGAAAAGATTGCTTCCACGGCTCCGGATATGGAGGAAGGGGAATTAGATATCCCTGTAAAGGAGATTTCTCAAAAGTTGCTCCAAAAGGATTCCCAAAAGCCGCCTGTGGTCGCTGTGGCAAAAGATGCGGCCTTTTCCTTCTATTATAAAGATAACCTAAGGCTTCTTGAAAAGCTTGGGGCACAGCTTTTGGAATTTTCCCCCTTAAATGACAGGGAAATTCCCAGGGAGGCGGATGCCCTTCTCCTTGGAGGCGGCTATCCTGAGCTTTACGGCGCTCATCTGGAGGCAAATCTTCCCATGCGCCAGTCAGTGAAGCAGGCGCTTTCCTCTGGAATGCCGTGTATGGCAGAGTGCGGAGGCTTCCTCTATCTTCAGGAGGAGATGGAAGATCCCGAAGGAAGACATTGCAAAATGGCAGGATTCCTGCCGGGGAAAAGCTTTTATAAAGGGAGACTGTCCAGATTTGGCTATGTGTCACTGACAGCCCAAAAAGACGGAGCGTTTGCAAAAGAAAAAGAGATTATCCGGGGACATGAGTTTCACTATATGGATACAGATGCAAATGGGGACGCATTCCAGGCCTGCAAACCCATTACCGGCCGGAATTGGGAATGCGGCGTGACAGGAGAGGCATTTTATGCCGGATTTCCTCATCTCTATCTCTATTCGATGCCGGATTTTGCCGGACGATTTGTAAGAAAGGCAGAAGAATATGGAAAAAACAGAAGAAAACAACAGCTTTAAAGTGACAGGATTAGATCAAACTTCCATGGAGCGGTGCCAAAGGCGCTGGATGCAGATTGCAAAACCTTTGTACGGACTTGGAAGGCTGGAAGATGCCATCATACAGATTGCAGGTATTATGGGAAATGAAAAAGTTTCTATAGACAAAAAAGCATTGATCGTCATGTGCGCTGACAACGGAGTAGTGGAAGAGGGGGTCTCCCAGACAGACAGCAGCGTAACGGCAGTGGTGACAGACAATTTTGCAGAAGGAAAGACTTCCGCCTGCCTGATGAGCAGGCGGGCCGGTGTGGACGTTTTCCCCATTGATATCGGCGTACAGACAAAGACAAAAGTCTATGAAGATAAAGTAGCCTGGGGAACCCGGAATATGGCCAAAGGCCCTGCCATGTCAAAGAAGGAAGCCCAGGAAGCCATCCATGCAGGAATCCGCGCAGCCTGGCGCTGCCGGGAACTGGGGTATCAGATCCTTCTGACCGGTGAAATGGGAATCGGCAACACTACCACAAGCAGCGCCGTGGTTTCAGTGCTCCTTGGCAAGGATCCGAAGGAAGTGACAGGAAAAGGGGCAGGACTTTCCGACGAGGGGCTTCTTCGGAAGCAGCAGGTGATACGGACAGCTATCCAAAGGAACCGGCCGGATCCCCAAGATCCGCTGGATGTGCTTGCCAAAGTGGGAGGACTGGATATCGGAGGCCTTGCCGGAGTGTTCCTTGGAGGAGCCATGTACCGGATCCCTGTAGTGATGGACGGATTCATTTCCGCGGCGGCGGCTCTTGTTGCCTGCCGGATCGAGCCAAAGGTTTCCGATTATATTCTTCCTTCCCATTTATCCGGAGAAGGGGGAATGAGCCTGGTTTTAAAAGAACTTGGAAAGGAACCCTTCCTGCACTGCGGCATGAAGCTGGGAGAAGGGACCGCCGCAGTCGCTCTTATGCCCCTTTTGGATATGGCGCTGGAAGTGTATCGTCATATGCCTGATTTTGACGGGATTCAGATTGAGGCCTATCAGCCTCTTTAACGCTCTTTAAAGGAGGAAGCAATGCTTTACATGATATTTGGAGGAAGCGGAAGCGGCAAGTCCGAGTATGCGGAAGATCTTGCGGTGAAACTTTGTCCGGAAGAAAAAATTTATCTTGCCACTCTGCAGGATATTGATGAAGAAATGGAAAAACGAATTGAAGATCACAGAACCATGCGGAAAGGAAAGCATTTTACAACTGTTGAGCAGGGGCTTGCCCTGGAAACGCTGGATGTAAGCGGACAGAAACTGGTACTGTTAGAATGCATGACCAATCTTCTGGCAAATGAGATGTATTCCCCAAAGGCACAGAAGGAAGAGCCGGTGGCGGATTACATTATGAGAGGGATCCGGCATATCAAAGGCCAGGTGGAGGACCTGATCGTGATCGCCCAGGATTCTTTTTCCGAGGTTCCCATGGACCCGGAAATGCGCCGATATGTCCGGGAGTCCGGGCGGGTCAATCAGAAACTGGCAAAAGAGGCGGATGTGGTCATTGAAGTCAAATTCGGCCTTCCCCTTATGCTGAAAGGAGAGCTGCCTTTGGAGCTGAAAGGGGACGGGACAGTATGAAATATGTAAGCAGCTTTCTGATCGCTTTCAGTATGTATTCCAAGATTCCGGTTCCACAGGCAGACTGGGAGAAATCTTCTATGGAATATGTCATGTGCTTTTTCCCGCTGGTGGGAGCTGTCATCGGGGGTATCCTGTATGGGGCTGCCTGGGCGGCGGATTTTTTTGCTATTCCCCGGCAGCTGTCGGCGGCCGTTCTGACTGCGCTTCCTCTCTGGATTTCCGGGGGGATCCACATGGATGGCTATATGGACACAAAAGATGCGCTGGCTTCCTGGGGAGATTCCCAAAAGAAGCTGGAAATCCTGAAGGACAGCCGTGTGGGAGCTTTTGCCGTGATGGGACTTGGGATTTATCTTCTGCTCTCTTACGGAGCATGGAACTGTATCCGACCCGGGCAGGGGCTTTTCTGTGTCGGTGTGGGCTTTGTGATAAGCCGGGCCTTAAGCGGACTTTCTGTTATTTTCTTTCCCAAGGCAAAAAAGACAGGCTCCTATGTGACTATGTTTGCAGGGAAGGCACAGAAGAAAAAGGGAGCAGTCATCCTTGGTCTGCTGCTTTTTGCTGCGTCGGCTTTGCTCCTTGTGTTCGGGGGACGATGCGGATGGATCTGCCTTTTGACGGCGGCAGCGGTTTATATCTGGTATTATTACATAAGTAAAAAACAATTTGGAGGAATCACCGGAGATCTGGCAGGATATTTTGTCCAGCTTTTAGAGTTGGTCTTTCTTCTTGCGGCAGCGGTGACAGGATAGTACAATGAAAATCATATTGGTCCGTCACGGACAAACAGAAGGCAACCGGGAGCATCGTTTCATCGGAGGAAGAAGCGATGAACCTGTGACGAAAGAAGGAATCCTTACACTGGAAAAACGAATATATCCTAAGGTGGAGCATGTATTTTCCAGTCCGATGAAGAGGTGCATACAGACAGCGAAGGTGGTCTTTGGGGAAGAAGATCCGGAGATCATAGAGGAGTTTAGAGAATGTGATTTCGGAATATTGGAGGGCAAAACCCATGAGGAACTTATGGAAGATCCCCTGTATGACACTTTTGTAGAAAGCGGCGGCGAGCTGCCTTTCCCGGAAGGGGAGGCGATTCCTGATTTTAACGCCCGGTGCGTGAAGGCTCTTCAAAAAGCAGTGGAAATTGCCGGGGAAAGAGGATATCAGAGTATAGGCTGTACCGTTCACGGCGGGGTGATCATGGCAGTGATGTCGCAGATGGTGAAAGGCAGCGATTACTATGCCTGGAACGTAGAAAACGGAGAAGGCTATATTGTGGAAATAGACGAAGAAAAATGGAAGGAAGGACATCTGGATGGCACAGTCACTGGCGGCACTTTGCATCGGATTTATACTTGATTTTATTTTGGGAGATCCCCACAGCCTCTGGCATCCGGTGCAGGGGATCGGCTCTTTGATCACCGGGACGGAAAAGGTGCTGCGAAAGGTATTTCCCGATAAAAAGAGGTCTTTACAGATAGCAGGTCTCCTTCTGGTGATCTTTGTGGTGTCTGTCTCCGTACTGTTTGCAGGGCTGCTTCTGTGGATAGCAGAAAGGATCCATCCGGCTCTTGGTTTTGGACTTTCCTGCATTTTGTGCTGGCAGATGCTGGCAGCAAAATCCCTGAAAACAGAAAGTATGAAAGTGTATACCGCTCTGGAAAAAGAAGGGCTGGAAGCGGGAAGAAGAGCAGTTTCCATGATCGTGGGACGGGATACAAAGTCCCTTTCCGAAGAGGGCGTCATTAAAGCGGCAGTGGAAACCGTGGCGGAAAATACATCAGACGGTGTGACAGCTCCTTTATTTTACATGATGCTGGCGGGACCCTTAGGAGGTGTTTTTTATAAGGCCATCAATACCATGGATTCCATGATCGGCTACCGCAATGAGAAATACCGGTGGCTGGGAACCTGCGCGGCCCGTCTGGATGACATTGCCAATTTCATTCCTGCAAGGATCAGTGCGCTTTTTATGACAGCAGCAGCCTTTGTGCTGGGATTTGACGGAAAAAGTGCATGGAAAATCTACCGGCGTGACCGCCATAATCATAAAAGTCCTAATGCGGCGCAGACGGAAGCGGTGATGGCGGGGGCTCTTCAGGTGCAGCTTGCCGGGGACGCCTGGTATTTTGGAGAACTTTATAAAAAGCCCACCATCGGGGATCCCATCCGCTCGGTGAGGCGGGAGGATATTCGGGCAGCCTGCCGTCTGGAGTACGGAGCAGTCATCCTGCAGTTTTTGGTGATGGTGGCGGTAAAAGCAGCTTTGATCTTTCTGATTTAGAGAAAACGGCAGCAGAGATTCAGAGAAAAAGGATAGAAAAAGAGGATAGAAATGGAAGAACACGGCGGAAATATTTTCGATAAAAACATCAGATTGGACTTCTCTGTCAATATCAATCCTTTTGGCATGCCCGAATCGGTGAAAAAGGCGGCCCATAAAGGGGTCTCTCTTGCTTACCGGTATCCGGATATAGAAAAAAGAGAACTTAGAAAAGCTCTGGGAAGAAAACTTCAAATATCCCCCGGGCGGATCGTGACAGGAAATGGGGCGGCGGAACTGATCTATGCCATAGCGGCTGCCTTTGAACCGGGGAAGGCTGCCGTGCTGGGGCCGACCTTTGGGGAATACGAAAAAGCCCTTCGCATCCATGGATGGCAGGTGATGCATTATCTGGCCCGCCGGGAAGAGGGATACCGCTTTACAGAAAAAGCGCTGGAATGGCTTGAAAAAGAAGAAGGACTTAGCGCCGTTTTTCTCTGCAATCCCAACAATCCTACCGGAATGCTGGCAGATGGAGGATTTTTGGAAAAGCTGGCTGATCTGTGCCACAGGAAACAGATGCTTCTTGTAGTGGATGAATGTTTTCTGGAACTGACAGTGCAGGGAGAGGGAAAATCCATTCAGTATCTGCAGGAACAATATCCGGAGATCCTTATTTTACGGGCATTTACAAAAATTTATGCCATGCCGGGACTTCGGCTCGGCTATGCACTGACAGCCGATGAAGAAACAGCAAAGAGACTGGAAGATATACTGCCTCCCTGGAACGTGTCCGCTCCTGCACAGATGGCAGGGTGCGCCGCTCTGGAAGAGGAGGCCTTTGTCAGAGAGAGCCGGGAATTTCTGTTAAAAGAAGAAAAGTGGATGGAAGAAAAGCTGACGGAACTGGGGTTTTTCGTATGGCCTTCAGATACCATCTTCTGTATGTTTGAGGGGGAAGAAGACCTGCAGGAAGCCTGTTTGAAACAGGGAATCTATATTCGGGATGCAGCCAGTTTTCCGGGGATCAGAAAGGGAACTTACCGGATCGGGATCAGGCGGCATGAGGACAATGTGCAGCTTCTGGAAGTTTTGAAAACGTGCGGTGATATCGGAAAAAGGAGAGAACAATGGCAAAAGCGATCATGATACAGGGAACCATGTCCGGAGCAGGAAAGAGCCTTTTGGCAGCCGGACTTTGTCGGATTTTTACGGAGGACGGCTTTCGGACCGCTCCCTTTAAATCCCAGAATATGGCTTTAAATTCCTATATTACAGAGGATGGACTGGAAATGGGACGCGCCCAGGTGGTGCAGGCAGAGGCGGCTATGACAGAGCCCTCTGTCTATATGAATCCTATTTTGCTCAAACCTACTACGGACACCGGATCTCAGGTCATAGTAAATGGGGAAGTCATAGGAAATATGAGCGCCCGTGAATATTTTGCCTGCAAAAAAAAGTTTGTCCCGGATATCTTAAACGCCTGCCGCCATCTGGCAGAAGAGTATGATATTCTTGTCATAGAAGGGGCGGGGAGTCCGGCAGAGATCAATCTGAAAGAAAATGATATTGTCAACATGGGTCTTGCCGAAATGCTGGATGTTCCAGTACTTCTTGCCGGAGACATTGACCGGGGCGGCGTATTTGCACAGCTTTACGGGACAGTGGCCCTTCTTGAAAAGAAGGAGAGGGAGCGGATCAAGGGGCTCATTATCAATAAGTTCCGTGGAGATAAATCCATCCTTGATCCGGGAATTGTCATGCTGGAGGAGCGGACAAAGATTCCTGTGGTGGGAACTGTTCCTATGCTTTCCGTAGATATTGAGGAGGAAGACAGCATATCGGAACGTCTGGAAAGGGAAGGAAACAAGGCGGGCCAAAAAGGCGCACAGAAGGCAGCCATTGAAATTGCAGTGATCCGATTTCCAAAGATTTCCAATTATACGGATCTTGCGCCTCTGGAATCTGTGGAGGGGGTTGCGGTTCGTTATGTTTCCGCACCACAGGATCTGGGACATCCCGATCTCATTTTGCTTCCCGGAAGTAAAAATACAATGGGAGATCTGAAATGGATGCGGACCTCCGGCATGGAAGCTTCTATTTTTAAATGTTTGAAAAAAGGCACCATGATCTTCGGCATATGCGGCGGCTACCAGATGATGGGGGAAAGCCTTGCGGATCCGGAAGGAACAGAAGGGGGAGGAACCATGAGAGGAATGGGACTCCTCCCGGTGGAGACCATTTTTCATAAGCAGAAAACAAGAACACGCATACAGGGGAAACTGGAAGCTTTAAGCGGGATGTATGAAAAACTGTCAGGCGCTGCATATGAGGGATATGAGATCCATATGGGCAGGACAATGCTTACAGGAGAAGCGCAGGTTCTGGCAAAAAAAGAAGAAATCTTAGGTGTGTGCCGGGGGCAGGCAGCAGGAACTTATATTCATGGGATTTTTGACAGCAGCGGGACAGCCGACGGTCTTCTTCAAATGCTGGCAGAGAAAAAAGGCCTGGATGGCGCCGCCCTGAAGGGGACAGATTTTCGGGAATACAAGGAAAAGCAATACCAGGCTTTGGCGAAAGGGCTTCGTGAGTCTCTGGATATGGAGGCGATTTACCGGATGCTAAGGGAAGTAAAATGTTAGGAGGGAAATCATGCTGGAAGAATTAGAACAGGTACTGCCTGGCGACATAGAAAAGAGAAGTTTTGAGATCATTACAGAGGAATTGGGGGAAAGAACTTTTGATCCTCTGGAAGAACCCATTATCAAGCGGTGCATTCATACCAGTGCGGATTTCGACTATGCGGATCAGCTTTACTTCTCACCCGGCGCGGTAAAGATTGGAATAGAAGCTATAAAAAAAGGAGCCCGGATCGTGACGGATACCAATATGGGAAAAGCTGGAGTCAACAAGACAGCCCTTGGCAAATTTGGCGGGGAAGTGCTGTGCTTTATGGCAGATGAAGATGTGGCAGAGGCGGCAAAAAGAGAGGGAACCACCCGGGCAGTAGCCAGTGTAAAAAAGGCCGCTGCTCTGAAAGCTGCAGAGACTGCAGAGGCTACAGGAAAGCCCAAGGAGGAGCTGGGAAAAAGGAGGCAGGCAGATGACCGCCCTCTTATCCTGGCAGTGGGAAATGCGCCAACGGCTCTGATCGAAGCCTATGAGCTCATTCAAAAAGGCAGGTTTGCACCGGATCTTGTGATCGGCGTGCCGGTTGGATTTGTCAATGTGATCCCCGCAAAAGAACGGATCATGCAGGCGGGAGTTCCCTGTATTGTGGCGAGGGGACGAAAGGGCGGAAGCAATATTGCGGCAGCCATCTGTAATGCATTGATCTATATGTCTTTCAATAAGACAAAAGTGTAGTCGGAAAACAGATAAGGATTTTTACTGCATATAATTTTGAATTTTATATGCAGTAAAATCGAATGGTGAATTGATTTTCTGCATATAATATAGTATTCTTATATGCAGAAATAGGGGGATTATATGAGGAAATTTGATTATTCATTTTTGAACAATGGTCTTTTGCCTGCAAATCTGGTAAACCTTACTTCTAACATTTCCGCCTTGAAAACTATGGCGGGAATCCGCAAAGAGGAATATGCACAAGTCTTTACCGAATTGGAGGCGGTTGCAAAAGTACAATCTATCAAAAGTTCAAATGCGATTGAGGGTATTGTTACAAGCGATGAGCGTATCGCAGCTATTGTTAATCAAAACAGCGCCCCTCTGAACCATAATGAGGCAGAGATTGCCGGTTACAGAGATGCATTAAACGAAATCCACTTAGGTTTTGAACACATAGATTTCAGAGAGAATGATATTTTGCGCTTACACGAAATGATGATGTCCCTGACCGGTTATGAGTATGGCGGTCAATACAAAACTGAAGATAATGTGATTTTAGAGGTGGATGCGGAGGGCAACAGACGGGTTCGTTTCCGCCCTATACCGGCAGAAGAAACCCCAAAGGCAATGGAACAATTAGAGCTTGCTTATATGGAGGCACGCAGTGACGCTAATATCAATCAACTATTGTTAATCCCTTGCGTGATTTTGGATTTTCTCTGCATACACCCTTTCCGTGACGGTAACGGCAGAATGTCAAGATTGCTTTCCCTACTGCTTTTGTACAAAAATGGCTTTGATGCAGGAAAGTATGTGTCTTTTGAGGAACAGATCAATCATTACAAAGCCTACTATTATGAAGCCCTCCGGCAATCTTCGGAAGGCTGGGAAACAAACGAAAACAGTTATTTCCCATTTGTCGAAAACTTTCTGTCCACCCTTTATATGTGCTATAAAGAACTTGATAAGCGTTTTGCTGTTGTTCATGGAAAAAAGATCACAAAGAAAGCCCGTGTAGAGGCCACGGTATTAAATAGTCTTACACCGATTTCCAAAGCAGAAATATGTAAAATTCTTCCCGATGTGAGCCCCACTACTGTTGAAGCTGTTCTCGGCGCTATGGTAAAAAGCGGTGCGGTGAAGCGAATCGGCTCATCAAGGGCAACAAGATATATTAAAGCGAATGAATACGGTTGTTGATTTCAAATCCTATTATGAGGTTTTTGTATACCGGAAGTACAAATGTCATGCAGATAGATTTATTCAAAAAAGAGGAGGAAGGCAAAATGAAAATCGTATTGTTGGAGAGTCTGGGCGTGTCAGATTCTGTTATGGAAGGTTATGCAGCGAAGCTGGAAGAAATGGGACACAGTTTTGTGGCGTATCCAAAGGACACAGATCCCAAAGTCCAGGTGGAAAGAAGCAAAGATGCAGATGTTCTGATGCTGGCAAATATGCCCCTTGATGCATCTGTTATTGAGAAGGCTTCTTCCCTGAAATTTATTGACGTAGCGTTTACCGGAGTGGATCACATTCCGGTGAAAGAGGCAAAGGCGAAAAGTATTGCCATCAGCAACGCTTCCGGCTATGCGACACAGGCAGTGGCAGAACTGTGCATCAGTTTCATGATCCAGCTGCTCCGCAACGTAGGAAAAACAGAAGAGCGGTGCCGGGAAGGCGGGACGAAGGATGGTCTCATCGGCAATCTTCTGTGTGGAAAGACAGTAGGAATCGTAGGCGCAGGAGCCATTGGAAAGAAAACAGCAGCCCTCTGCAAAGCATTTGGCTGCCGTGTCATTGGATTTAACAGAAGTAAAATTACAGATCCGGTTATCGATGAACAGGTGAGTCTGGAAGAACTGTTAAAACAGTCGGATATCGTTTCCCTTCACTGCCCGCTGACCGAGGACACAAAAGGAATGATCGGCGAAGAGCAGCTGAAAATGATGAAGAAAACCGCTCTCCTTATTAACACTGCAAGAGGAGCCGTAGTAGATTCCAAAGCACTGGCAAAGGCTCTGGAAGAAGGGCAGATTGCAGGAGCGGCAAGCGATGTCTTTGAGATGGAGCCGCCCCTTCCGGCTGACCATCCGCTGCTTCATTGCCCCAACATCATTGTGACCCCTCACATTGCTTTTGCGTCGAAAGAGTCTATGGAACAAAGGGCCCAGATCGTATTTGACAATCTTTATTCCTGGCTTGCAGGAGAGCAGAAAAACGCGATTTAATTTTAATGTCCTGCCAGGTGTCAGCATGTACTGGATATTAAACAGGCTGTGCCTGGAGGGCGTGGCGCACATAGAGTTCACAGATGGACTCATATTCGCCAAGACCTTTTAAAATGCAGGTAGTCTCATAGCCGCGGGACTGGAAGATGGATTTCCAGGAATCAGGCTCCTCACCGGCAAGGTCGTTGGAGGCGTGATCTCCCGCCACCAGCATAAGCGGCGTAAGGTAGATATGGCGGTAACCTTTGCCTTCCATCAGGCTAAGAACAGCATCAAGATCCGGATAAGCCTCCACTGTGCCTACATAGACATGGGGATGGCCCGTCTGTTTAAAGGCATAATCCAGCGCCCCGTAGAGCATATTGGCATAGTGGGCGCTTCCGTGGCCCATGAATACAAGAGCTTCCTGCTCCGACAAGGCAGGGAGCTCTTTTGTTAAAGCGTCGATCACATAAAAAAGATCCGAAGTATCCGTAAGGAGAGGGGAGCCGAAAGAAAGACTGGAAAAATGCTCCCGGAAGGAGAGTACGTCCGCCTTCATGAGATCATTTTCTACACCATTCATAATGTGGGTGGGCTGCACAAGAAGATCCGTAAAACCTTCCTTTACAATATCCTCCATAGCTTCCTTTACGTTGGGGATGATAATGTGGTCCCGCTCTCTTAATTTTTTCAAGATCATGCCGCTTGTATAGGCATGGAAAAACTTTCTGTCCGGAAACTTCCGGGCAAGAATTTTCTCAATATGTTCAATGTTTTTTTCTCTTGTTTCTTTATAGCTGGTGCCAAAGCTTACCACCAGCAGAGCTTTGTTTGTCATAGATTTTTCCTCCATGTGGGTAAATAGGAACTGTCAGTAGTATAACGGAGGTTTGAAAATTAATCAATTAGGTCAGAAAAAAATTCGCAGAGTTACATACTCTGCGAAATCGTAAATATTATACCTCATCTGTATTTGTTATTCAACAAAAAGATCAGAATTGCCATGATTTCCATAGGTTTTCGCCTGTTTTCGCGTAGAAATGTGTAGAAAGCAGGCTTTTTTCGACATTTGAAGTTTCCTGTTTCTTCTATAATATATAGTAAAAATAATTTCCGTGTATCAGCCGCAATTAAAGCCTTTTCGCCTTTTTCACTTTCGCAGAGTATGTAACTCTGCGAAAATGAGGAGTGATTCTATGTGGTGTATACTGAAATGTCACCCCGGAAAAACAGAAGAGGTCATAAAGTCATGCAGAAGGCAGATTTCACATCAAATTTTGCGTGATATTTTTGTGTTCACTTCTGACAGAATGAAGCGGTATGAAGGAAGCTGGCATATGGAAAAAAGGCAGCTTTTCCCAGATTGTATCTTTGTTGAGACAACGGATCCTGCCGCTTTGTCGGAACAATTGGAACCCTGCCGTAAGTTTCTTCAGACTTCCGAGGAGGGCGGACTGCTTTGGGCTGTGCCTGCAGATGCGGAAGAGTTTTTGAAAAAACTGTGCGGAAACGAGCATCATCTCTGTATGTCCCAGGGATATATCCGTGATGGAATCACCCATGTTATCCATGGCCCGCTGGTGGGAATGGAACGACGAATCCGAAAAATAGACCGCCATAAACGTACGGCAAATGTGGAAATGCCTGCCGGAGGATTAGGAACCTTTCTTCAGGCAGGTTTAGAGATCACTTCAAAAAGTTAAGCAGGTGATCGGATAAAAACCAGAGTCAGGATCTTTTTCTGTAGTGTGTGCTATGGAAATCGTGGATTGTGGTCATAAATTTGCGTGTAAAAAGTTCGGAGTATGACGCTTCATACTGCGGATATGGCGAAGCATACCCAAAAAGGAGCATACATATGTGGTATGTGATTCAGACAACAACAGGACAGGAAGAAATCCTGGTAGAGATGATGAGGAAAATCCTCACAAAAGAACTTTACAGGGACTGCTTCTATATAAAAAGGGAATGTGCCATAAAACAAAAAAGTAGCTGGGAGATCTGCCAAAAGGCATTGTTTCCCGGCTATGTCTTTATAGACACAGAATTCCCCAAAGAATTATATTATGAATTAAAGAATGTACCGAAGCTTACAAAGCTTTTGAAAAATGAAGAGGAAGTTTTTCTTAAGGTAGAAGAAGAGGAAGAGAGATTTCTGGAAAACATCCAGAGCGAAGGACATCTTGTCCGGCGCTCACTGGTAAAGCTGGATGAAGAAAAGCAGATCGTGGCAGCAGAGGGAGCAGTAGGAAAATATTTTGAGTATATCATCAAACAACGGATCCGGAAGCGCTACGTGCTGATCAGACAGCAGTTTCTGGGAAAAGATCGGGAGATTATCCTTGGCATCCGGCTTGAGGATGATCCGGAAGGAAAAAGGTAGAAGAGAAGTAAAAGAAATATAGAAGAACCAGAGAGGAAGGCAAGGCCTTCCTATTTTTGTGGAGAAAAATAAGAGCAGCATCAAGAGTTTAAAAATGAGGCTGCAGAGGATGAGAGGAAAAGATGTTTAAGCAAGGAAAAGAGTTTAAGGCTTTTGAATCAAAAGTCTGGCTGAGCAGTCCAACCATGCACGGCCCGGAAATTGAATATGTGAAAGAAGCCTATGAGACAAACTGGATGTCTACAGTGGGACAAAATATCAATGAGGTGGAACGTATTGCCTGTGAAAAGACAGGGTGTCATTATGCAGTGGCACTTTCAGCAGGAACGGCGGCGCTGCATATGGCAGTCAAGCTGGCAGGAGTTCAGCCTGGAGAAAAGGTATTCTGTTCGGATATGACTTTTGATGCAACGGTAAACCCTGTTGTCTATGAGGGAGGCATACCTGTATTTATTGATACCGAATATGCTACCTGGAACATGGATCCCGTTGCTTTGGAGCAGGCCTTTCGTCTGTATCCCGAAGTGAAAACAGTCGTTGTGGCTCATCTGTATGGAACGCCGGGAAAAGTCGATGAGATCAAAGAAGTGTGCGACCGACACGGGGCAACCATCATCGAAGATGCCGCAGAATCTTTCGGCGCAACTTATAAGGGCATACAGACAGGAACCTTTGGTACATATAACTGTATTTCTTTTAATGGGAACAAGATCATTACAGGATCTTCCGGAGGGATGCTCCTGACCGATGACAAAGAAGCAGCGGAAAAGGTGCGGAAATGGTCTACTCAGGCCAGAGAAAATGCTCCCTGGTATCAGCATGAAGAGCTGGGATACAACTACCGCATGAGTAATGTGATCGCTGGAGTGGTACGGGGACAACTTCCTTATTTGGAAGAGCATATCGCACAGAAGAAAGCAATCTACATGCGTTATAAGGAAGCTTTTAAACGAGCAGGTCTTCCGGTAGAAATGAATCCTTATGACGAAAAAAACAGCGAGCCGAACTTCTGGCTAAGCTGTCTTCTGATCAAGCCGGAAGGAATGTGCAGGCAGATGCGGGGAGAACAGGAGGCATTGTATCTTCCAGAACATGGGAAGAGCTGCCCCACAGAAATCCTGGAAACACTGGCGAGCTATAATGCGGAAGGAAGGCCCATATGGAAACCCATGCATATGCAGCCTATCTACCGGATGAATTCATTTGTGACGCGGGAAGGTAACGGAAGGGCAAAGACCAATGCTTATCTTGCGGTCGGAGCAGTTGGAAAAGATGGAAGAGCGCTGGATGTAGGAATGGATCTGTTCCAGAGAGGACTGTGTCTGCCGAGTGATAATAAGATGACGGCTGGGGAGCAGGATAGAGTGATTGAGATTGTGAAGGGATGTTTTGAGTAATCAGTACAGGAAAATATAACTATTAATTACATATTACCTTATGTTGATATGCTAACTTAGGGCTATCCGATTGAGTTAGCTATAGATAGAACCTTCCATGAATTTGATGACATGAGTTATAACATGTTTCGAATTATTATTGGAACTGTGATGTTGGAGTATTAGCGTAAAAAATCGAACTACAGAATTACAGTTTTGGATAGTGGTTATTAATATGGTAGATAAAGGAATAAGTAAGAGCGTACAGATGAGGTTTTGACTACTATTCTTGTCATATTATGCATCTTAGGAGAACACAATAAAGATTCACTTTGGGATACTTGGTTTGAATTCAATAAGTCTACGCTGAGGGTTTTCATTATTGGAAAGTCGCCTAGTGGAAAGTGAGAGGAACACATTTAGAGGAAAAAGGAGAGTTGTAATGTGAAAGGCATTAATGGGATTTATAACCGCTTTGTTAAACGGATTTTAGATATCATTTGTTCGTTGTTGGCTATGATGTTTTTTTGCTGGCTATATGCTATTATTGCGTTTTTGGTCTATATAAAACTTGGAAGTCCAGTGATATTTAGGCAAGATCGCCCTGGTAGAATTGATAAGAAGACTGGGAAAGAAAAAATATTTAGTCTGTATAAATTTCGCTCTATGAGCAATGTGAAGGATGAAAATGGAGAATTACTTCCAGATGCTCAGAGATTGACGAAATTCGGTCGTATTCTTAGGGCGACTAGCCTAGATGAGTTACCGGAGGTATGGAATATCTTGAAGGGGGATATGAGTATTATAGGGCCGCGTCCTTTGGCAGTACAGTATCTTCCGTATTACACAGATGAAGAACGTAAACGGCATGCAGTTCGACCTGGATTGAGTGGCTGGGCACAAGTGAATGGAAGAACAGCAGCAAATTGGGAGAAACGCTTTAAATATGACATAGAGTATGTGGAAAGGGTTTCTTTTCTGTTTGATGTCAAAATAATAATTGAGACTGTGAAAAAGGTCATAAAGCGGTCAAATATTGTTGAAGCGGGCAGTCAAGGAGACTTTGATAAGTATCGCATTAAGCAGAGAGAAGAACATAGAGAAAAGTGTTGAGTATAAAAGAGGAAAGGACTATACCAATGAGTCTATAAGAAATTTGTGTATTTGAGAGTGATAAGCAAATGAGATGCTATTCTAAATAAACAGTGGAAACGAAAGGTTTATGGTATGAATAAAGAATTTGAGGGAAGGAAATTACTGATAATAGGAGGAACAAAAACAGAATGTGATATTGTACATTATGCAAAGGCTAAAGGAGCATATACGATAGTAGCCGATTATGATTCTGAAGCCCCTGGTATGAAAATTGCAGATAAGGCTGCCTTGATCAGTGGAAAAGACGTTGATGCATTGGTGGATTATTGTAAGCAGGAAAAAGTTGATGGCGTTATTACTGGATTTGTGGATATCCTTTTAAGTCCTTATATGGAGGTTTGCAAGAGACTTAATCTTCCGTGCTATATTACAGACAAAATGCTGAGTATGTCTACTAACAAAGTGGTTTTTAAGGAAACGTGTGACAAATACGGAGTGCCGGTTCCACATACATATTTTATGGGTAAAAGTATAGATGAAGATACTTTTAAGAGGATTAATTACCCAGTGTTTGTAAAGCCCTTAGATGGCAGCGGATCGAGAGGGGCTGGAGTATGCAATAATGAAGAGGAACTCTGTGCAAAATTCCAGGAAGCAGTAGATTATTCCACTAGAGGTGAGGCAATAATCGAAGACTATATTACCGGAAGAGAGTTTTTACTCGATTACATTGCTGTTAATGGAGAGTTTAGACTTTTGTCTATTTTTGATCGATTTATGGCGTCAGATCGAGGAAGCGCCATCAATTACTCGACAATTAGTATGTCGCCTTCTAAGATGGTTGATTATTATTTGGATAATGTTAATGATCGAGTTGTCAGTATGTTCAAAAGAGAAGGTTTTACAGACGGTGTCTTATTTATGCAAGGTTACTATGATGGAAAGAGAGTAACATTTTATGAGATGGGATGCAGACTTGGTGGCTCTTACTTTAATCATGAGCAGGCATGTTTGGGATATAATGCAATGGATATGATAATCCGCTTTGCTTTGACAGGACAGATGGTTGATGATATCAATACGATTAGCGAAGAAGCTGCTAAATATAAAAAATATGCTCTTGATTGTAACTATCTGTTAAAGGGAACAGATGAAACGGTAGCATTGATTGTTGGCATGGAAGAAGTTGAAGCAATGCCAGAATGTATTGAGATACAAAAATACCGGGATGTCGGGTATCACTATGGCAAAGATAGAACAGTGGACAGACCCATTATGGTTGCCGAAGTGGTAGCTGATAACAAAGAAGAGGTTAAGAGAATTGTCAATTATATCAATAGAGAATTTGATGTATTTAACGAATATGGTGAATCTTTATTAATGGAGAAGTTGGATCCTGAGATTTTGTTTCAATGAGATATAGACAGCTATATTTATTTTGAAAGAAGAAAATGTCAGATGTGGATGATTGGCATGATAAGATTTGTTTTTAGAAAACTTTATAGAGAGGTGAGAGTTCATGGATGTTGTTTTGCAAAGAATAACATATAAAGACCTGAGAGATCAAACGGGGATTTCTGTTGATGATAACTATGGTATGGTTTCTGAATATCTTACATCGTCAGTTCGAAGTACGCTTTTGGCAAATCCAAATCTTGATGATGAGTGTAAATCAGCTATAAACATTGCTATTTGTGATGGAATTATTGCAGGCAGGAATATGTTGATGCCCACAAAACTTAAAATAAATGATGAGATAATTATGGCCCAAACTGGAGGTAGTTATGAAATTGCGGAGCAGCTTCGTGGTCGTGGTTTGGGAACAATAGTATTCAGAGATAGTATTATGAATTCAGAGTATGAATCTTACATAGGACAATTCTACTCTACAACAGCAGCAGCAATTGTCCGAAAACTTGGACTGACGATTTTTGAACTTCCGTCTTATTATAAGCTGTGTAATAGCCGTTCAGTTTTGGAGGCAAACGGATTTCGGGGCTTTCCTCTTAAGTTAGGAACAATTATTGTCAATGCAGTTTTAAAACTTATAAATATTCCAAATACCTTCAGATTAAAAAAGATAAAGGCATTTTATCAAATCAAGAAAGAATGTGTTATACCGGATTGGATAGATGAGCTAACCCTTCATGATGGACATGAATTTATGGAAGTGCATGATCACAAATGGTTTCAATGGTGCTTAGATAATAAATTTACTGAGAAACTAAATGACAAACAGTCCTTTTACACAGTATGTGATAGACAGGGCAATCCAAAAGGATTTTTTATGACAAAAGAAAGATTTGAAAGTAGACAGGGGAAATATAAAAATATAACACGGGGGACAATTGTAGAATGGGGTAGCTATAACGAAGAAGAATTGAGTGAGATTGATTTAAATTTATTGGCAATCGATTCCTTTGGTTCGCAAGTTGATAATATTACTACAGTATTATCAGATATATCTGATAATAAGGGTATGGAAAAGATTGGATTTATAAGGCATGGGAGCTATCAGATGTCAATCAAACCAGGAGGACTTAATCAAGAGGGAATATTAGACCAGAGCAAATGGCGAATTAGATATGGTGGATGTAATACCATCATATTCTGATTTTTTACATCATGAAGCTAAACAAATAATATTATTTACAACGAAAGGAGTTTTTTAAAATGAGAGTAGCGGTTATTGGAGCAGGGAACTCCGGGTGTGCTCAATCAATCAAATTGATACAAAATGGTCATCAGGTCAATTTGATTAAAACTTCCCATAGTTTGCATGATGACAATTTCGAATATCTGTTAAAAACAGGAGAAATTAGTTGTCTCGATACAACAGATGGAAATCGTGAGTTCACACTTAAGCCTTCGATGATTACGAGAGATTTAGAAGAAGGCCTTGAAGATGCTGAGGTTGTTATGGTTTTAACGCAAAGTCTACAGCATCGAGACTTAGCTAAAAAAATTGGTCCCTTACTTAAGGAAGGACAAATTGTATTCATTATTCCAGGTAATATGGGTTCTACGCAGTTTGCAAAGCACTCTGTTGGGAAACACGTAGTTTATGTAGAGGGGGAATCAACCCCCTATGATGCACGTATTATTGCTCCAGGGAAGGTTGAAATCTTATTCAAAAACGTGAGAAATGCTGTCTCTTTTTTGAATAAGAAGGATGAACAATATCTGCCTGTTGTAACATCATTGTTCGGTACTCATAAATATTTGAGGACAAATATAATAGAGACAACGATGCATAATCCCAATATGATTGTACATACAGTTGGATCAATTATGTCAGCGAGTCGTATAGAATATGCAAAAGGTCAGTTTTGGATGTATAGGGAAGCCTTCTCACCTTCCGTTTGGGGGCTTATTGAGAAGTTGGATGAAGAAAAAAAACAAGTCATCAAAGCATATGGTGGTGAACATGTTATTAGCTATCTTGATGCATGTAAGTGGAGAAATGAAGAGAATCTCTATGTTGATAGTTTAGAAGTTTTTAGGAACTATGCTGCAACAGGAGGTCCCAAAGGGCCAGAAGATCTGAATACTCGATATATATATGAGGATGTACCCATGGAATTGTGTATGCTTGAAAGGCTTTCAGAATATAAGGGGCTTCATACACCTATTGCTTCTGCATTAATTACTATCGCATCTGCTCTGAAGAATACGGATTATCGAGCACAGGGGTACTCGATTGAAGAAGTAAAGGATTACATTTAATCTTTTGTGGTTGTTTGATGTGACTAATATTCAAAATACGTCTCATAATAGATAAAGATATGGAATCTTAACTTAACCATCATAGGGAATTGCAAAGCTTTGCTCATTAGTACAATAGTAATGATTAAGGTTTTGAGAAAGGCGTGGGAAAATATACGAGAATAAATCGAAACTAAGGATGTTATAGCAGATAGTTGAAAGAGGTGAAACTATGGCATGGGAAATTGGTAGTGAATTTCATAGAGTATTACCTGATAGAGGTCATGGTTTGCGCTATCCAATTCTAGGTTCATTGGTTTTCTCTGGCAGGACGGCAATAGAGACTGTACTTAAAGAGATTATAGGAGCAAGAAAAGCGGCCCTCCCGTCTTACTGTTGTTACTCAATGATTCAACCCTTTAAGGATGCAGGGATAGAGGTTGAATTTTATCCTGTGTATTTTGAGAATGGATTAAAGATTGAGGTTGATATACCGGAGAATACGGATATTATCCTCTGGTGCAATTACTTTGGATTTATGATGTCAATGCCAGACTTGTCAAAGTTTCAAGGCGTAATTATCGAGGATGTTACCCATAGCTTATTTTCAGAAAACCCTTGCCATCCGCAATCACATTACTTGGTTGCTTCATTGCGCAAGTGGGAGCCAATTAATTGCGGAGGATACTGTTCGAGTGTAAATGGGAAGATTCACTATGAGCCGACAATATCTCCGCCTGTGGAATATATGAGATTAAAGAAGGAAGCCATGGAATTAAAGAGAGAGTATCTGCTAGATTTTGATAAAGAAAAAAAGCCTCGATTCCTCTCTATGTTCGAAGAAAGTAATCACTGGCTTGCAGAGAATTATTCAGGACTATCTATAGACTTGTGTTCAAAAGACTATCTTTCCACTGTGGATGTTGGAGAGCAAAGGAGGATAAGAAGAAGAAACGCAAAGGTGTTGTATGAAGGGCTGGAAGAGAAAGTGCAGTTCCTTTTTTCGATAGAAGATATGGATTGCCCTTTGTTTGTGCCTATACTGCTCCATAATCAGAAAGAGATAAAAAGAGAACTCTCTCTCAAACAGATTTACTGTCCAATTCACTGGCCAAGGCCGGATGGTTGCGATTCAAATCTATATGATCAGGAATTATCTCTCATTTGTGATCAACGATATAATGAAGAAGATATGGAGCGGCTTGTGTCCGTTCTAAAAACATTACTATAGATTATTCTACATTAAAATAAATAGAAACAAAGGGGAACAACAATGAAGACAATTTTGATTACAGGTATTGGTGGTCTTACGCCACGCTCTATTGCAATAATGATTAAAGAAAAACATCCCGATTACAAGCTTATTGGTTGCGATGTAGATAAAAAAGCAATAGGTTTTTTTATGAAAACTAAAGATAACAAAAAACTTATAGACGAGTATTTCATAGCTCCAAGATGTGACAGTCCCCAATATTTTGCTTGGATTGAAAGACTTGTGATTGAGAAGAAAATAGATTATGCCTTCGTAGAGCCAGAAAGCGAAATTATTGAATGGGGACGATACTATGAGATTCACAAAAAATATCCTTGTCCGACTTTTATGGGATGTAGATTATTCTCGGAGAGTCTTAAAGATAAAGCGATAATGGCTGAACTTCTTGAAGGCACGGAATTCATTCCAAAGACGCTCAAGGTTACGCAGAGAAATCCTAGATTTGAAGAGGTAGAGAAGGAAATCAAGTTTCCTTGCTGGATTAGAGCTACAGAAGGAACAGGAGGTCTCGGAAGCCTAAAACTGAATGATATAAGTTCTTATCGTTCTTGGCTCCTCATTAATGGAAGAATTCCAGAATTTACAGTATCTGAGTTTCTCTCAGGTCGTCATCTGGCAAATCAGATGCTTTACTACAATGGAGAGTATGTGAAAGGTGCAGCGTTGGAGTGCGTTGAATATGTCATGGCAAACACAGCTCCATCACACGTAACAGGAAATACACACTTTGGTCGATTTCTTAACGAGGATAAAATTAACAAGTTCTGCGATGATTGCATCAAATACCTAGAAAAGAAACTTAACGTTCCGGCTCACGGTATTCTGTCTTTTGATTTAAAAGAGGATACGGAAGGCAACATGAAAGTTACAGAGATTAACATCCGTCACATGGCGTACACAGGTGTTATGGCACATGTAGGTTTTGATTTGATAGAAGATACGATTCGTATTATGGAAGAGGGGAATGCTAATAATGTGGTACGTGATCAGTTTTATCATTATGAGAAACCATATATTTTTCTTCGTGATGTCGATGTAGAGCCAATTATTTTGGAGAGCGAAAAAATCTTTGATGATTTAAAGACAAAATTGTAAATAGTGTAGTTATAAGGAATGGATATAGACATTGTAAAGATGTCTTTTTTTATTACTTTATGGATGGGAAGATCTATCTATATCGAAAAGTTAGAAAATTATAAGGTCATAGATAGGGTTCGGGTGAATCTGAGTACACGGGAAAGGAATTTTTTGCGGTGGATATTGTAATTGTTGCACAGTATTTAAGAAATATAGAGGACTTTGAAGGAAATAATAGTCGCTTTATTTATATTGCAAAAGAATTAATAAAGGAAGGAATAGATAGTGTCGAAATTATTACGTCTGATTTTAGTCATGGAAAGAAGCAACATTTTAAAAGTGTAGGTGAATTAAAAAGAATTAAGATTACAACATGTCACGAATCAGGATATCCTAAAAACGTATGTTTGAAGCGTTTTGGAAGTCATAAAGAATTGGCAAAGAATATAAGATTATATCTTAATGAAAGGATAACTCCTGACTTGGTTTATACCGCAGTTCCGTCTTTAGATGTGGCAGATGTATGTGCCTCCTATTGTAAACGGAACAATGTAAAATTTGTAATAGATATCCAGGACTTATGGCCGGAAGCATTTAGAGTGGTATTTAACATACCAATTATAAGTAATATTATTTTTGCTCCTATGAAGAAACAGGCAGATAGAATATACAAAGCAGCAGATAGAATTGTTGCAGTGTCCAAAACATACGCTGATAGGGGGAAAAGAGTTAATATGGTATGTCCAAAACCAGAAGTGATTTTTCTGGGGACGGAATTAGAAACCTTCGATTTATACAAAGGTTTTGTGAGAAAGAATAGAAAAGATGAAATACTTTTTGCTTATTGTGGGACACTGGGGCATAGTTATGATTTGACGAGTACATTCGATGCTTTGAGTATTCTGCAAGAAAAGGGAATAAAATATCGTTTTGTTATTATGGGAGATGGCCCTCTGAAAAACCGATTTGTAGAATATGCAAGAAAAAAAGGCATTAATGCGGAGTTTACAGGAACGCTTAATTATCCCGATATGGTTCGGCGATTGTGCGAATGTGATATAGCACTGAATCCAATTATGCACGGGGCAGCTCAAAGCATTATTAATAAGCATGCAGATTATGTGGCTGCTGGACTTCCAATAATTAGTACGCAGGAAAGTAAAGAATTTCGTCAGCTTATAGACGATTATAGCATGGGATTCAACTGTAGAAATGGAGAACCAAAAGATATGGCAGAAAAGATGGAAAGACTGATTTATGATGAAAAATTACGCCTGGAGATGGGGAAAAACGCAAGGCGTTGTGCACAAGAAAGATTTGACAGAAAGTATACATATACAAAACTGGCAAAAATTATAACGTCAGTAGTTTGATCCTTTTAAAATATAAGATGATGAGAGGAAACATTATATGAAGATTTTGCATATATGTAATATATCAAATCGCAAAGATTCAGGTATGTCAGTAGTTATTCCACAGCATTTAAATGTTCAAAGTCGGATAGAGCAAGTTATATGTATTAATTTTTGTTCTACACATTTCAAATTGTGTGACAATGTGAAATATTATGCCTTAGATGGATTTAGTAGAAATAAAATTAAATATATATTAAAAAATATTGGAAAAATAGATCTAGTCATATTCCATGGAATGTATTTGCCTAATTTATGGAAAATATGGCGCTATTTTGTTATGAAGAAAAATATTCCTTATGTAGTCGTACCTCATGGATCATCAACAAATTTTGCACAAAGGAAAAGTAAGTTAAAAAAGAGATTAGCGAACATAGTATGTGTAAATTCATATATGAAGAATTCTCAGGCAATTCATTTTTTATCCTATCAAGAGATGAAGGAAACAAAGAAAAGATGGAAGGAGCGATATTTTATTGTTGGAAATGGAATATATCCGGCAGAGAAAAATGAATATCAATCTTGCAAGAAAAGTAGTATTGATCTCGTGTATATAGGGAGGTTAGATATTTATCATAAAGGATTGGATATCCTATTAGAGGCATGTAAAGAAATAGATGACTATTTAAGAAAATATACTGTAAAAATTTATTTATACGGTTCGGATGTTTGCGGTGATAAAGAAAAATTAATTGATATGATAAGGAAATTCGAAATAAGTGACATCGTTAAAGTCTGTGATCCAATATATGAAGAAGAAAAGAGAAAAATACTAAATAGTACGGATTACTTTATTCAAACGTCACGATTTGAAGGAATGCCGATGGGAATCTTAGAAGCCCTATCTTATGGAATTCCCGTTATTGTTAGTGAAGGGACCGGTATGGCGGAATTAGTATTAAATAATGAATGTGGCTGGGTAGGAAATAATTCTGTGGATATATCAAAGGCCATAATAAAGGCAATTGATTCCAAGAAAGATCAGAAAAAATATGAGGAAAATGCGTTTAAATGTGCAAAGTTGTTTTTTTGGGATTCAATTGCTAAAGAAACTATAAATAATTATAAGAAAATAATAAATGAACAGGTGGATGTAAGTGAGTGAGGAAAAGAGAATTCCTAAAATAATTCATTATGTATGGTTTGGGCGTGGAAAAAAGAATGGTCAAATAGAAAAATGTATTGAAAGTTGGCGTAAATACTTGCCTGAGTATGAAATTATTGAGTGGAATGAAGATAATTTTGATTTAAATTTATATGAATTTACAAAAGGGGCATATAAAGAAAAAAAGTATGCTTATGTATCAGATGTTGTTAGACTTCATGTTTTGTATCATTACGGAGGTATATATATGGATACAGACGTAGAAGTATTAAAGCCACTAGATAATTTATTACATGAACATGCATTTTCGGGATTTCAGATGCCTGATCAAATTCCTACTGGAATTATGGCTTCTGAACCTAAAAATCAATGGTATAAAGAACAGTTAGACTTCTATAAAGATAGAAAATTCTCTTTAAATGAAGTTGAAGAGAAGCATATTACTAATGTTGATATCATAACTCACATTAGTGTGGAGAAGCATGGACTAGTACTTAATAACAGTTATCAAGTACTAAAATATGGAATGGCGATATATCCTATGGACTATTTTTGTGCAAAATCACCATCAACGGGAAAAATAACAGTTACTAATAATACATATACAATACATCACTTTGCTGGAAGTTGGGTTCCACGGAAAGCATTGAGGCATAAAGCTTTGTTTAGAATGTGCTGTAAAATCTTGGGAGAAGATAGGGCAAAAAGAGTACTGAGGGAGATGAGGAATCTAACTAATGAATGAGATGATTACAATTTTTACACCAACTTATAATAGGGGGCATTTACTAGAACGCTTATACTTAAGTTTGATAAAACAGACAAACCATGCTTTTATATGGTTAATAGTTGACGATGGATCTACAGATAATACAAAGGAATTGGTTGAACAATATATTAATGAAAAAAAAATTAGAATTGAATATTACTACCAAAAAAATAAGGGAAAAATGCAAGCACATAATGTGGGAGTAGAAAAGTGTAGAACGGAATTATTTTTATGTGTCGATTCTGATGATTATTTAATTGATAGGGCTGTGGACATATTGATAAAGCAATGGAAAGAAAATGATCATATTAATATAGCGGGGATAATTGCAAAAAAAGGGTTTGATATGGAAAAAGAGTTGGGAAGAGGTTATTTTCCAGACCAAAAAGTATGTAATCTGCAAAATATGATGAATAAAACATACTTCGGAGATACAACAATGTGTTTCAGTTCCAAAGTAATAAAACAGTATTTATTTCCGGTTATAGAAGATGAAAAATTCCTATCTGAAACATATATTTATGATCAGATAGATCAAAAGTATGATTATATTTTATGTCCTAAAATTATTACCATCTGTGAATATTTGACTGATGGGTATTCGAAAAATATGGACAAAATTTCATACAGAAATCCTGTTGGCAGAATGTATCATGAAGCCCAGAATATGAAATTAAAAAAAGGAATTTTCAATAAATTAAAAGCAGGCATAAGATATAATATGTATAAAAAAATTGCAAGAAGGAAGGATATTAGAAAATTTAAATTAAGAGAAAGGCTTATTTTGGTGATTACATTTCCACTAGGAGTAATCGAAGCATATAAAAAAAAGAGACGAATAAATAGTTATGATTAAGATAAAAAAAGAATTTATATTAGATGTAATTATTATTTTAATATTTATTGTTTTAGGCTCGTATGCAATTAACGGTCGTTTGATGGCAATGCAACCACTGGCAGTCATTTTTCTGTTAGTATTTCTACTAGGAGGAAATTATAAGGATAACTTTGGGTTATTGGTAATGCTTATTCCCTTTAATAACACGTTGATTTTAGCGGGGATTTCTATTAGGGGAATTTTTTATTTCATAGCAGCAATAAAAATAATAGCTTTTACGAAAAAAAAGGCAGTTGGGATTCTGCTATGTTCCATGTATATTTTACTTGGTATTGAAGTAATAAATGATTTTTATTATGCCGATGTATTTTCAATATTTAACAATGTAAGTGCAATTCTCTATTTTTCCGTTTTTATTCTTTATAAAATATACAGTGAAATTGATATATACAAGTTATGTAACAAATTTATTATTTCATGTCTGATAGCTCTAACCTATTCTTTAATAGCTGGTGGGGGTATACAAGCATATAATAATACTATAGATTATTACCGATTTGGACAGGAAGCAACTTCTTTAGGTGGAGCAATGGGAATTCCTATATATACGGGACTCATAATTGCTATTGCTTTAGAAAGAATATTTAAACAATATGGAAATCAATGGATAAATATTGTGCTGATAAGTTTTTGCCTTTTGTTAGGAATTATGACAGTTTCAAGAAATTTTTTGTTGATTTTAGGAGTCATTATTCTATTTGTCGTTATTGAAAATCTTCAGTTAAAAACTTTAAAAGTATTGGGAATACAACTATTGGGGATTGTGGCAATTTTCATATTATATTTTAAATTTCAAGATTTAATTCTAAATCTTATCTTGAAATTTACTGTCCGGATTGGTGGTGGTGAAAGTGCTAGGTTAGAAATATATAAAGAGTGCATAAACTATTTATTATCTAATATAAAAGCTTTACTAATTGGTGAGGGAAGCATTGGCTATACTGTTATAGGACAACAAAATGGATATAGGTTTAGTGCTATGGCACATAACATTTATCTTGATGCATTAATGTCTTGGGGGATTATTGGATTTTCCTGTCTCCTCATTATAATTTTATATATGGTAAGAAATAATTTTGTAATAAAACAAGTGAAAAAAAATGTTTTTTTGCTCTTGCCAGCAAGTATATATTTCGTAGCAACACTTACGGAAGGCTCTTTTAATTATGCGAACACATATATTTATATTCTTTTTGTTTTAAGCTATATGCGGCTAAGTATTTCAAAGGGTAATAATGAAGTCTAACCAGTTTTTGGGAGGAAAAAATATGAGTAAAGCGAAGAAAATTGGGATTCTTACATATCATAGAGCGTATAATTATGGTGCTGTTTTACAAACTTACGCTCTACAATCTGCTATACAGAAATTAGATTATAATGTTGAGATAATTGATTATCGTTGTGATTATATTGAAAACATAGGTAGTGAAAAATCAATAAAAAATATAATAAAATTTATACTTTCTGGCCATAGGATAAATCAAACAAAAAAGAAGTTTATTAAATTTCGAAATGATAAATTAAATTTAAGTAATGATAATTTTAATAGAGATAACATAGAAAAAGTTGCAGATTCATATGAAGTTTATATTGTTGGTAGTGATCAGGTTTGGAATTATCAGGGGAGTAATTTTGACAAAACATATTTTTTAGATTTCGTTAAACAAAATATGAAAAAAAAATCATATGCTGCCAGCTTCGGCATATCCGGGATTCCTCCAAAATATGAGAAAGAATACATTAGGCTTCTAAATGAATTTAATGATATTTCAGTAAGAGAGAAACAAGGAGTTAATATTATAAATAATTTATTGGGAAAGGATTGCAAATTAGTATTAGATCCAACATTATTGCTCAGTAAAAATGAATGGAAAGAGAAAGCTTCAATTACAAATCGAATAATAAAAGAAAAATACTTATTGATTTATTCTTTTGGTATGACTGATTCTATATATAGCACAGCAAAAAAAATAGCAAAAGAGAGAAATTTGAAAATTATTATGATTTCAAATTCGTTAAGATATTATAAGAATATTACTAAATTTAAAGGATGTGGACCTCTTGAATTTTTAAATTTATTCTATTATGCAGACTTTATTATAACTAATTCTTTTCATGGAACAGCATTCTCTATCAATTTTAAAAAAGAGTTCTTTGTGGAAACTTCTCAAGGGCAGGCCGTATCTGTTAATTCTAGAATCAAATGTTTCTTAGAATTATTATCTGTGGAAAAAAGAGATTTGCAATACGCAAATGAAACTATACCTGTAAATTATAATAAAATAAATCAAAAATTAATTGAGTTACGAAAAGAGAGTATGAAATATCTTAAAATGATTATAGAAAAGGATGCTATTTATGAAAATTGAATTACCAAAAGAATTATGTAATGGCTGTGGACTGTGTAATAATGTATGCCCTCACAGCGCGATTGTAATGAAAAAGGATGAAGAAGGATTTGAATATCCTTGTATAAGAGATGATATGTGTATCAAATGTGGTATATGTATAAAAAAGTGCCCTTTGAATAATAATGAAATAGCAATTCCTTCGCACAATATTAAAATATATGCAGCTACACATAAAAATATGCGAGTTCTTATGCAGAGTAGTTCAGGTGGTGTAGCGATGGCACTATATGAGAAAGTTATTGAAGAGAATGGAAGTTGTTTTGGAGTATGCTATGCAGAAAATTATAAATCTGTAAAATATCTAAAAGTTAATAAAAAGGAAAATTTGTACTTATTACAAGGGTCAAAGTATGCACAGGCAAGCCATGACAAATTATATAAAGATGTAAGTGAAGAATTAAAAACAGGGAAAAAGGTGCTATTTATTGGATGTCCATGTGAGGTGGCAGCGGTAAAATCTATGGTTGGTAACAATGAGAGTTTACTTACTTGTGAATTAGTGTGTCATGGAAATACCTCACAGAAAGTGCTAGAAGAGTATATTAATAGGATTGAAAAAAAATATAGATCATCTATAGAGTTCTTTTCGATGAGATATAAAGATAAGAAGAAACGCCACAATGCAACATGGATGAATCAAATGATCTATATAAAATTAAAAAATGGTAACCAATTTTATAAAGATTTTGTTCTTTCTGAATATGGAAAATTATTTAATAATATGGCAAGAATGTCATGCCATAATTGTAAATTTAAGGGGGAACAAAGGGTGGCAGATTTGACAATTGGCGACTGTTGGGGAATAAATGCTACGAAAAAAAAATATAATCCAAACGGAGTTTCTCTTGTTCTTGTAAACACAAAAAAAGGCGAGGCGTTTATTAATAGAATGGATAACATATCGTTAGAAGTATTTGATTTGGATGTGGCTATAAAAAATAATCCATATATTAATAAATCAATAGAATTCAACAAAAATCGTAGAGAAATAGAAGAAAAATTTATAAAAGAGGGTCTTTGTTCAGCAGCTCAAATGACTATGAGTAGAAAAGAAAGAGTCATCTCAAAATTACCACAACCTTTATATATTAAATTATATAAATTTTATTCTAAAATAAAACATTAATTTTAAGGGGTTTTAAGGGGACTTTATGAAAAAAGGCAGAACTACACAATTTTTTTATAGTACAATAGTAACTGCAATATATCAGTTTATTATAATGATTAGTGGCTTTATTGTCCCGCGAGTAATGTTAGTTGCATACGGGTCGGAATTAAATGGACTTGTTTCATCTATTAATCAGTTTATTTCATATTTTAGTTTGGTAGAGGCGGGCTTGGCTGCCGCTATTGTTTATTCGCTATATGAGCCACTGGCTACAAGAAATTTGGATAAGATAAACAGAATTTTAAGTGCAGCAAAAAAATATTATTATCAATGTGGATATATATTTACTTTTCTAGTAATTATATTGGCCGCGACTTATCCGCTTTTCAACAATACGAAACAGCTGTCATATATTCAAATATTCATATTAGTAATTGCATTGGGAGCAAAATCATTTTTTGATTTTTTTACATTGGCTAAATACAGAGTTTTATTAACAGCTGACCAAAAAGTTTATATCATTTCGGCGGCCTCTATCGTATACCAGATTATTTATATCTTAATCATTTCAATATTGGCTTTTTTTCGGGTTAGTATTGTGCTCGTATATTTGTTCGCTATAATTGCTGTTTATTCAAGGACAGTTATTTTAAAAACTTATGTTTGCAGAAAATATTCAGAAATAAGATATGATCTTGAACCAGATAAAAGTGCTTTAGATAAAAGATGGGATGCGCTATATCAACAGATGCTTGGGGCGACTCAAAGCAGTGTACCTGTTGTACTAGCCACTTTTTTTTGCTCTCTGTCATTAGTTAGTGTTTATACGATATATAACATGGTTATGTCTGGAATAAACGGAATTATGAGTATTTTTATATCTGGTTTGGGAGCATCTTTTGGTGATGTATTAGCAAAAAAGGAACAAAATACTTTAGAACGTAGCTATAACCTTTTTGTATTTGTATACTCATGCATAAATACTTTTGTATATTCAGTGACTACGGTTTTAATTGTAGATTTTGTAAAAATATACACATCAGATATTCACGATCAGAACTATATTTTTCCAGTTTTAGGAGTGCTGATGGCGCTAAATGGATATTTGTATAATATGAAAACCCCACAAGGAATGCTAATAGGTTCGGCAGGGCATTATAAAGAAACAAGAGTGCAATGCACAATACAGGTATTGATAATTATTATTGGTGGTTTGATATTAACTCCTTTATATAAGCTTACGGGAATCATGATAGCTTCATGTCTGTCAAACATATATAGATGTATTGATTTAATATATTATGTACCACACAATATATTAAATGTGAAATCAACGTATACATTTAAAAATGTATGTCTATCATTGATGGGGTATATTATTATTATCTCAGTAGGCTTTTTGTTTGTAAAGGTAGCAGTCGTGGACATTACATCTTGGATTATAAAAGCCCTAATTGTTTCGATAATATCTATAGGAATAATAGGAATAACAGCAGTAGCATTCTATAAAAATGAATTGAAACAATCTATTAAAGTGATAAAAAGATTTATAAAAGAAATACGGTGTTAGAGATATTTCAAAAAAGATAAGCGGTTAGGTGAGGGACTATAGATGAAAACAATAATGATAGTTTTTGGAACGAGACCTGAGGCAATTAAGATGTGCCCTTTGGTTAATGAGTTAAAAAAGCGCAAAAATATTAATACAGTAGTTTGTGTTACAGGACAACATAGACAGATGTTAGATCAAGTTTTAGATGCTTTTAAGGTGGTGCCGGATTATGATCTTTCGATTATGAAAGATAGGCAAACACTATTTGATGTAACAACGAATATATTAAATAGAATCAAGTCTGTATTGGACGAAGTCAAGCCAGATGTAGTTTTAGTTCATGGAGATACCTCCACAACATTTGTAACTGCATTGGCTTGTTTCTATTTGCAGATACCTGTAGGCCATGTAGAGGCTGGACTCCGTACGTATAATATTTACAGTCCTTATCCAGAGGAGTTTAATCGACAGGCTGTATCTATTATTTCATCTTTCAATTTTGCACCAACTACCTTATCGAGAGATAATCTTATAAAAGAAGGGAAAAATCCTGACAGTATTTATATTACAGGTAATACGGCGATTGACGCATTAAAAACGACCGTAAAGGTAGATTATAAGAATGAGCATCTTGATTGGGCAGAGGGAAGCAGACTGATTATGATTACTGCTCATAGAAGAGAAAATTTAGGCGAACCTATGCGACATATGTTTAGAGCTATTCGGCGTGTGATGGAAGAACATCCAGATGTTAAAGCTATTTATCCTATTCATATGAATCCGGCTGTAAGAGAAAAGGCTGAGCAGGAACTTTCAGGTTGTGATCGTATAAGAATAATTGAGCCGTTAGATGTTTTGGATTTCCACAATTTTTTGAATAGAAGTTATTTGATTCTTACAGATTCTGGGGGGATCCAAGAGGAAGCTCCTTCATTAGGAAAACCAGTTTTAGTTATGCGAGATACAACAGAGAGACCAGAGGGAATTGCGGCAGGAACTCTTAAATTGGTAGGAACTGATGAAGAGACAATTTATCAGAATTTTTCTAATTTGTTAATAAATGATGAGGTATACACTACCATGAGTAAAGCTTCTAATCCTTATGGAGACGGATTCGCCAGTGAAAGAATTGCTGACATTTTGGAAGGAAAAACACCGAGGCCGTTCAGTTAAAAGTATATAAAAGGATTTTTTAAAATTAATAAGTTATAGTAATACTTTACTTTGCAATAGTAAAAAGATAGGTAAAAATATTAATGTTAGTAGAAACTCGCTGTTCTTATATATAATAATGTAAGGAAAGCGAGTTTTTTGCATTTAGCGAGAAAGTAGAAATGTGACGATTATGTCAAACTACTAGACAAACCATTCTACATATGTTAACATATATCTAAAGCATTATATCTTCACAATCTTTTGTGTCTTTCACAGGAAGCGGCAAGCGTCTTAGTTTTGTTTCCTGTATCTTATTTTCTAAATACACATCAGGAAAGATATCTCAATGCTTTTACAACTGATTTATATACAGTAAAGAGGTTCTTTCCTGGATGGTATGGAAAATAAAATAAGGCAGGACAATCAACGGAACCAGAGGGAGAAAGAGCCTCTTTATACAATCAAGAAAAGGAGGCTGCCTATGGGGAAAGAGGCACAAGATGCCAGAAACTTTGACGTACCGGTGGAAGAGCATGAGCTTGAGGATCGATATGAAAAATACAAGCGGATTCTTGCAGGACTTACGATCATGAGCGATATCTTCATGCGAAATGTCTTGAAAAAGCGGGAATGCACAGAGTATATTTTACGGATCATTATGGACAAAGAAGATTTGGAAGTGAAGGAGCAGGTCCTGCAGAAGGATTATAAGAATCTGCAGGGACGATCGGCTGTTTTGGACTGCGTTGCCCGTGACACTCAGTCGAAACGGTACGATGTGGAACTCCAGCAGGAAGAGGAAGGGGCTTCTGCCAAACGAGCCAGATATCACAGTGGACTTTTGGATATGAATACTCTGGAAGCCGGACAGGATTTTGATGAACTGCCAGAAAGCTATGTAATTTTCATTACAAGAGATGATGTGCTTGGCTATGGACTTCCTATTTATCACATTAATAAAAAAATTGAAGAGGCAAGGGAAGATTTTCAGGACGGTGCTCACCTTATCTATGTGAATGCAAAAATCAAGGATAAAGAGACTGCATTGGGCCGTTTAATGCACGATCTGCAATGCAGAACTGCAGATGAGATGTTTAGCGAGATTCTGGCAGAGCGTGTCCGGGAGTTAAAGGAAACGCTGAAAGGAGTAGAGGATATGTGTCGTGAGATGGATGAGATTTATAATGAAGGAATGGAGATTGGAGAAAAGCGAGGAGAGCAAAAGGCCAAAAAAGAAGCAGCCATGACACTTGCCTCAATGGGAATGTCTATCGATAAGATTTCACAGGCAGTAAAGGAAAGCATGGACCAGATTCAGCAATGGCTTGCTGAAGGGGCAGCGATGTCGAAGTAAAGAAGAAGTCTTTGTATGAAAATCCATACTATATCTTTTGTATACTTTCCCGTATGGATAAAGATATGGTTTTGAAATATTATGTGGGAAAATTACGGAGGATTTTGAGAGAAGCAGAGTGTTAAAAAGGAAAGTAAGCTGGAATTTAATTTCCATAAATCCGGTCTTTACTTTCCTTCTTTTTTACCTTATAATAAAATTATGTAAATTAAAAGCGAGGGCGAATGGTATACTAACAGATGGAATCTGCCCATAATAGCAAATAGAAAGTGAGGAAGAGATTGAAGCAATCCGATGTGGATGGAGTAAAGGAAAGAAGCAAATAGAAGAATTTGGATTACGTTTGGATATTTGCTGCATGACTTTTAGTATAAAAATGCGAATGCGATGTACAAACAGATATTAACAGAGCATGCTTAATTATGTTAAGTATGAGAACATGAGCTGGCAGTTGATAACCGGAGAAATGGATAGTATAATCGACATTATAAGGTCAAATTATCGAGTGATAATGCAGATTGAAGCAAGTGTAATAATTACAAGAGTAGTATAAAGAAAATAAATCTGATGATGAATGATGGGACAGTGATATACAATGGCTGAAAATAAAAACGTTAAATTGCAGATTCGAAATAGTACCGTAGATTTCCTTGTGTTTACGAAGGACGCTCACGAGGATGGGATTGAAGTCCGTGTGCAGGATAACGATGTATGGCTAACGCAAAAAGCGATTGGTCAGCTTTTTGATGTGGACAGAAGCGTTGTTACAAAGCATCTCAAAAATCTTTACGAAAGCGGTGAATTGTCTGCGGATTTAACTTGTGCAAATTTTGCACAAGTTGCGGATAATGGAAAAACTTATCAATATAAGTTCTATTCGTTATCTGCTATCATTGCTGTCGGGTATCGCGTTAACTCTGGCAGGGCAACACAGTTCCGGCAATGGGCAACGAAAGTATTGGACACTTTTGCCAAACAAGGATATGTTTTGGATAAAAGTAGACTGATTAACGGGCAAATTTTTGACGAGGACTATTTTGACCACCTGATTTCCGAAATACAGGAAATTCGAGCTAGTGAGCGCCGTTTTTATCAGAAAATCACGGACATATATGCTACTGCGGTTGATTATTCTTTCGATAGTCAAATCACGCGAGAATTTTTTGCAACAGTGCAGAACAAGATGCATTATGCTATTCATGGTAATACCGCAGCGGAGGTTATCACAGCAAGAGCAGATTACACAAAAGAGCATATGGGATTAACATCTTGGCGTAATGCTCCTAATGGAAAGATTGTGAAAGCTGATGTATCTATCGCAAAAAATTACTTATCTGTCGATGAAATGGAAGAGTTGAACGAGATTGTCACAATGTACCTGGACTATGCGACAAGGCAAGCCAGGCGCCATATTCCTATGACGATGGCAGATTGGGCTTCCAAACTGGATGCGTTTCTGCAATTTAACGATGCTGAAATCTTACATGATAAAGGAAAGGTTACGGCTGAAATCGCAAAAGCTTTTGCAGAAAGTGAATTTGAACAATATCGTATTCTTCAAGATCGTCAGTATCAGAGCGATTTTGACCGTCTTGTGGCCAGCACTGAGGAAAAGTAACTGGATAGGAATAAGGAGATCTTTTCCTATGATTATGGATAGAATGTAGAGTATGATTCTGGCAGAGCGTGTCCGGGAGTTAAAGGAAACGCCGAAAGGAGTAGAGGATATGTGTCGTGAGATGGATGAGATTTATAATGAGGGAATTGAGATTGGAGAACAAAAGGCCAAAAAAGAAACAGCCATGACACTTGCCTCAATGGGAATGCCTGTCAATAAGATTTCACAGGCGGTAAAGGAAAGCATGGACCAGATTCAGCAATGGCTTGCTGAAGGGGCAGCGATGTCGAAGTAAAGATAAAGTCTTTGTATGGAGATCTATACTATATTTTGTGCATACCTTCCCATATGGATAAAGACGTGGTTTTGAAATATTATGTGGGAAAATTATGGAGGATCTTGAGAAAAGCAGATGTTAAAAAGGAAAGTAAGCTGGAATTTAATTTCCATAAATCCGGTCTTTACTTTCCTTCTTTTTTATCCTATAATAAAATTATGTAAATTGACAAAAGGGCAGATGGAATATGAGAAGGTCGCCTGCCCTTGACGATGAATAGAGATATAGCCCGGAGCAGATTCTTTCCGTGATAACTAATTAGATACAGTAATGACAGATTGTTACTTATTTTCAGCAGCAGAATGGAAGAGGAGCGAATATGAGAAACACGGGAATCAAGCCTGACGTTATATTTAAAAACTTTTGGAGAGATAACGGACATTTTGCCAGTCTCTTTAACACAGTTGTATTTGGCGGTAAGACAGTGATCCAGCCGGAGGCGCTGAAAGAGTTGGATACGGATGTATCTAATCTCATAAAATCTGGAAAGTATGAGGAATCTTTGACAAGAGCCAGAGATGTTGTGAAAAAGGCAGCTCATGGTACGGACTTTGTGATACTGGGAATTGAGAATCAGCGGAAGATCCATCATGGGATACTGCACAGAGCCTGAAGGACATGATCAGAGATATGCCCTCGGAGATTTCCGGAGTGTTTTCGGATTATCGGATGAATCTGCTGCAGGTGAGGGAGTCATCCCAATATCATTTTGATAATGAAGATGTCCAGACCATTTTTGAGATCACCAGATATATTTATCAGGGTGAATTTGCTAAAGTGAAGAAATTTTACGGAGAAAAAGTAGTAAAATCCGACGTGGGTGCAGTGATCGGAGTTATGACAGACAGCAGCCTGATCGTTGAAGAAGCCTTGGAGAGTGAAGGAGGAATGAATATGTGTACGGCATTAGAGAAACTGAAAGAAAAGGGCCGCGAGGAGGGAAAGCTGGAAGGAAAACGAGAAATGATCCTTGCTTTTCTGAAAGCAGGCGCGGACACCTGGATGATCAAAAAAGCCAGTGGGTGGAGCGAGGAAGAGATTGAGGCAATCCGCCGTAAGATGGAGTAACGGGAAGAACGGGGATTGCTAATTTTCCGCTAAAGTGTCAGGTCAGCGGCCATAAACTCTATTGCTCTTTTATCCTGCAGGTATTATAATTTTATTATTGTTTGTTTTATAGCAATATTGGCAGATATTGCTGCAAATTATGACAAAAGACAACAGCAGAGGCAGGTAAAGAAATTGACAGATAAAAGAAAGACAGAAAGTAAAAAATTCGGAGAAGAGCTTAGAAAGCTGATGCATCTTGCCGGATTGAAGGAGAGAGAGCTGGCAAATTTTATTAACTATGATATTACTTCCATCAGCAAGTGGGTGAATGGAGCTAAGCTGCCCTCCAAACGGAACCGAAGTGAGATCATTTATGCACTGGCGGAGTGCTTTGCACAGAATATGAAAGATGTGGGTGCAGATGCGGCAGAGATTGCGGAGGAGCTTTTGAACGCCTGCAGGAAGGATGAATTGTTTAAAGAGATGGAGATACAGGGAACTTATTCTCTGTCTTTTGTGGACAGCAGAAAGGATTTCTTTGATGTGTTTGAGAAGCTGTTCCGTCAGGTCAGCGCGCTGGACGACCACACTGTTGAGATTGCCGCCTCCTTTAATGTACTGGAACATCTGGGACATCGGTTTTATGAGCTGCTGCAGAAGCTGCCGTCTGCCGGAACAAAGAGATTCAGCATGAAAATGTGCATGAATATGCCGGAGCAGGAAGTAGAAAACAAGCTGTACTGTGATATGCTCCTGAATATTGTTGCGGGCTATGAAAGAGCGGAAATTTCTATTGTTGCTGCAAAAGAGCAGACGCCATGGATCATCGTGGTGAATGGATTTTTTTACATACAGATCCTGTATCAGAAAGAGGATGATTTTGCAGCCTGCTTCAGCACGGATCCGGAAGTGGCGTCTATGTTCCGCAGAATCGGGAGAGAAATTTTTGAGAATGCCGAGCAGGTTTTGAGCTATGCTTCGCCGGAAAATTTAAGAAAAACGAATGTACAGCTGGATTCTTATTCCTGCCGCCGGCAGAGATTGTTTTTCAATGAGGCACCTGCTATGCTCCTGCCGGAAAATGTAATGGAAGAACTGGCAAAGCAAAGTGAGAGTAAAGATTATTCGGATTATTTAAGGAAGCTGAAGAAAGTATTTTCTTCCTATACATATAATGCCAGAGTGGATCTTCTTTTGTTTTCCTCGGTGATCAGCGAGTATATTGCAACAGGAGAGTTAAGCCTGGGAAATGTGCCGCATCATCTGACAGAAAAGCAGGTGAGGGACCATATTCATTACATTAGCAAGTGTATGGAGGAAAATCATGGATTTAAGGTTTATGTTCTGCGGGATACGGTGAGTGAGTCAGAGAACCTTAAAATGTTTCCCTCTATATTTATTGATACAATGGCAGTAACGCTGGAAAATTCCAGAAGGAAGCCAAATGAAAATTATCATATTTCTATGTATCCGCAGATTATAAGAGTGTTTGAAAAATATTTTGATGCCATGATACAGCGTCCGGATTGTTATGAGCTGACTCCGGAAGAACTGCGCCGGTATCTGTAGACATGTCAGTATCTGTAGACACGCCGGTATCTGCAAAGATTTTGCACCCGGACAATAAGAAGAACGGTGGGGAAGTTGAATAACTTGAATTCAACTTCCTCTTTTTTGACCCTGTTGACGTTTTGCAATAGCTATCCGATTCAATTGAATATAACTGTCAAAATACGGTATAGTAAATTCAACAACAAAAAAACGGAAAAATATTCAGAAAAAAGGAGGGGCTATATGGAAGAGAAAAAAATCAGCATATCTCAGGTAATTGCCATAGGCGGAGCATTTATGGGATTTGTTATTGGTTCAAGTTTCGCTTCAGGGCAAGAGTGTATGCAGTATTTTACCGGACACGGGGTACTGGGAAGTATAGGTGCTGGGATTATTGCGCTTTTGCTGTATGTATGGTTTGTTACTGTGATCGTAGAAGATGGACGGAAACTTAAGCTTCACAATTCAGGTAAGATGTTCAACTTTTACCTTGGAAAGTATTTGGGATTTGTCATGGAATGGTTTACTCCGATCATGTTGTTCTTTGTATATTCCACTATGATATCAGGGGCAGGGTCTACGTTTGAAGAGTACTATGGTGTCAATGGAAATATCGGACGGGCATTTATGATCATTGTTTCGCTTCTGACCGTTCTTCTGGGACTGAACAAGCTGGTAAAGATCGTGGGATATATTGCTCCGGTGCTTCTGGCTGTGACGATTCTGATAGGCATTATCTCTATTGTAAGTAACCCGGCAGGAATTGCAGAGGCGGATGCTACGCTGAAGCAGGTGGAAGTGCGTAATAATTTCAATAACTGGGCGGTATCCGGATTTATGTACGGGGCATATACAGTGACCGGAGTGGTTCCCTACCTTGCTGACATTGGAAAGTCTACCGCTACCAACAGAAAGAATGCATTGCTGGGAGGAATCTTTGGAGGCGGAGCATTTTTGATCGCAGTTATGATCCTGAACTTCGGACTGCTTGCAAACTTAAGCGATGTTTATAATCTTGAGATTCCGTCTCTGTTTGTGGCAGCGTCAATTCATCCGATTTTCGGACAGATATTTTCTGTTCTTCTGATTGGGGCAATCTACACTACTGCAGTTCCGATGCTCTATACAGTATGTAATAAAATTTCTTCTGACTCCAAGAGTACACCATATCGTGTGGCTGCAATTGTGACGGCGATTGTAAGTATATTTGGAGGGCAGCTGTCCTTTTCCACTATGATCAGCATTATCTATCCGATTTCCGGATATGCGGGAGTTGTCATTTTTGCAGGAATGATCTATACAAAATATATTAAGAAAAAGAAGTACGAAGAGTTTGACGAAAATGATGTTGTAGGAAAAGCCCAAAATTAAAAAGTGAAAAAGGTATATGATTTCGTGGGGTGAGATCAGAAAGGAGACCAATATGAGACAATATGAAGATGGAAGAGCGTTTGCGCAGAAAAAGGATCAGGAAGATCCGTTGAAGGATTTCCAGCAGAGGTTTTATAAGCAGGAGGGTGTCATTTACATGGACGGAAACTCTCTTGGATTGTGCAGCAAAGATGCGGAAAAAGCGCTGATGAATGCGCTGGAAGTGTGGAAAAAGGCCGGAATTGATATGTGGGAGAAATATGATTACTTCCTGTATCAGGATAAACTGGGAGCAATGTGTGCACCCCTTGTAAATGCGGATCCGGAAGAGGTGACTATCTGCATGAGCACAACAATGAATGTGCATCAGGCGATTGCTACTTTCTATAAGCCGACTCCGGAAAGAAATAAGATTATTATGGATGACTTGAATTTCCCGACAGACCGGTATGCGGTATACAGCAATATCCGCGTACATGGATATGATCCGGATGAATGTCTGAAAGTGGTAAAGAGCCGGGACGGAGAATATATTTATGAGGACGATGTGATTGAAGCGATGACAGATGACGTATGCCTTGTTCTTCTTCCTTCTGCTCTCTACAGAAGCGCCCAGCTCATTGATATGAAAAAGATTGCAGACGCTGCACATGAAAGAGGAATCTATGTAGGATTTGACCTTTGCCATTCTATTGGAGCAGTTCCCCATGATTTTAAGGAGATCCAGCCGGATTTTGCAGTGTGGTGTACATACAAATACCTGAACGGCGGCCCGGGAGCGATTGCAGGTCTGTATATCAATAAGAAACATTTTTCCATGGAACCGGGACTTGCAGGATGGCATGGAAACAGAAAGGATACACAGTTCAATCTGGAGCAGTATTTTGAACATGCAGAATATGCAGGAGGATGGCAGACAGGAACACAGCCGGTTCTTTCTATGGCGCCATTGGAAGGAAGCCTTGAAATGATCAAAGAAGCAGGCCTTGAAAATCTGCGGAAGAAATCCCTGGATATCACAGAATATCTGATGTATCTGATCGATACCAGACTTTCAAAATATGGATTTTCCGTAGGAAATTACAGGGAAGATTCCAAACGTACCGGCCATGTTGCGCTGGTGCATGAGGATGCGATCCGCATCAATGCGGCAATGAAAGCAAGAAATATTATTCCGGATTTCCGGTTCCCGGATGTGATCAGACTGGCTCCGGTTCCACTTTATATCTCCTATACAGAGGTGTATGATATGGTAGATATTATTGTGGACATTATGGAAAAGAAAGAATATGAAAACTTTGCAAATAAAAGAGGGACCGTGGCGTAAGCCATGGTCCTTTTAAGATGCGGGAGTTTTAAGCGGCAGAAGAGGTTTCAGGATCTGACAGCAAGCAGCTCTTTTTCCAGTTCATCCATGTTTCTGGGGACAGGCAAAGAAGGATCAGCCATCCCCCGGCTGCACAGAAATTTATGGAGGCGGATCACGGAAGGAAGTTCCAGGTTCGTCTCTTTTAAAAGTTCTTCATCTGTAAGCGCTTTGTCAGGACGGTCCTGACTTAGGACGCGTCCGTTTTTTAAAAGGACAACTTCATCGGCCCATTCCAGGGCATAGTCTGTATTGTGAGTTGCCAGGAGCACAGTCATGCCGGAAGCGCACATTTTGTCAATCTGCTGGCGGATGATCCGGGTGTGGACAGGATCCAGGGCGGCAAAGGGCTCGTCCAGGATCATGATTTCCGGTTTCATTACCAGGATGTCAGCAAGCGCCACCTGCTTTTTTTGTCCGCCGCTTAAAGCGTGGGCGGGGCGGTGGCGAAAGTCTGTGATCTCAAGTGTTTCAATGATATTTTCTACCGCTTCTGCGGCTTCTTTTTCCGGAATACCCAGATTGAGAGGTCCGAAGGAAATTTCCTGATAGACGCTGGCACAGAAAAGCTGGGTGTCGGGATTTTGAAAGACGATTCCCACTTTGCTGCGAAGTTCCAGCAGATTTTTTTTGCGGTAAGATACCGGCTGTCCCTTGAAAAGGAGTTCTCCCTGATCCGGTTTTAAGATTCCGTTGCAGCATAAGAAGAAGGTGGATTTTCCGGAACCGTTGGCTCCCATAACGGCGATCTTGCTGCCGCGGGCGACGGAAAGAGAGAGACCGTTTAAGGCAGGAGAGGATGAGTCCTCATAGGAATAAGAAAGGTTTCGGGCTTCCAGTATGATATCTCTCATAAGATTACCTCCACATTCTGAAAAGTATTTCTGATAGCCTGGCATCAAATACAGTGATCAGGAAAAGAACCCCTTCAAATAAGATGAGCCAGAGGATTTCTTTGCGTCTGACGGGGTGATGCTCTTTTAAAACATGGATCCTGCCATTATAGCACCGGGCTTCCATCGCGTCGTATACAGTGCTGGCCCGCCGGATAGAAAGAATAAACAAAGAGGAGGCCAGGAGACCATATGATTTTATGGAAGTGCTCAAATTCCTGTTCCCCAGCCGCGAGCGCTGGGAACAGGAAATGGAGGAAGCAATTTCCAGCAGGAGAAAAATGAACCGGTAGATCAGCATCATAAGTTCAATGATGAGCCAGGGGATATGCCAGGATTCCAAAACGGAAACCATGTCTGTCACAGGAGTGCTAAGGGACAGGAAATACAGACAGGAAACACAGGCAAGGGCAGTGAGGATGAGCTGGATCCCGCGATAAATCCCTTCCCAGCTTCCGCTTATGTACCAGGATCCCACAGGAAGGGCAAATGCGTCAAGGGGAACGGAAGAGATATTTACAATAATGGCCGCTGTACTGACGAGTAAAAAGGCGCAAGGGATCTCCATCAGTTTCCGGTAGTAACGGAGAGAAATACCGCCTTTTTTTATGGTAAGGCAGGAGGATGCCAAAAGGACGATCAAGGCTACAAGGACAGAACGGCTGACGATGCAGAAGCACAAAGAGGCCAGAGAAAAGAAAAACTTTTCTCCGGCATTTGTATATCGCAGTTTGGACGTATAGCATAATTTATCAATAAGTGACATGGAAACAGCCTCCTGACGGATACAAGCGTTAATCTTCGGTTGGATCCGTATCCTTCATCCATTTTTTTCGTTCTACAAATCTTCCCATGAAAAATGCGATGATCCCTACGCCGATACCGGTCTGTACGCAGAAGATCAAACTTTCTATTTCTCCAGGAACTTCCCCGCCAAGGAAGGTTTCAAGGACAGGCGTGAACCAGGGCTCATAGGCTTCTCCCTGGACTTCTTCCACCATGACGCTTCCGGCGTCGTCGGATCCGCCGAAGTCAGCGTCTTTTTGGAAAAACAGAGGGGAAATCACCAGAAGAACAGCGAGGATCAGTAAAAGAATGACGGTTCGTTTATTTTTACTCATATGTTTTTGCCTCCTTATGATATCCGATCAACTTCAGCTCAGGCTGTGCATAGGTTTCCAGAGCAATGACGATGACAACGGTCAGGATTCCCTCGATGACAGCAAGGGGAAGCTGTGTGGGAGCAAACACGCCCAGGAATTTTACAGCAGATGTGAGGAATCCTCCCTGCTGGGACGGGTAGGCAAGCGCCAGCTGAATGCTGGTAATACAGTAGGTGAAAAGATCACCCAGGGCAGCAGCGAGAAAGATGCTGACACGCCGGTTTATTTTGAGCTTTTTGCAGATCGTATAAATGAGCCAGGATAAAATGGGTCCTGCAATAGCCATGGAGAAGGTGTTTGCGCCAAGAGTAGTAAGCCCTCCGTGAGCCAGGAGAATTGCCTGGAACAAAAGCACAATGAGGCCCAGAATGCTTACAGCAGAAGGGCCGAATAAAATAGCTCCCAGGCCGGTACCTGTCATGTGGGAACAGCTTCCGGTTACGGAAGGGATCTTCAAAGAAGAAATAACGAAAATGAATGCTCCGGACATGGCAAGAAGAACCAGCGCTTTCCGGTTGGACGCAAGTGTTCGGCGAATAGAGAAAAAGCCGGCTAAAAGGAAGGGAAGGCAGATAACGCCCCAGGCGATGCAGGAATCGCCGGGAAGATAGCCCTCCATAATATGCATGGCATGTACGCTGGGGGCCGTCCCCAGGGACAGGGCCAGGACAGCTGTTAAAGATACCAGCATTTTCTCATAAAGTGTCATGGATCGATTTGTCATAAAATGCTCCTCCTTTAGATTATATTCTACAGTCAATAGAAATGCCCCTGTCGTGGGAAGAACAAGGGCACCAAAAAGAGAAGCAAAAGAACGAAAACTTTGCTTCCTTTATACCTTGTGTCATACTCCGTGACAGACGGCAGTTCCATACAGACAGGCAGGTCTTCTGACTTGGAGATCATCACGGTTTTTCCCTTCCCATATCTGCCGCATATCACAGCATAAGATACAGTGGCATAATAAAAATCGCTCCTTCCTTACAGCGGCGGGACCGTACAGGATTTGCACCTGTTTCCCTATTATCCTGTACAAGGCTGCACACACAGACTTTACAGGCACCTGAATGTATTTAGTTTTACTTTTAACAGGATAAATAATAGCATGGCGTTTTTCAAAAGTCAAGCATTTCTAAAAGCGTTCCTGCTCATCTTAAAACACCGCGGCCAAGTGCTTCCAAGATATCAGAAGGAGACTTTGAACGGGCATAGATCTGCAGGTTTGGCTCTGCAATATCCCATAGATAGTGGGCGTCCGAGCTGGAGAGAATCCGGCAGTTTTCCAGATAGTGGTGTTCTCTTTTCAGCCGGTGCAGATTTTTCATATCTTTCAGTTCTGCACAGGAAAAGGTGCTGTCCGGCGGGATCGCTCCCAGATTGGAGATCAGGCTGGTAGAGGACTTGTCAAGATGGGCCGGAAAACAGATGCCGCCAAAGGAGTCAGCCAGCTTTCCCGTTTCATCAAAAGGGATGTCTGTGGCGCTGATCAGAAGTTTATCCAGGGATCCGGACACTTTGTCATTTTCATCTACGATCAGCTGAGTGCCGAAGATTTCCGGGCGGTTTCTTACGGGAAGAAGATGCTCATACACATAGGCGTCAAAGGAAAGGGCGCGACCGAGGGAGGCAAACAGGAAAAGGACATGGATCTCTTCCGATGTAGTGAGTTCCATGCCGGGAAGGACTGTGATTCCCAGACGTTTGCCAGCCTCTATGGCAGCAGGGCAGTTCCTGCAGGAATTGTGATCCGTAAGTGCAATGACATCCAGATTCTTGACTGCGGCCATGCCGGTGATGTTGGAAGGGGTCATATCGTCATCTCCGCAGGGCGACAGGCAGGAATGGATGTGCAGGTCATAATAGAGCGGGATCATAACAGCTGATGAACCTTCAGCGCGGCTTCAAAGACAGGAAGATCCGTGGAAAATACTGCGATTTCCTGCTCTTTGGCACACTGCATATCGTCCTCTGTAAAAGAGGCCCCTTCCGCAAGGACGATGCAGGATACATCTGCAAGAGAAGCGACAGCCAGGGTGTTCCGGTTGCCAATGACTGTGACCCAGGCGCAGCCGGAAGGCGCTTTCCCCATGGCGACGCTTAAGAGGTCGCAGCAAAATACACGGGTGATCGGCTGTTCGCTTCTCCCCGGATTTTCGGTATGGAATATTCCGGAATTGATAAGATCCTGTACAGAAGCCATTTTTACACATCCTTTCTCTTTAACTCTGCCTCCAGTTTTTTTACATAGTCTTCCAGGTCTTCCCTGGAAATTTCAGATCCGTCTTCAGAAGAAGTAAGATTCCGCGCCGTATAGGAAATTTCCCGGGAGAGATTTCCGATATATTCAAAAAATACATAGATACAGTCGGTTCTGTCTGCCTCGCCCCTTACAATATCTTCGGCCAGAGCACGGCATGTGGGCGCACCGCAGGAGCCGCAGTCCAGGCCGGGGAGCTGTTCTGTCAGCTCTTCTACCATGCCCATCATTTCCAGACTTTCCCGGAATGTCTTCCCAAGCCGGAATACAGGCTCGTATTCCACATAGCTGTCCCAGTGATAATCCACATCGGGATACATGTTGGAGTGGGTGCGGGACACAGGAAGATAGCGGTGCAGCTTCTTCGTCTTTGCAGTGGCAATGTAGGGATTTTCCACCGTCAAAGCGCCGCCGACACAGCCGCCGTTGCAGGCATTCAGTTCCACGAACTTCAGACCGTAAAATTTTTCATCTTCCAGATCGCTCAGGACGCGAAGGACGTTCATAATGCCGTCAGCTGCCAGATAATTGTCTGTGATCAGCCCGGCTGCCTCTCCCCCGCTGTTGCTCCAGCCAATTCCGATACGGCCGGAGGCGGCAAGCGGCTTCAGGCGGGACTCATCGTGGGTCATATGAGTTAAGAGGACGGGGTAAACGTCCTTGATCGCCAATACCTTGTCAATCTGGCTTTTTTCAATGCCAAGAGGTGCTTTGGCATAAGTTACCTTGGAAGGACAGGGAGAAATGAAAAAGATCCCGATATCCGAAGCGGGAAGTCCTGTCTTTTCCATTGCCTTTTTTCTGGCAATCTCGGCTGCGATCTCCACAGGAGGCTTAAGGGGCAGAAGACGGGGGATAAGCGTAGGAAAGCGAACCCGGATCATACGGACAATGGTGGGACAGGCTGTACTGATGAAAGGAGCTTCATCCCGATGCTGTGCAATGTAATTTCTTGTCATTTCCGAAACAAGCTCCGCTGCCGCACTCACTTCAAAAACATCATCAAATCCCATAGAGATCAGGGCATTTAACACAATATCTATGTTTGTCAGATTGTTGAACTGCGCATAGAGGGAAGGGGCGGGGAGAGCCACTGTGTATTTATAATGTGTGATCTCCTCCAGGGAGTCAGATACAGGTATTTTGGCATGGTTGGGGCAGTAGCGGATACACCGTCCGCAGTCCACGCAGAAATCCGGATTTATGGAAGCCTTGCCGTTATGTACCCGTATTGCCTGGGTGGGACAGTATTTGATGCAGTTGATGCAGCCGGTGCAGGCGTCCTTATCCAGTTTTACAGAATTTATAAATTTATCGTTATGATCCAAAGCTGAAGTGCCTCCTTCCTGTCAGTCCTTTTGATGAATCTCTTACATATGGATATCCATGGTGACGGTAGTTCCGCTTCCGATTATGGTGTCGATCTTCATATCGTCAGAATACTTCTTCATATTGGGAAGTCCCATTCCGGCGCCGAAGCCAAGAGAACGAACTTCCTCCGGAGCGGTAGAGTATCCCTGCTGCATGGCTTTTTCCACATCGGGAATGCCGGGGCCGGTGTCGGCAAGGATGATCCGGATGTTGTCATCAGAGACCAGTACTTTGATTGTACCGCCGTTTGCGTGGATCACCATGTTGATCTCTCCTTCATACATGGCAATGGACACTTTGCGGATCACTGTGCTGTCTACACCCATCATTTTCAGCTTATTCTTTACGCTGCTGCTTGCTTCGCCGGCGCGGGTAAAATCATCGCCCGGAACCTGATATTCAAATGTCAGTGTTTTACTCATGCGCACCACCTCCAGGCAGTCCGTGAGTATACAGGATACCGCATGCGCAGAACATGTCCAAAGATGTCTGCAAAATACAGATATCCCTTTCTCCCGCAAGAGCAAGAGCCTCTAAGCCGGGGGATTTTCCCTGGACAAAAATAATGCACGGCATATCCATCATTTCTGCAGTACGTATGACCTGCGGATTGCAAAGGCCGGTGAGAAGGGCGGAATGGGGAGAAGCATAAGCCAGCACATCACTCATCATATCCGAGGCAAAGGCTTCGGAGACAGTGTGGTCAAGCTGTGCTTCGCCCTCCAGAATACGGGCCTTCAGGAGCGATTGGATTTCTCTGATTATCATAGGAACCTCCTGCAAAACAGAATACTAATATGAAACAATTGACTTTAATAAAGTATAGCATTGAGAATATGGCAAATCAATACATTTTGTATAAAATATATAAAAAACGAGGTTAAATATTGTGCATTTATTGACATGATTGTGAAAAAAATAGCTTGAATGTAAACAAATTTAACAAAATATAAGGAAAAAATAAGTGGATATTTAGTATGTACTGTGGTAGAATGTGTTATAAACAATAGTCAGCCTCTATATAGGAGCGCTGGGCAATTTTCAGACAAAATACAAACAAGGGAGGTTCAGAAATGCTTTCTAAGAAAACATCAGTTCCGTTTCGCGGAACTGAAGCACAGGAACAGGCACTGCTGGAAGTGATCCGCGAAATGAAAGATGAAAAAGGTGCGCTTATGCCTATCCTGCAAAAGGCGCAGGATATTTACGGATATCTTCCGATAGAAGTGCAGAAGATCATTTCCAATGAAACGGGAATACCGCTGGAAAAAATTTATGGCGTTGCGACATTTTATTCTCAGTTTACGTTAAGTCCCAAGGGCAGATATAAGATTTCCGTCTGTCTTGGCACGGCATGCTATGTAAAGGGCTCCGGCGACATCTACAATAAGTTGATGGAAAAGCTGGGGATCGTGGGAGGAGAATGTACCCCCGACGGTAAGTTTTCCCTGGATGCGTGCCGTTGTATCGGTGCCTGTGGTCTGGCCCCTGTCATGACCATCAATGACGATGTATATGGCAGGTTAAAAGTAGATGATATTGACGATATTTTGGCAAAGTACGAATAGCCTATGCTGCCGGAAATATCATTGCATGTTCTTGATACGGCGGAAAATTCTGTCCGTGCGGGAGCAGCTTTTGTCGAAATAGAAGTTGCAGTCAGTACTGCAGAAGATTCTCTTAGTATTACCATCAAAGATAACGGATCCGGTATGGACCCTGAACAGGTGCAAAGAGTGACGGATCCCTTTTTTACTACCCGGACAACGCGCAAGGTAGGGCTTGGTGTTCCGTTTTTTAAGCAGGCAGCGGAAATATCAGGAGGGAGCTTTCAGATTACATCCAAGAAAGGGAAAGGGACGGTCCTTACCGCCCGGTTTGTCCTGTCCAGTATTGACAGAATGCCTCTTGGCGATATGAGTATGACTGTACATAATCTGATGGTATACCATGAGGAAGTGGATTTTCGGTATCGTTATGCGTGCGATGGCCGGGAATTTGTCCTCGATACAAGAGAGATGAAAGAAATGTTAGGCGATGTGCCGCTTCATTCCCCGGAAGTTTCCGCATTCATTATGGATTATCTTAAGGAAAATCACAGGGAAGTAAGCGGAGGGAAAAATTTGTAACGGAAAGATCTGAAAAAGAAATGGAGGAAGAGTATGAAATCTCTGGAAGAGTTACGGGCAATTAGAGAGAAAATGCAGGGAAAAGTCGGCTTCCGCTCCGAAGATGCGACACAGACAAGAGTAGTTGTGGGTATGGCAACCTGCGGAATCGCAAGCGGCGCCCGCCCGGTTCTGGCAGCGCTGGCAGATGCTGTACAGGAGGAAGGATTAAATAATATTAACGTAACCCAGACCGGATGCATCGGACTTTGTCAGTATGAGCCGATTGTTGAGGTGATGGAGCCGGGCAAAGAAAAGGTTACTTATGTGAAAATGACGCCGGAAAAGGCAATGGAAGTGTTCCGCCTGCATCTTAAGGGCGGGCAGGTTGTAACAAAATATACGCTTGCAGCGGAAAAAATCAGTAAAGAATAAAAGGAGGTTACATATGTATCGTTCACATGTACTGGTCTGTGGAGGAACCGGATGTACCTCCTCAGGCAGCCAGAGGATCAGAGAGAAACTGGAAGAAGAAATCAGAAAGCAGGGGCTGGAAAATGAAGTTGGCGTTGTGAAAACAGGATGTTTCGGCCTGTGCGCCTTAGGCCCTATTATGATCGTATACCCGGAAGGTTCCTTCTATTCCATGGTAAAGGAGGAAGATATCCCGGAAATTGTATCGGAACATCTGCTGAAAGGAAGAGTTGTAAAACGTCTCCTCTATGATGAGACAGTAAAAGGAACGGAAGTGCTTCCCCTGCAGGAGACAAAGTTTTATAAGAAACAGCACAGAATCGCCCTTAGGAACTGCGGTGTGATCAATCCGGAGAATATTGAAGAATATATCGGTACAAGAGGCTATGAGGCGCTCGGAAAAGTGCTGACAGAGATGAAACCGGAGGATGTGATCCAGATCCTTCTGGACAGCGGACTTAGAGGAAGGGGAGGAGCAGGATTCCCCACAGGTCTGAAATGGAAGTTTGCAGCGGCAAATGAGGCGGATCAGAAATATGTCTGCTGTAATGCAGATGAAGGGGATCCCGGTGCATTCATGGATCGATCTGTACTGGAAGGTGATCCCCATGTTGTACTGGAAGCTATGGCAATTGCAGGATACGCTATCGGAGCATCCCAGGGATATATCTATGTGCGTGCAGAATATCCGATCGCGGTAGAGCGTTTGAACATTGCCATCGGTCAGGCAAGAGAATACGGTCTTCTGGGAAAAGATATTTTCGGAACCGGATTTGATTTTGATATTGAGCTTCGTCTTGGAGCCGGTGCCTTTGTATGCGGCGAAGAGACTGCTCTTATGACATCCATTGAAGGAAACAGAGGGGAGCCTCGTCCCCGTCCGCCGTTCCCGGCGCTGAAAGGATTGTTCCAGAAGCCGACGATCCTTAACAATGTGGAAACTTACGCAAACATTCCGCAGATCATTTTGAACGGACCGGAATGGTTTGCATCTATGGGAACGGAGAAGTCCAAAGGAACAAAAGTTTTTGCCCTCGGCGGTAAAGTAAACAATACGGGACTTGTGGAGATTCCAATGGGAACTACACTCCGGGAGATTGTAGAGGAGATCGGAGGAGGAATCCCGGGAGGCAAGAAATTCAAAGCGGCCCAGACCGGAGGACCGTCCGGCGGCTGTATCCCGGCAGAGCATTTTGATGTTCCTATTGATTACGATAACCTGATCGCCATTGGTTCCATGATGGGATCCGGCGGACTGATCGTTATGGATGAAGATACCTGTATGGTGGATATCGCTAAATTCTTCCTGGAATTTACAGTGGATGAATCCTGTGGAAAATGTACGCCGTGCCGTGTGGGAACAAGGCGCATGCTGGAAATTCTGGAAAAGATCACCAAGGGTCAGGGAACCATGGAGGATCTCGATCGCCTGGAAGAACTGGCAGAACATCTGAAATCCAATTCTCTGTGTGCGCTGGGGCAGACAGCTCCCAATCCGGTTCTTTCCACCCTGCGGTATTTCCGGGACGAATATATCGCTCATATTGTAGACAAGAAATGTCCGGCAGGAGTCTGTAAGGATCTTCTGCAGTACCGGATTGATGCAGATAAATGTAAAGGATGTACTCTGTGTGCAAGAACCTGTCCGAACGACGCTATCATCGGCAAGGTAAAAGAGCCGCATGTGATCAATCAGGAGAAATGTGTGAAATGCGGCGCCTGCATGGAGAAATGTCGTTTTGGTGCTATTTACAAAGAATAATGGAGGATGGAGAATATGGAAAACGTAAACTTAAAAATCAATGGTCTTGAAGTATCCGCTCCAGCCGGCTCCACCATTCTTGAAGCGGCACATCTGGCAGGAATTAAGATACCGACTTTGTGTTTCCTGAAGGAAATCAATGAGATCGGTGCATGCCGTATGTGTGTGGTGGAAGTCAAGGGAGCCAGAAACCTGGTGGCAGCCTGTGTATATCCGGTGACGGAAGGAATGGAAGTGTACACCAACACACCAAAACTGATCAAGTCAAGAAGGAGAACGCTCCAGCTTCTTTTGTCCAATCACGATAAGAAATGTCTCTCATGCGTAAGGAGCGGAAACTGCGAGCTTCAGCAGCTCTGCAGGGAGTACGGAGTAGAGGATGAGAACTATTTTGAAGGAAAAACCAATCATTATGAGCTGGATGATTCTGCTGCTCATATGATCCGCGACAACAACAAATGTATTTTGTGCCGGCGCTGTGTGGCAGTGTGCGAAAAGACCCAGGGGATCGGTGTGATCGGACCCAACAACCGGGGATTTGATACATTTATCGGATCCGCATTTGATATGGGGCTGGGGGAGACCAGTTGTGTATCCTGTGGACAGTGTATTGCAGTCTGTCCTACAGGGGCATTGTATGAAAAAGATTATACAAATCAGATCATAGAAGCGATTGCAGATCCGGATAAATATGTAGTGGTTCAGACTGCTCCTTCCGTAAGAGCGGGACTTGGAGAAGAGTTTGGATATCCCATGGGAACAGATGTAGAAGGAAAGATGGCTGCAGCACTTAGAAGGATCGGATTTGA